>JAWXCP010000144.1:0-19964 GCA_034408685.1 Hyphomicrobium aestuarii | reverse complement strand
GTAGCAAAGGGCGGGGTAGCAAAAGCCGGGCAGGATGCGACCCTTGCGACCCGTCTCATTGGCGAAGCGCGCCTCGCACACTTCGCCAACGCCTGGGAGGCGATCATCGTCAAGAAGCGCGAGGCCGACACGCTGAACCTCGACCGCAAAGCCCTGATCCTCGACACGTTCGCCGCACTCGAAAAGGCCGCGAGGTAGAACCCCCCTACAACCCCGGTAACCGTGTCAAATCCGGCGAGCGGATGCCGAGCGCTTTGAACCGCGTGCCCATCCCGCCGGGCGCTATGAGCCGGGCGATGCCAGCTTCGATCGCGGCGGCCTTGCCCGGGTTCGACGCCATCAGCTTCGCGGCCCGCTCGACGATGCCAAGGCGGCCGAGGAATTCGGCTTGGGTGGCTGGGCCATCGACGGCAAGGCCGTGGCGTGCGACGTCGCGTGCCAGCGCGGCGAAATCGACATGCGCTGATAGGTCGGCGAGGCCCGGCGCCGTGAGCGGGTGCTCGTAGGCGTGGGCACGCACCGCTTGAAGTGTATCGCCGCTGGCTCCGGTGGCGCTGCTGCCTGCGCCATAGCCGTAGTCGATGAACAGCGCGGCCAACGGCGCTACAGTGGCCCGCGCGGCAACGGCGGCAATCACTGGCGCCGTATGCGCAAACTCGACGATCGCACACTCTGGAGGGTTCGACGGAAGCAGCGGTCGGTGCGGATCGCCGTCGAGCAAAGGCACCCATATGTCGATCAACTCGGCCTTATCCACCGAGACGTGACGCACGCTCCAGTCGAACGCACCATCCGTTCCGCGCTTCCACCGCACCTGATCGATCGGCAGGCAATCAAGAAATTCGTTGGCAAGGATGATGGCCGGGCGGGCCGAGCCCGCATGAGGAGCATCATCGCAGATCGTATCAGCCCAAGCCAGTGCGACGCCGCAATCAGCCAGCGTCTCGCGTTGCAGCTCCCGCATGCGCGGACTGGCCTCGACGAGGTGCAAGTTGACCGCGCTGGTAAAACCCGGAACCCGGTGTGCCGCTCGCAGCGCGTCGGCCATCAGCGTACCGCGACCCGGCCCGAGTTCGATCAGGTCGAATGCCGACGGCGCGCCCATCTGACGCCACGTTACGGCAGCCCAAAGGCCGATCAACTCGCCGAACGCTTGGCTGATTTCGGGCGCGGTGATGAAATCGCCGTCGCGGCCGAGCACGGAACGGCGGTTGTAATAGCCGTGTTCGGGGTCGAGCAAGCACACGCGCATATAGTCGGCAAGCGGTAGCCCCTCAGGCGGCATCGTCTCGCACAGGCGGATCGCCAGCGGCGTCGATCGCCGCTCGGCGGGATCATAATCGCTCAAGGTGTCTGCCACCCCATCTAGACCGCCAGCACGGCGGTCGCTGGCGTGCGTCGGGTTGCCATCCGGTAGAACAGCAGCCCAAGCAGGAACATCGGAATGCAATAGACGATGCCCGGCGTCAGGAGGCCGACCGTGAAGGCGTGGCTCGGATCGGGCTGACGGAACAGTTCGCATGTCGAGCGGGCAACCGCATAACCCATCATGAACACCGCCACGACGATGCCGGGCCGCGCCAGCGCCAGCTTCGAGTGCGTCAGCCAGCGCAACACGAGGAAAAGGATCAGCCCCTCGCCCAGCGCTTCATAAAGCTGGCTGGGATGGCGGCCGGTCGGCTCAATGGCGGCGAATTGCGGATAGGTATCTGTGACGCGGGGAAAGATCATCGCCCACGGCACGGTTGTAGGGCGCCCGAACAGTTCGCCGTTGGCAAAATTGGCGAGGCGGCCGAACAAAAGGCCGATCGGCACGGCGGCAGCACATGCGTCCATCGTCGACCACATCGACACGCCGTTGCGGCGGGCAAACAGCCAGATGGCAGCGCCAGTACCGAGTAGGGCGCCGTGGAAAGCCATACCGCCCTTCCAGATCATCAGAATTTCGAGCGGGTTCTGGAGATAATACTGCGGCTCATAAAACAGCACGGAGCCGAGCCGCCCACCGATGATCACGCCGACGGTCATATAAATAAGCAGGTCGTCTACCTTGGCGACATCGAACGGGGGCTTGCCGCCGGGCCAGATCGTCGGGGTCGACAGCAGGCGGCGGATGTAGAGCCAGCCGAGCAGCAGACCCGCCATATATGCCAGTCCGTACCATTTGACGCTGAACGCCCCGAACGAGAACGCAACGGGATCGATGTCGGGAAACGGGATTGCCAGCAGCGTCATGACGAGCGGCATATCAGGCATGGGCAAATCAGGCATGGTTCCTCGATCACAAGACAGTCGCGCCACTTTGCGCCATGCGAGCCGGTCTGGTACGGTTCGGCCCAAACAATTGGACAGCCCCGAAGGATGCCCCGCGTGACCCAGACCACCAACCCTTTCCTCGACAATGTTGCAAAGCTGATGACAGACGCTGCGGGGGCCGCGCAAGGGGCCGCGCGCGAGGTGCAGGGCATCGTGCGGTCGCAAGGCGAACGGGTGTTGCGCGAATTCGACGTAGTTCAGCGCGAGGAGTTCGAGGCCGTCAAAGCGATGGCGTCAAAGGCGCGCACCGAGAACGCCGCACTCGAGGCCCGGCTCGCCGCGCTCGAGGCAAAGCTGGCCAATAGCTGAGGCAGCAAGCGTGCCGGGGTTGCTCCGCGCAGCCGTCACGCCGTCACTCCAGCGATTTCAGGTATTGGATAATGGCATCGACATCGGGCGGGTCGAACGCGAACGTGGGCATGTCGCTGTGGCCGGTGACGATGCCCTCCGCCAGCGCTTCGGCGAGCCCCTCGACGTTGTACTTTTTGTGAAGCTCGCGAAACGGCGGCGCCTTCGCCAACGGGCTCGCGTCGGAGGAGCTGACCGCGTGGCAGCGGCTGCAATTGTCCTGCACGATCGCAAGGCCGCGCGCGACAGCCGCTGATCGGCTCGTCTGCGCCAACGCCGACGTGTTCGCCAAGCTCCCGCTCAGAGCAAGGGCGAGGGCGGTCAAGGCCACGGTCCGGCGCTGTGTCAGTCGCAAGCTGCGTCCCATCCACGAGTGCCTTTTTTAACCGCTGCCAAGCTGCAGGAGGGGTGGTCACACTAACCATAACACGAAGTGACGGTTGTTCGATTGGCCGTAATCAACGGCTTCGCGGCACTGGCAAAATTTGCCCCGAGCGGGATCGCATCGACGTCCGTGTCTGGCGCAACCGCTACCGCGACATGACGGTCAATGGGAGAGGCGACGACGCACGATAGTACTTGCCAGCTCGGCCACCCCAGTCCCTCACCGACGGAACGGCGCGGCGCTTTTTTGCCACAAGTGTCGTCGGCCCAGGTGCGGAAATCGGCTCCGCCACCAAACCGATTGCGTCAAAGGCTGTGTTCGGTTCCAAATGCGTCAGCCGCCTGAACGTTCGAATACGATCATTTGCACTCACGAATACAGTCGCACCAAGTAGGGTCACATGAGCAATACGTCGCCCGATCTGCAGCAAGTCGTAACAGAAATCACCGAGCGGATACGGCAGCGAACCGATCGCGGTGAAGTAGCAACTTATATTCCAGAACTGGCCAGAGCCGACGTCAATTCATTCGGACTGGTAGTTATCGATGCTGATGGAAACGTCGCGGCCGGCGGTGATTGTGATGAGCCGTTTTCAATTCAAAGCATATCGAAGGTATTCACGCTCACACTTGCATTGGGCAAGATTGGTGACCGGCTTTGGCACCGGGTTGGCCGCGAACCGTCAGGTTCGCCGTTCAACTCGATTGTCCAACTTGAATTCGAGCGTGGAAAGCCCCGCAACCCGTTTATAAATGCAGGCGCAATCGCCGTTACCGACGTCATCCTGTCCACCCATCGCCCCCGCGAGGCGCTCGGCGAAATCCTGTGGTTCATGAGATATCTGGCTGGCGACACATCAATCTCGATCGACGAGACTGTGGCGGCATCTGAGCAACAAACGGGATACCGCAATCACGCACTTGCCAACTACATGAAGGCCTTCGGGGTCCTCGACAACCCCGTCGACCTCACGCTCGGGGTCTACTTCCATCAATGTGCGATCGCGATGTCTTGCCGCCAGCTGGCCTTGGCTGGCCGCTTTCTCGCCCATGCAGGCCGTCACCCGTCCACCGGCCTCTCGGTCGTCAAACCAGAACGGGCCCGCCGCATCAATGCGATCATGCTGACGTGCGGCCATTACGACCGGTCGGGCGATTTCGCCTACCGTGTCGGCCTGCCCGGCAAGAGCGGCGTCGGGGGCGGTATTTTCGCTGTTGCGCCTGGCAAAGGGTCCATCGCCGTCTGGTCTCCAGGCCTCGATCCCTCTGGCAACTCACGACTGGGCCAGATCGCCCTGGAGGAACTCACCCGGAAGCTTGGATGGTCGGTCTTTGGCGTGCCGTCGGGATGCTGACAGCTCGGGCCTGACCGCTCGGGCCTGACCTTTCGGGCCTGACACTAACGCTGACGGTCGTGACCAGCCTCTCGAATTGCTGCGTCGTGATACCAACCGCTGCCGGAAACTGACGTGATCACCGGCACTTCAACCTCGCGCCGGCCGAGATGTCCCAGACCGGGCTGGTTTCCAGCCCGCTTGAACGGAAACGGGATGATGATTGCGGTTTGAATTGTCTCGGTCATATTTCCAAGTCCTTCGGTGCTTCGCGTCGTTGGATTGTACAGGTATTAGACAGTTTGCCTAATGAAAATATGCGATTTGACTATATTTTGGGCATGATAATTCTTGCTCGTTTGTATAGCATTCAAAGACGGTCGGGCGTTTTCCGCGCCAAACCGTATGCGCCCGGGCAGGCGGCCGCATAGGCTTTGCAAGTAGATCACGGGGTCGTTTATGTTTCGGTTATTCACCCGATGGCGCCGGCCACAGGCAACGACTCCTAAGCCCGATCCCATGCCGGATGCGCCTTCGATCGCACTATTCGAGGCCGTGGTCGAAGAACGTCTATCTCAGGCAATAGTTCCAGCGACGGCATCCGACACGCTCGGAGGCGGCACGGTAGCCGATCTTTCCCCAATCACGGACGGTCAGACAGCTGCCCAGCAACAGTCGGCCGGAGCGCAATCGCCGGTTACATCCACGCGTATATCCACCAGTCCAAAAGGAGATAAGTCGCCCATGACAAAATACAAACTCGAGTATATCTGGCTGGATGGCTACACTCCGGTGCCAAATCTGCGTGGCAAAACACAAATCAAAGCATTTGAAAACTTCCCGACGCTCGATGAACTGCCACTCTGGGGTTTCGACGGCTCCTCCACGATGCAGGCCGAGGGCCGTTCGTCGGATTGCGTGCTGAAACCGGTCGCGGTTTATCCCGACGGAGCACGCACCAACGGTGTTCTCGTCATGTGCGAAGTGATGATGCCTGATGGCGTGACCCCGCATTCAACCAACAAACGCGCCACGATTCTCGATGACTCCGGCGCTTGGTTCGGCTTCGAGCAGGAGTATTTCTTCTATAAGGACGGCCGCCCGCTTGGCTTCCCATCGTCTGGATATCCAGCACCGCAAGGCCCCTATTACACCGGGGTGGGCTTCAGCAATGTCGGCTCTGTTGCGCGCGAGATCGTCGAGAAGCATCTCGACCTTTGCCTGTTCGCCGGCATCAACCATGAGGGCATCAACGCCGAGGTGGCCAAGGGCCAGTGGGAATTCCAGATCTTCGGCAAAGGCTCAAGAAAGGCGGCCGATGAAATGTGGATGGCTCGCTACTTGATGCAGCGCCTGACCGAATCCTACGGCATCGACATCGAGTATCACTGCAAGCCGCTCGGCGACACCGACTGGAACGGCTCGGGCATGCACGCCAACTTCTCGACCGAGTACATGCGCTCGATCGGCGGTAAGGCCTACTTTGAAGCGCTCATGAAGGAGTTCGAGAAGAACTTGCACGAGCACATCTCGGTCTACGGGCCTGACAACGACAAGCGCTTGACCGGCAAGCACGAGACCGCGCCGTGGAACCAGTTCAGCCACGGTGTAGCCGACCGCGGTGCTTCGATCCGCGTCCCACACAGCTTCATCAAGAACAACTATCGAGGCTATCTCGAAGATCGCCGACCGAATTCCCAGGGCGATCCATACGCCATCGCCTCGCAAATCCTGAAGACGATCGCCGCCGTTCCGACGACGGGTCTCGTCGAGGTCTCGGCCGCAGCCTGACACTGACTGACGCGTCTGTGGCGGCTTACGCTGTCACAGACGCCTGTCTATCGCGACAAGCAGGGCCACGGTTAAACCGGGCGCGGCTACAGACCCGGCAAAGCGCCCCCCGCATGCGAGCGAGGCGCGCCACTGCGATGATCGGCGTGGCCACTCTCAACAGCGGCGCTATGGACCTACCGCCCCCCTACTCGTACCGCTCCGGCATGCGGTCGTCTTTGGCGAGGTTCCCGAACCTCGTGAACTGGCCCTCGAACGCGAGTTGCACCGCGCCGACCGGTCCGTGGCGCTGCTTGCCGATGATCACCTCGGCGCGGCCCGACACCGCCATCATCTTCTGCTGCCAGTCGACGAACTCTTTCGTCCCCTCCGACGGCTTGGTCCGCTCGACGTAGTATTCCTCGCGGAATACGAACATCACCACGTCGGCGTCCTGCTCGATCGAGCCCGATTCGCGCAAGTCGGAGAGCTGCGGGCGCTTGTCCTCGCGCTGTTCGACCTGGCGCGACAGCTGCGACAGCGCGATGATCGGCACGCACAGTTCCTTGGCCAGCGCCTTGAGACCCGTGGTGATCTCGGTCACTTCCTGCACGCGGCCCTCACCGGTTCGCTTTGAGCCCGACAGCAATTGCAAATAGTCGACAATCAGACAGCCGAGACCCTTCTGCCGCTTGAGCTTTCGCGCCCGGGCCGACAATTGCGCAATGGAAATGCCGCCGGTCTGGTCGATGTAAAGCGGGACTTCGCTCATCACCCGGCTGGTCTCGACGAGGCGGCGGAAATCGTCCTCGTCGATCATGCCGCGGCGGATTTTCTCCGACGGGATTTCGGCCTGCTCGGACAGAATACGCGCGGCGAGCTGCTCGGCGCTCATTTCGAGCGAGAAGAAGCCGACGACAGCGCCGTCCACCGCTTTGATCGAGCCATCGGGCTGCTGCTCGGGCCGGTAGGCGCGCGCGATGTTGTAGGCGATGTTGGTCGCCAGCGCCGTCTTGCCCATCGACGGGCGGCCAGCGAGAATGATCAAGTCCGACGATTGCAATCCGCCGAGCTTGGCATCGAGGTCAGACAATCCCGTCGACAAGCCCGACAGGCCACCAGCACGTTGATAGGCGTTGTTCGCCATCTCGATGGCGTGCGTCAGCGCCGAGCCGAACGATTGGAACCCGTCGCCGTATTTGCCCTGCTCGGCCAAGGAATAGAGCGCGTTCTCGGCATCGCCGATCTGGTCTTCCGGCGCGCTATCGACGGGGCTGTCGTAGGCGAGGTTGACCATGTCCTCGCCAATCGTGATCAACCGGCGGCGCACGGCGAGGTCATAGACCGTGCGGCCATAGTCGAACGCGTTGATGATCGTCGTGGCGTTGGCCGCCAGCCGGCCGAGATACTGCGGCACGGTCAGGTGCGCGTTGATCGGCTCGGCGTTCTCGAAGAACGTCTTCACCGTCACCGGAGTTGCCTGCTTACCCGCGAGGATCAACTGCGCGATCGTCTCATAGAGGCGTCCGTGCAGGGGATCATAAAAATGCTCCGGATCGAGGAAGCCCGACACGCGGTCGTGAGCCTCGTTGTTGATCAGGATGGCGCCCAACAAGGCCTGTTCGGCCTCGATGTTGTGGGGCGGGGCGCGGAACGCAATCGCCTCATCGGCGGCGGCGGCCTGGCGAAGTTTATCGGTGGCGGTGATGGCAAGCGCGGTGTTGGTCATGGACCAGTCATTAGCGCGACTCTGTCCCGTCGCGAGGCCAGAGTTGGCCCCAGCCTAGCACCATCCCCGCTATGCACATGCCAAGAATTCCGCGCTTGGCTGATGCCACGAATCGGAGACCGGTTGGTCGGCGGGTGGTGGCGACGCAGTTTGGATCGGGCAACCGGCGCACGTACCAATCGAATGGATGTGCCGTTAGCAGCAGCAGCGCGGCAATACGCTAGAATTGGCGGTTGCACGCGTGCCACCCGCACGGTTGCTCTGGCTCATATTGATGCCAATTGTTTGGAATCGCCCGGCGGCGCGTTCGCAGCGATGGTTAATTACTTTCGCAGTCGTTGGAAAAACCGAGAGCGTCTATTGCACACGACGCCAATCGCTGGAAAGCGCCACTCAAAGTGTCATTGTTTTACTGAGGCGCCGTCGCGGCGTTGCTGATCCGGCGTTCGATCGCGGCAAGCTTTGCGTCGCAGCTCTGACGCAGCCAAGCCGGCATCAAAAGCACTTCCTCGACACATTCGATAATCGTCTGCCTGTCACCAATATCGAGATTGCTATCGCGCACGTCGCCATCGCCGCTTCGGTCGATGATCCGGGGTGCCGGGCCGATATTGGGTACGTTTGGTGTGGCGTCGATGATGTTAGGCACGCCGTCGTCATCATCATCGTCGTCGGCAAGAGCAACGGTCGGACCAAGCAGCGATCCAAGCGGCAGTGCGGCGGTGAAGACGACAAAACAACACACCAGCATGGCCAAGCCCAACAGCTTTACCAAAGCAGCCCCAAATGTCGTATCCGGTCGCATCAAAGCCTCCGAGTTATTCCGCAGCGCGTAGCCGCTCCATGGGGGATAGTTGCCATGTCGTTCGCGACAAGTCGATGGTAGAGCGAGCGGGTGCGGCAGACGGATGGTGGATTTTGTGCGCCACCGCACCTTTTCTATCACACAGCCCTGGGGACGACGGCGAACCTCAGCCCATGAATGCGTAAGTCACCGGCCCGCTTGACGAGCAAGCGATCTGCATCCGTTGCGCCACACCACCCAAGCGACTTCACCGCACAACCACCATTCCCGTTGTCGCTAACAAGCCGTCCAGTTAAGACCGATGGCGTTAGAAGTCGGCGACGTGAGCGCGCAAGCTGATCTTAATAGTAAGCCGTGGTTGACGACGCGTTGGGCTTGCAAGGGGCGGGCCTTCAAAAATGTGGGCCTTCAAGGGGAATGTTTGGTGGCGAAAGTTCATGACACGGTGGAGCGCGTTGCCAAACGTTTCGCTGCCAGCAGCTTGGTCGCCTCAGTCCTGCTTGCAGGCTTGGCATGGACGATTTCTCCGTCAGTCGCTGCCGACCTCGGCGGATAATGTTGCTCGGTTCTCGAAGAGCGCATTGCCGAATTGGAGGCGACGGCCGTTCGACGCGGCAATCGCAAAGTTAAACTCATTATTTCCGGGCAGGTTGGTCAGAGCCTGATGGTGTTCGACGACGGCAGCGAAACCAACGGGTATGTCGGTAGTGGGCCGTCGTCTCCGCGGTTCCGCTTTGAAGGCTCTGCAAATATCACCAAGGATCTGACCGCAGGTTTCTATCTGGAGCTTGGCGTCAATCAGAACCCACTCAATGCGCTCGACCAGGAAACCGACAGCGTTGGTCGCCGACCCGACATCAATTCCGTGCTTTGGTATCTCCAACACGCGCGGTTTGGCGCGCTCTCGGTTGGCTTCGGGCAAACCGCGACTGGCGACACGCTCTACACCAACCTCGGCGGCCAGGACGTCGCGTCATCGCCAGACGTGATGGCGTTTGGCGGCAACCTTGTCACCCGCAGCGCCGGCATCGCAGGCGAAGCTGGTCTCAACTTCTCGAACGGCGCCGATAATATCTCCCTCCGCTGGAGGCGTCTGGCACCCGACGTCGGATCGGCAGACCGCAACATGGTCCGCTACGATTCACCAGTTATGGCGGGCGTCGTCGTGTCAGCGGCAGCTGGCTCGGACGATTTCGTCGACGCCAACTTGCGGTTCGCAAACGTCCGAACAGACTTCAACGTCGCTGCACAGGTCGGATATTCGCGCGACACCTCGGAAGAGGGCCGCAACTTCGGCTGGCCGCCGGAAAACGATGGTGATGGCGGTGGTGTCGGTGGCGGCAACACCATCATTCAAGAACTACAGGCGTCTGGCAGCGTCTGGCATCGGCCCACAGGTCTGTTCGCATCAGCAGCCTACCAACTCCGCTGGTTCGACGGTAACGACCCCGGCATGCTCAACGCGGCTTGCACCTCTCCCGTGGTAGGCGCCACGTGTGCCAACCGCCCGGATTTCCACTATTTGTGGAGTTCAGCTGGCATCCGCCGTAACTTCATCGGCGCTGGCAGCACGACGATTTTTGGCGAGTATGCGTCAGCTTGGGGCGGCGTCGAGGGTCTGGCTGTCGGTGTCGTCACCGCACAAGGCGGCGATATTGACTTTGTGACCAACAGCCGAGTTGACGTTTTTGGCGGCGGTATTGTCCAAAGAATTGATGCGGCCGCCTTGGACATCTATGTGTCCGCCCGGCATTTCCAGGCCGACGTGTCAGGCCTGGAAACAACAGGTGCCAGGGTGAAGGCCGACATCGACGCCGCGACGGTCGTCATCACCGGTGCGCGCATCCGCTTCTGAGACCGCTCCATTGTGAAGCGGTCCCTCCAGTCAATACGGCCCAGCCCAATACCGCGCGAAAGCGGGCACGAGCATCATGCGCCGTCGTGCGCGTGCGCCGTCTTCTCGCGCTTGACCTGCAGCTTATCGAGCGCGGCGACGTAGGCGCGGGCTGATGCCACAAGCGTGTCGGTATCGGACCCCCGCCCTGTCACGATGCGACCGGCCTCCGACAACCGAACCGAAACTTCGGCCTGCGCGTCCGTGCCCTCGGTGACGGCGTGCACCTGATAGAGTTCCAGCGTCGCCTCGTGCGGCACGAGCCCGCGGATGGCGTTGAACGTCGCATCGACAGGGCCGTTGCCGGTCGCCTGCAACGTCTGCGACTGCCCGTCGATCTCCAGCGTCAACGTCGCCGACTGCGGGCCAGTCGTGCCAGCGATCACCTGCAGCGCCGTCACCTTCATCCGGTCGTGGGCATGCGCCAGCCCCTCATCGACCAGCGACTCGATATCCTCGTCGTAGATGTGCTTCTTGCGGTCGGCCAGCGCCTTGAACCGCGTGAACGCGTCCTCGAGCGCGTTATCGCCCGGCTCGTAGCCGAGTTCCTTCAGCTTGGCGCGGAATGCGGCCCGGCCGGAATGCTTGCCCATCACCAGCGAGGACTTCGCCACGCCGACCGACTCCGGCGTCATGATCTCGTAGGTCGAGGTGTTCTTGAGCACGCCGTCCTGGTGGATGCCGCTCTCGTGGGCGAACGCATTGCGGCCAACGACCGCCTTGTTGTACTGGACCGGGAAATTCGTCACCGCCGACACCAGCTTGGAAGCTTTCAACAGCTGCGGGCTATCGATCGCGGTATGGAACGGCAGGATGTCGCCGCGCGTGCGGATGGCCATCACCACTTCTTCCAGCGCGGCGTTACCCGCCCGCTCGCCGAGCCCGTTGATGGTGCATTCGATCTGACGCGCGCCAGCCCGAACACCCGCCAGCGAATTGGCCACCGCCAGGCCCAAGTCGTCATGGCAATGCGTCGAGATGATCGCGTTATCAAGCCCCGGCACGCGTTCGAGCAGCATGGCGATCAGCACGAAGTATTCCTCCGGCGTGGCATAACCCACCGTGTCGGGGATGTTGATCGTGGTTGCGCCAGCTTTCAGCGCGGCCTCGACGCACCGGCACAAATAGTCGTGTTCGGTGCGCGTCGCGTCCATCGCCGACCATTCGACATCGTCCGTCGCGTTGCGTGCACGCATGACAGACGCCGTCACCTTCTCCAGAACTTGCGCCTCGTCGAGTTGCAGCTGGTACTTGCGGTGCAATGGCGAGGTGCCGATGAAGGTGTGAATCCGGCCGCGACGGGCATGGCGGATGGCGTCCGCGGCGCGATCGATGTCGTTGAAGCTCGCCCGGGCAAGGCCGCACACGACGCTCGTCTTGCACCGCCGCGCGATCTCGGACACCGCCTCGAAATCGCCGTCCGACGCGATCGGAAAACCGGCCTCGATGATGTCGACGCCCATCCCGTCGAGCAGGTCGGCAACCTCGATCTTCTCCTCAAACGTCATGGTCGCGCCGGGGCACTGCTCGCCGTCGCGCAGCGTGGTGTCGAAAATGTAAACGCGGCCGCTGTTGGCCGCCGGATGAGATGGGCTACCTGAGGTCATGGGGTGGTCCTGGTTCGCCCTCGACGCCAGCAAATTCTGGCGGGGGCTGATGCTGATCGGGTGTGGTTTGGTCGGCGCGATGCTGATCCCGCGATGCTGATCCCCTGAGCGCCCGGCGCGAGAAAACTCGCGCCCCCGATGGCTCAGGGGCAGCTAAGAAGCAAGCCGAGGAGCGGCGCGGCAGCCCTCAGGGCACCGTGGGGCGTTCCAGCTATGGCCGACGATGGGCACATGCGGACCAACACTCATATTCAGTTCGGAGGATCGACCGGTCGTGTACGACTACACGAACCGCGTGCGCTTGACAAATCGCTCGACGCTAAGCTGCGCCTCAAACTTCGATCATGCCGCTCATCACCCGCACGGCGTGCCCACCGAGCCGGATACCGTCGACCTTCCCGCCCTTGACCTCAATCGTCAGCGTCATCAGGCTCGGCCGATGCATGGCATAGCCCTGCTCGATGTTGCGCCGGTGCACGCCGTCGGGCAGGCCGTCGAAATCGGCCAGTGCAGCGGCAAATCCGATCGCCGCGCTGCCGGTTGCCGGGTCCTCCGGTATCCCGCTGTCGGGCGCAAACATCCGGGCATGGAACGATGACGACGCATGGATGCAATCGCGGCAATAGAAAAACGCCCCGACCACGCCCTCGTCGGTAAACGTCTGTGACCAATAGCTGCCGTTGGGCGCGGCCCGGTTCAGCGCCTCGCGCGACGTTACCGGCACCAGCGCGAAAGTGGCAGCCGTACGCGCCAGCCGAGGCGCGTGGTTGGCAAACCCGATCTCCGACGGCAGCAGACCGACGGCCGCCGCGATATCGTCGGTGTCGATGTCGAGCCGCGTCAGTTCCGGCAACTTCGGCGCGTCGAATTCGGCGTATGGCGCCGACCCGTCGCGCAATTTGACGCCAACCCGCACGATCCCGGCCGCCAGTTCGAGCACGATCAGCGCCTCGTTGACGCCCTGACCGAACCCCGGCCGCGACGCTGCCAACAGCACCGCCGTGCCGACGGTCGGATGCCCGGCGAACGCCAGCTCGGTGGTCGGCGTAAAAATGCGCATGCGGGCGTTGTGCGCCGGGTTGTCCGGCTTCAGCACGAACACCGTTTCCGACAGGTTGAACTCGCGCGCGATGGTCTGCATCACGGCGCCGTCGAGGCCGTCGGCCTCCAGCACGACCGCGAGCGGATTGCCCGCGAACGCGCGCTCCGTGAACACGTCGAGCGTATGGTACGGCAACGCCATGGTCGGCTCGTCCCCTAAAATTTTCCCGCGTCCGTCGATGACGGCCCCCGCCCGACAATGCAAGCCCTTGTTGCAAACCCTTGTGGCGTGCCCTTGTTGCACGCCACTGTTGCAAACCGCCACCGGCTGGGCGGCGGCATCACCGCTGGCCCGCCACCGGCATCACCGATGGCGCGACGACCGCGCGCAGCCAAACGTTCGGCTACACGGCGGCCAACCGGCTGTCGTCTGCGGCGCAGACGGGCGCGGGCGGCTACGGCAGCCGCGGCTGGACGTACGATGGCGTCGGCAACCGCACGGCCGAGACCACCACACCCGTCGGCGGATCGGCCGTCACCGACACGTATGCCTACACCACGACCAACAATCGCATCACGTCGATCACGCGGGGCGCGAGCACGGTGCGCGCGTTCACCTACGACGGCGCCGGCAACCTGCTGACCGACAACAGCCTGGGCGGAAACAAGACTTACACCTACAACCGCCGCAACCGGCTTAGCCAAGCAACCGTCGGCGCGCTGATTTACGACTACCAGTATAACGCACAGGAGCAGCTCGCCGTCCGCACGCAGGCCTCGCCTGCAGCCACGACGCACTTTATTCACGACATCTTCGGCAACGTGATCGCCGAAACCGCTGGCGGTGGCGCGACGGGGGCATCGGGCACCGTTCGCGAATACATCAAGCTGCCCGAAGCCGAAATCGCGCCGACGATGGGGTCGCGCGCGGCGATCGATCGTCCAATGGCGACGGTGGAGGCGGTCAACACCGTCGCGGCGGTGCTGCAGTTCGTGCACGTTGACCATCTGCACCGGCCGGTGAAAATGACCAACAGCGCGAAAGCGACGGTCTGGGACGCGGTGTGGCAGCCGTTCGGCGGGCTGCACAGCCTGACGGGAACCGGGACGTTAACCGCGCGTTTGCCAGGCCAGTGGTTCCAGGCCGAAACGGGCTTGCATTACAACTGGCACCGCAGCTACGATCCGACCCTGGGCCGCTACACCCAACCCGACCCACTCGGCTTTGTGGATGGGCCGAGTGTGTATGGGTATGCGGGCGGGAGTCCGCAGCGGTGGGTGGATAAGGATGGGCGGTTAGCTGGCGTCGTAATAAAAATTCTTGGACGCTATATTATAGTTCCGATTTCCCGTGAACTGGCTAGACGCGTAATCAAGGCGTTGTCGCGACCAGTAAGTTTTCCGACACCAGGAGACGAGCCTCCAGCGCCGCCGGAACCACCCCAGGATGAGGAAGGTTGTGAGAGATGGGATTGTCGAAAAGCTTCAGACCCAGAGCTTCGACGGTTAAACATTGATCCGCACTCATATAAAACTGGGCATCAGGCAATACCGAATTCAAAATTCGACATTTGCTTCTGCAAAAATGGAGAGATCGTTATTCGCCGTACAGGTCAATGCGGATCAAGCGGCCCGACAATAGAAACATTCGACAAACGGAAGGGATGATCGTGGAGTGCTATATTCGCATATATGGTAAGGATTTCGATGCAGTCCAATTTTGTCAAAAAACGGCAGATTTGATAAAAGGCGCTGTTCCTGTGCAGAGGGATCGTTCGGGCACACAGTGGGATTCGCATAGAATTTATGTGGAGGAGGGATTTGGAGAAAGAGAGTTGGTTGAATTGTGCAGCAAATTTTTAGAGTCGCCACTACGTGAACTACTACCTATAGCGGTGCAAATCGATCTTGTTATTTATCGGAAGCCTATTCTGCCATCGGGATCATGCAGTTTCTACTTCACGGCTGAACTAATAAAGCTGCTCGGTAGGATTGGGGCGGGGATTGATTATGATATCTATCCTTGCAGCGAGGCTTTTCTGAACGAATAGAATTTCATGGGACAAACTTTGTAGGCCAGCAACATCACGAGCGAAACGCGGACCATCGGTGGGTTCGCGCACGTCGTATCCTACGCCTACAACACCGCCGATCGGCTAACGCGGATCACGTATCCATCTGGCCGACAGGTCAACTACGCGCGCGACACGACGGGTCGCATCACCGGCGTCACAACCAAGCAGACGTCGACGGCGGCGACCGTGAACGTCGCGACGGCGGTGACGTATCAGCCGATGTCGAACCTGATCCGTACGTTCACTTACGGCAATGGCCTCACCCAGTCGGACACGCACTCGCTCGACTACGAGCAGACGCGGTGCCAGGTGAACGACGGCGCGACGAAGGTGCTGGAATTGCTCCCCGCTCCCCGTACGCACGGACGCGCTCAACATCACCGGCATCACCGATGGCGCGACGCCGGCGCGCAGCCAGAGTTTCGGCTACACGGCAGCGAACCGTCTGTCGTCGGCGGTGCAGTCGGCGACGGGCGGCTACGGCAGCTACAGCTGGACGTACGACGGCGTCGGCAACCGCACGGCCGAGACCACCACACCCGTGGGCGGATCGGCGATCACCGACACGTATGCCTACACCACGACCAACAATCGCATCACGTCGATCACGCGCGGGGCGTCGACCGTCCGCGCGTTCACCTATGACAACGCCGGCAACCTGCTGACCGACAACAGCCTCGGCGGCAACAAGTCCTACGTCTACAACCGCCGCAATCGGCTTAGCCAAGCCACCGTCGGTGCGCTGGTGTATAACTACACCTATAACGCGCAGGAACAGCTCGCCGTCCGCACGCAGGCCTCGCCCGCAGCCACGACGCACTTTATTCACGACATCTTCGGCAACGTGATCGCCGAAACCGCTGGCGGCGGCGCGACCGGCGCATCCGGCACCGTCCGCGAATACATCTGGCTGCCCGAGGCCGAAATAGCCCCGACGATGGGGTCACGCGCGGGCATCGACCGGCCGCTGGCAGTAGTGGAGGCGGTCAATACCGTCGCGCCGAGCGTGCTGTTCGTGCACGTCGACCATCTGCACCGCCCGGTGAAAATGACGAGCGCGGCGAAAGCGACGGTCTGGGACGCGGTGTGGCAGCCCTTCGGCGGGCTGCACAGCCTGACGGGAACCGGGACGTTAAGCGCGCGTTTGCCAGGCCAGTGGTTCCAGTCCGAAACGGGCTTGCATTACAACTGGCACCGCAGCTACGATCCAACCCTGGGTCGCTACACCCAAACCGACCCGCTCGGGTTCGTGGACGGGCCAAGTGTGTATGGATATGCAGGTGGGAGCCCGCAGCGTTTTGTTGATCCGGATGGTCTCTTCTCTAAAGAGGGATTTCAGATTGGAGGCGCCCTTGGTACGGCCGCCGGAGCCGCTGGCGGGCCACCCGGAGCCTTTGGCGGCCGAATAATTGGCTCGATTATCGGTGGGGCCGCAGGCTACGTGCTCGGCGAACTGATACTTTCGAAGCCAACAAAGATTGATCCTCTAAATCCTGATCCGGTACCAAAGTCTGAACTTGATCAACCTTCAGATGATGAACCAGATGACCGGACCGTCCCAAAGCCAGATTGCCCTCGGACGGGATGTACGTGCTCATGCCGCGCTGACGTCAATGCTAATATAATCGGAAACTCTGGAAGGGTAGGCTTCACATTTGCTACCGTTACAGCCTCCGATTGCCGAACAGCAAAAAAACTAGCAAAACGGCAAGCGACAAAAGCGCTTGGCTTGCAACCAAAACACGTAAAGTGCAGGTGTACATCGCGATGACGATCAAAGATATCTGTGGCAACGTCATTAAAGCGGGTGACGTCGTTGTTCTTCTCGAAGTTTCTCAAAGTCTCTTGGCAGGCCTGCCGCGCTGCGATCAAGAAATCATAAAATCGCAAATCGGCAAATATGTTTGCGTTGAGAAAATTGAAGCAGATGACACCATCGAGGTCGAATTTCAAACCGTTGAAGGCGATTTTCACAGCATATGGGTAATTTCGGAGGTGTTGTTGAAAATCGATTAAACAAAAATTAACGACTGGGAAGCTGAATAGCCGGGAACGTGCGCGAATACATCTGGCTGCCCGAGGCCGAAATCGCCCCGACGATGGGGTCGAGGACGCAGATTGACCGTTCGTTAGCGGTTGTCGAAGCTGTGAACACGGTTGCGCCGATTGTGAATTATGTTCACGTCGACCACCTCCATCGGCCGGTGAAAATGACGAGCGCGGCGAAAGCGACGGTCTGGGATGCGGTTTGGCAGCCATTCGGCGGGCTGCACGCGGCGACCGGCGCCGCCAGCCTCAACCTCCGCTTCCCAGGCCAGTGGTTTCAGTCCGAAACGGGCTTGCATTACAACTGGCACCGCAGCTACGATCCGACCGTCGGCCGCTACACCCAGCCCGACCCACTCGGGTTTGTGGATGGGCCGAGTGTGTATGGGTATGCGAAAGGATCGCCGCAGAGGTGGGTCGATCCCAATGGGCAGTTCTCCAAAGAAGGTTTCCAGATCGGCGGAAACGCGGGGACTTTGGCTGGCGGCGCGATTGCTGGCCTCCCCGGGGCCTTGGGAGGGCGAGTACTCGGCTCCATTATAGGGGGAGGAGCAGGCTATCTTCTTGGCGAATTACTCAAGACTGAACCTATTGCGCCTCCCGCTCCGAAGGTCAACGAGGATGATTGCGACGGCTGGGATTGTGAAAGGGCTCGTCGATATCATCTTGATAGAGCCCAGATCAATGATGAGCACGCATTCAAAACAGATTGGGGCGCCGTGCCGAATTCTAGATTCGATATCTGCGCATGCAAAAACGGCCAAATTGTAATAAGAAATGTTGGACAGTGCGGAAAATCCGGCCCAACCATTTCGACAACATATACTTGGAGATGACATGTTCAAATGTTACTTACGAGCAGGACCATTTGATGGTAATCTCGTCGTGCCGAGCGATATACAGTTTTGCGCCCCCGGCTCTGTTGTACAAACAAAGAACTCGGGCAAGTATTATTGGCAAACAAGGCCGATCGATATTTCATCCTTTAATGCAGAACAGGAATTATGTTATATTGTCGGGCTTGGGAGCAATATCAGGTCGAAATGTGGCTATGGTTTTATACTTGATGTTGTGGTTGTGAAATTGATTGAGCCGGAGTCTGGCTCGGGTTTGTATCTTTCGCCTGAAATAAACGAGCAGCTAGGGAAAGGAAAAATGGGTCTCGACTATGATTTGGTGAGTCGTTGACCAATTATCCACCCTAATCGGGCAGAACGCCGGTATAAGAAATGTACAGCTACGCCACGACCAACATTCGCATCACGTCGATCACGCGCGGGGCGTCGACCGTCCGCGCGTTCACCTACGATAACGCCGGCAACCTGCTGACCGACAACAGCCTGGGCGGCAACAAGTCCTACGTCTACAACCGCCGCAACCGGCTCAGCCAGGCCACGGTCGGCGCGCTGATTTACGACTACCAGTATAACGCGCAGGAGCAGCTCGCCGTCCGCACGCAGGCCTCGCCCGCAGCCACGACGCACTTTATTCACGACATCTTCGGCAACGTGATCGCCGAAACCGCTGGCGGTGGCGCGACGGGCGCATCGGGTACCGTCCGCGAGTACATCTGGCTGCCCGAAGCCGAAATCGCGCCGACGATGGGGTCGCGCGCGGCGATCGATCGTCCAATGGCGACGGTGGAGGCGGTCAACACCGTCGCGCCGGTGCTGCAGTTCGTGCACGTTGACCATCTGCACCGCCCAGTGAAGATGACCAACGCGGCGAAAGCGACGGTCTGGGACGCGTCCGTGCGGAGCACGGCAAGCAAATCAGTGGCAGCCCTTCGGCGGGCTGCACGCGGCGACGGGTGCCGCCAGCCTCAACCTCCGCTTCCCAGGCCAGTGGTTCCAGGCCGAAACGGGCTTGCATTACAACTGGCACCGCAGCTACGATCCAACACTCGGCCGCTACACCCAACCCGACCCACTCGGCTTCGTGGATGGCCCGAGTGTTTATGGGTATGCGGGTGGCAGCCCGCAGGTTTTCGTTGATCCAACCGGATTGCGTTTCAAATGGCGGCAGCTTTGGGATTTTGCTCAACTCTGCCGTGAGGTAATCGACGTTCTTACGGGTTCAAACCTCAGTGCGCGGAGACCTCCTCCGCCAGTGCCTCCACCAATCAGTGGCCCTGTCAAGGCAGGGCCGAAGCCGCCACCTAAAGGTCCGCCTAGCGCGCCCCCTGGCCCACCGAAAGAATAGAGCCATGGAACAGAGCTATCTAGAGAGAGTACTGGAGCAGGCCAGCGATGGCGATACGCAATCCCAACTATATCTGGGCTGGGCATATAGCAGGCACGGAAATCAACCGCGTAACGATGCCCAAGCAGAACTATGGCTGAGGAAGGCCGAGCAATCCGGTGATCCGCTGGCATTGCGGCAATTAGCCCGATTTATTTACGACAATAGGCGTGAAGAGGCCCTGCAGCTTGCTGAACGTCTTATTGAGAAAGACGACTTCTACGGCTTCTATATGATGGGCGATATTTACAAGCTGGGAGTACTGGGGGTGGAGAAAGGCATGCCTCTCCCCTTAGTTCCGGCGCAGTCAGCGGGTATGTGATCTCCAACAAGGAGATAGCCCATGACGCAGTTGCTGCCGGACGATCTGTGGC
>JAWXCP010000143.1:0-23295 GCA_034408685.1 Hyphomicrobium aestuarii | reverse complement strand
GTCCCCGATTGTTCCTCGGATGCTTCGGGTCATAGGCAGACCGGTCCATCGGCAATCAACCACCGGAGTGTCCCATGCGCCTTCCAGCAGTCTTCGCCACCTCTATCGCCGCTGCCGTGATTGCCGCCGGGGCCGCAAGCGCCCAAGGCCGTGCGCCAGCCCAACCCGCCGCCGGTCACGACCAGGCCCAAAAAACTGACAGCAGCGCACAGCATCCCGCTGGCCACGCGAACCACGGTGCACCCGCCGCTGGAGCTGCGAAACCGCCCTTGAGCGAAGCATCGAAAGCATTGGATGCTGTGATGCAGAAAATGCACCAGGAGATGTCGCTGCCGTATACCAACGACGTCGATATCGACTTCGTTCGCGGCATGATCCCCCACCATCAAGGCGCCATCGACCAAGCCTATGTGCTGCTGCGCCACAGCAAAAACCCACGATTGAGACGCCTCGCCGGCGGGATCGTCGCTTCGCAAAAGCGCGAGATCTTATTCATGAAGAAATGGCTCGAGGAAAACGGCCGAGGTACCGAGGTCGAATTCCCCGAGTGGCTGAAGAACACGGCGGTGCCCGATGACGCGCGTGACCCAGCGCTCGACCGATGAGCGCGAATTGCGCAGGGTCCGACCAGGCAGACAACCCCGACCGGCGCAACAACACGGACCAACCCCGCGATGCCGCCCGCGCCGGTGAGTGCGTGGCGCCATTGCCGGAGGCGAACGTAGGACTTGTCTTTATTGGCCACATCGAGACGCCGTTCACCACGCGTGCCGAATGCCCGCGGCAGGGACGCCACGACGGCCCGATCTGCCGCCTCGTCCTCACCCCTCCATTCGGCTTGGCACTCAAAGGCCTCGAAACCTTCGACACGATCGAAGTGCTCTATTGGCTTCATGAAGCCCGGCGCGATCTTCTTCAGCAATCGCCCAAGTCCGACGGTGAGACGTTTGGCACCTTTGCCTTACGCTCCCCGCTACGCCCGAACCCCATCGGCACGGCCGTCTGCAAACTCGTCGCGATAGAGGGCGCAACGGTCGCCGTGCGGGGGCTCGATTGCTTGAACGGCACACCGCTGATCGACATCAAACCCGATCGCTGCGCCTACTCACCGAAGGTACCCAGCAAGTAAGGTACGTTGTATTCTCGCCGCCAAACCCCGTGCGGCTGGCGCTGAGACCCATCGGCAGGTGCCAAATCGACACATGTTTGTTAGGCATGACCTGGATACACCACTAACTTCCGAAATTTTCCCTACTATGGCATTTTCGCGACAACCTGGGCGTCTTCCACTATCAGCCGCCGCCATGCGCATTATTACAACCACAGCCGACCTCGCCAGTGCCTGCGAAGAACTCGCCCAGGGCGACTTCGTCACCGTCGACACGGAGTTCATGCGGGAATCGACCTACTGGCCGATCCTGTGCCTCATCCAAATGGCGGGACCCGGCCGCGATAGCGCCGCTGGCCCGGAGGTTATCGTTGATCCGATGGCGCCCGGTATCGACCTCGCGCCGTTCTTCGACCTTATGATGAATGAGCAGATTGTGAAGGTGTTCCACGCCGCCCGGCAGGACATCGAGATCATCTTCGTCGAGACCGGCAAGGTGCCAAAGCGGGTTTTCGACACCCAGATCGCGGCGATGGTCTGCGGCTGCAACGAGAGCATCAGCTACGTCAACCTCGTCAAGAAATACACCGGCGCCGACCTCGACAAGTCCTCGCGCTTCACCGACTGGAGCCGCCGCCCGCTGTCACAGAACCAGCTCGTCTACGCACTCGGCGACGTGACCCATCTTCGCGACGTTTACGTCAAGATGCGCCAGGAGATGGCTGCCGAAAACCGCCTCGAATGGGTCGAGGAGGAGATGGCCGAATTGATGACGTCCGCCACCTACGAGACGGTGCCAGCGGATGCGTGGCAGCGCCTCAAGCTGAAGGTGCGGGGCCGCAAGGCGCTGGCCGTCCTGATCGAGATCTGCGCGTGGCGCGAACAACACGCCCAGGCCAGCGATGTCCCGCGCGGACGCATTTTGCGCGACGATGCCCTGCTCGACATTGCCCATCAGGCCCCGACCACGGTCGAAAAGCTCGGCGAACTGCGCAGCATGTCCGACGGGTTCGCCCGCTCCCAGCGCGCGCGCGAAATCATAGATGCTGTCAAAGCGGGCCTCGCCCGCGATCCAGCGACCGTGCCATCCGTCGAGCACCACGAGGCGATCGCCGCCGAAGCTGGCGCCCTTGTCGAACTGCTGAAGGTGTTGCTCAAGGCCGCAGCCGCCCGCGCCCGCGTGGCTCCGAGGTTGATTGCCGATACCGAAGACCTCGAGCTGATCGCAACCAAAGCCAACCCGTCCGTCCGCGCGCTCGAAGGCTGGCGTCGGAAAATTTTTGGCGAAGACGCACTGCGCTTGAAGCGCGGCGAATTGGCGCTGACGTTGCGTGCGGGCGAGGTCGTGGCGATCGCCACCGAGGCGCAGCCGGCCGTGCGGCCTCAGACATCGGAAACGCTGACCGCGTAACCCGCAAGCTGTGATCGATCCAAGACGGTTACGGCGCCGCAGAGCATGCCAGCGCCATCGCGACGGCTGCGCGCCGGTGTGATATCTATCCGCGCATGTGCTCGCGCTATAGCTTCACCTCGCCTCCCGAGGCGGTCCAGAGACTGTTCCGGACCGCCAACGCGCTCGAATTTCCGCCGCGCCCAAATATTGCGCCGACCGAGCCGGTTGTCATCGTGCGGAACTCCGCGATCAAACACCCCACCGGGACCGGGGAAAACTCCGGGACCGGGGGAAACTCCGTGACCGGGGGAAACTCCGTGACCGGGGGAAACTCCGTGACCGGGGGAAACTCCGGGACCGGGGGAAACACCGGAACCGCGCGCGAAATGGCGCTAGTCCGCTGGGGCTTGATCCCGCCCTGGGTCAAGGACATCCGCCAGTTCTCGACTCTGATCAACGCGCGGGCCGAAACCATTACCGAGAAGCCGTCGTTCCGTGGCGCCATCCGTCACCGTCGCTGCCTCGTGCCAGCGGACGGCTACTACGAGTGGACCGGTCCCCCACGCGCCAAGACACCCCACCTCATCAAGTCGAACACCAGCGATACGCTGCTCGCGCTGGCCGGACTATGGGAGCACTGGATCGGCGCCGACGGCAGCGAATTGGAAACGATGGCGATCGTCACGACCGATGCCAACGCTGACTGCGCCCACATCCACGACCGGATGCCGCTGATCCTGAGCCCCGACCAGTTCGACCGCTGGCTCGACGTCTCGCCCGGCTCCGCCGACCCGATCCGCGACCTGTTGCAGCCACCACCAGACGGCCGACTGACGAGCGAGATCGCCGAAGCGCTGAAACGCCCCCGCAAAAACGATCCCGGCCTGTTCCCATTCGATTGATCGCGAACCGTAGCTTAATGTAACGGTATTAGGCTTGCTTCTGATTGAGCCATGGCTGCGACGTCGGCATTGACTGATAATGTCGCTGCAACCGCACGGTCGTTGACCAAATCACGGGTTTGCCTGCGGTTGCCCCTCGCCGTCGCTGAAAAAAAGCGATAACTTCGCGGCGTCAAAGGGTTGCTTAGTACGGTGAGCCCGGTTTTCAGCGGCGTGATGTCGTGGGCGTTTTACCGGCGTGTAATCCGTGCGGCCGGGTTGAACGGCTCGTGTTCTGGAGTTGGTTGAGTGGAGTTGGTTGGTATGGCCTACCGCGGCGAAGATCTCGATCTCAGAACGCCCCAGACGTGGGGTCCACCCGACATGCACGGGGGCGAATCCCCCAGCAATGGCCGCTCGCGGCTGACCTCGTCGCGCGCGCCTATCCTTGTCGATGAGGTGGTCCTCGCCTGCTGCAATCACGCCTTCGACGTGGCCGCCGCCCACCGCGCGACGGACGTGCGCATCGAACACCTGCTTCACGCCATGACGCGCATCGATGTCGCAACGAGCGCGCTCGAAACGCGCGGACTGCGCGTTGCTGGCCTGCGCCGCGAAAGTGCGACGATTGTCGCCAGCGAAATCCCGATCGGGCTTGGCAGCGGCCAGACCCGTCCGCGCCGCTCCGACGACCTCGAGCTGTTGCTACGCGCCGCATCGAATTATGCCGCTCGCCGAAATGCGCCCGCCAACGTCGACGACGTCGTCGACGCCCTTCTCGACATGCCCTCAGACATTCCCGGTATCACCCTCCTCGCGCGCCACGGCGGCCGCTCGGCCCGCGATCGTATGCCGCTGCGGGAGGCCAGCCCATCGCGCGACGCTTCCACGCTGCGGGCCAGCACAATGGCGCTCCCACCGTTGTCACGATCGGGCCTCGCTACCGACTTGCGCGGCGATTTCGATGCCGACCGCCGCACCGGACGGAGCAACGATTGGAGCCGCAGCGAACCGTCTCGCGATTACCCGGCCCGCGACTACGCGCCCCGCGAATACCCGGCGCGGGACCATACCGCCCGCGAATATCTCGGCAGCTCGACCGACGGCATCCAGAATGCTCGGATCGACCAACTCGAAACGGCACTCCGCGCCCTGACCAACGAACTCGCCAACGAGCGGAGCGCCGTGTCGGGCATCGTCCTCGACTTGCAACGCAATCTCTCGACCGAGCGCGATGACACCAGCCGCTTCCGTGGCGGCCTCGACAACCGCCTCGGTGCGCTCGAACGCGCCGTCCTCGACACCCGCGGAAGTGACGAAGTGACGGGCCGCCTCCTCGACCGTCTCAGCTCGATTGAGGAAGCCGTCCTTGATCCACGCCAGCGTGTGACCCCGATCGATCTGTCGCCGATCCAGGACCGCCTCGCCCAAATGGAACGGGCCGTGCGCGAAACCATGGCCGACGGTGGCCGACTGCAGACGACCCTGGTCGACCGCCTCAAGCAGATCGAGCGCGCGGTCGAGATCACCAACAGCAAGCCGGTCGACGTCGACGGCATCATCAACCGCCTCGACATCATCGAGGAGGCCGTGCTGTCGTCCGACAGTTCCAAGGTCGGCGAAGCCTTGGCCGAACGGTTGCGTGCCATGGACGATGCAATGGCCGCTCAACGCACGGCGTACCAGCAGGCCACCGCCAGCCTCGCGGCCGAGATCAAGACGCTGACCTCCTCACTTGCGGTGCAATCCGGCAACGCCGACCGCGTCCAATCGCTGACGACCGAACGGCTGCAAGCCTTGGCTGCGGGCTTCGAGCGCCAGCGCGCGGACGTCCTCAACGGCGTCGGCGAACGCTTGACGACGCTCGCAGCCACCATCGACGGCCGCCTGCAACAAGCCGCACAGCCGCTGGCCGAGCGGCTTACGGCCGTCGCAACGGCGTTCGACGGCCGCATGCAGGCTGCCACACAGCCACTGACCGAGCGGCTCGGCGCCCTCGATAGCCAAATCAAGTCCCAACTGGCGCCGATGGTCCAGAGGTTGACTGCGCTCGAGGCTCAGCTCACGCAGAGTGTTGAGCGGACCATGGAACTCCAAACGCAACACGCGACGGAGCTGAAAGAGGTCCACGAGGCCCTCCTCAAGCTCAATACCAACCAGCACACACTGGCCGGCTCTATCGACCAGTGGCGCCTCGATGGCGTCGGCGACGTCTCGGTCATTGCCAACCGGCTGGCATCGATCGAAACCACCATCACCAAGCCGAACGAATTGCTGCAGCAGTTGACGACGAACGTCGACAATATCGGCCGCGCGACGGTCGAGCGCTACCATCGCCGCAACCGGTTCTGGTACTGGCTGTTTGGTACCGACGATTGGTTGAGCGCGAGCTGGCCGTCCCAGGTCGCCGCCATCGAAACGGAACGCCAAGCTCTACGCGGCTCTGGCGCGCGCTCCACCCCGCAGGTGCCGCGCTGATCATCTCGCCGTTCAACTGACACTCCCGACCCCGAACAACAGTCCAGCGGACCCGGCGGCAGCGCCGTGGTCTGCCTTGCGCAGTGACCCATGACCGAACGATCCATTCTCATCACCGGTGCGTCGAGCGGCATCGGCCTCGCAGCCGCCGAAATGCTCAAAGGCCGAGGCTGGCGCGTCATCGCGACGGCCCGTAAGGACGAGGACATCGACCGCTTGCGGTTGGTCGAAGGCCTCGAAGTCATCAAGGTCGAACTGTCCGACCACGCCGCCGTCGAAGCGTGCGCACAACAAGCGCTCGAACTGACCGGCGGCCGGCTCGACGCGCTGTTCAACAACGCCGCTTACGGCCAAGTCGGCGCGGTGGAAGACCTGCCGACCGAGCTTCTCCGTCAGCAGTTCGAGGTCAACGTGTTCGCCGCCCACACCCTGACACGCGCGGTACTACCTGCCATGCGCGCGAACGGCTCCGGGCGCGTTGTCCAGTGCTCGTCGGTGCTCGGCCTCATGGCGGCGCCGTACCGCGGCGCATACTGCGCCTCGAAGTTCGCGCTCGAAGCGCTCACCGATAGCTTGCGGCTCGAACTCGCCGACACCGGTATCCACGTCTGCCTGATCGAACCTGGCCCGATCCGGACCAACTTCGTCGCAGCCGCTCTTGCCCGGTTCCGCGAGACCGTCGACATCGAGCGATCGCCTCACCGCGCGGTCTACATGAAGCGGCTCGAAAGCATGGAAGCGGGCGGGACCGACCGCTTCAAGCTCGAGCCGTCAGAGGTCGTGTTCAAGCTGATCCATGCGCTGGAAAACCCCAAGCCGCAGCGCCGCTATTATGTGACAACACCAACGCATATGGCGGCCGTCCTGAAGCGCGTGCTGCCGCCTGCCCTGCTCGACAAAGTCGCCGCACGCAGCTGACGCCTAGGTGCCTATTAAACCGGACAGGTTCTAGCTGCGGAAGTGGCGCCACATCCGCAAGAACGTCCGCTCGATGTCGCCCGGTTCGTTTTCAAACGCGTCGAGCGCGATCCGGATGGTGTTGTCATGCGTCATCCGCCACGGTAACCGCATCAGCCGACGATGGAGTGGCTGCTTGCGCCAGTCGGCGATGAGCGCGCGCCCGAGCGGATGTTTCAGCGCGATCAGCAATTCGTTCGAGGTCGCCGCCCGAGCCGCAATCTCGACCAAGCGGATGTCATCGATCGCGCGCCATTGGATGAGACCCAAGCCTTCGATGAACACGCCATATTGGTTGGCGCCCATTCGCGGCCGACCAACTTCGGCCAGTGGTAGATTGTAGAAAGCAAAGCCCCCCGCCACGACGCCGATCGAAAGCATGATCGGATCGAGCCGCAACGCGGCCGCCGTCAGCAGCACAGCGGCAATGGCAGCAGCCGCATAAACCGGGAACGGCGCCTCGTCCCGGCCATAGGCGACCGTGTAGCCCGTCATCTCGCTTTCGGACATGGGTGGCGGCCTCGGGTTGACCTCAACGCAAATGGAACATCGCAGATCCGAGACTGCCGCGTCCGCGCCGTTGCAGCAAGTCCACAACGCGACCCCACAAAGCGAGTCAAGACACGCCACCTTCCTCACCCCCGGTGGTACGGGTGGCCGGAGAGGATCGTCGTGGCGCGGTAGAGTTGTTCGGCGAGGATCACGCGGGCGAGGCCGTGCGGCAGGGTCATCGCGCCCAGGCTGAGGCGAAAAGTGACGCCAGACAGTGCGTCGTTGCCGTGCCCGTCGGGTCCGCCGAGCAGAAAAGCGAGCGTTGAAGCGCCGCCGTCGCGGATACCGGCAATCCGGGCTGCGAACGCGACGCTGTCTTCCGGCCGCCCGCGTTCGTCGAGCACGATCCGCACGGCGCGGTCGGGGCAACACGAAAGTAACCGCGTGGCTTCGTCGGATTTGCGTTGAGCCACGTCTGGTTTGCGGCTCTCGACCAGCTCGCGAAGGTCAATTGGGCCAAGGCCAAGGGCCTTGCCGCCAGAGTTGAAGCGCGAGGCATAGCGGTCGAACAACTGCTGCTCGCCACCGTCTTTGAGGCGGCCGACGGCGGCAATCATGATTTTCATCGCCGCAGCGACCGATCAAGCATCTCAGGCCTTGCGACCACAACCGGGATAAAGTTAGCCCGAGCGTCCCGGGCGGCCAGCTTCCCGCTGGCGCCCGTTATGTCAAAGCCCGCTATTGCGCAGCCCTCAGTGGGTCGTCTCGTCGACCGGACGGTCACCCGACCACATCTTTTCGAGCTTGTAGAAATCCCGCACCTCGGGACGGAACACGTGGACGATGACGTCGCCGTTGTCGATCAGCACCCAATCGCACGACTCGAGACCTTCGACCCGGGCTTTGCCCGCGCCATACTCGCGCAGCTTCTTTTGAAGCATGTCGGCAATACCGCCGACGTGGCGGTCGTTACGGCCGCTGGCGATCATCATGAAGTCGCCGATGGTCGATTTGCCCTTGAGGTCGATCGTGACGATGTTTTCGGCTTTGGCCTCATCGAGCCAGATCGCGATCGCTTTGACGAGATCGGCGGATGGATTGGCCTCGCTGGCTTGACCCAAGTTGGCTTCACCCAAGTTGGCTTGACCCAAGTTGTTGGCTGACCCCGGCGGCTGGAGGCCGACGGCGGCGTGGTCGTGTTGCGCCCTCGCAGGGGCGGCGTCCGACGTGGTTCTCATGTTTTGATGAAGTTCCTTTCGGGTTGCGCCAAGTTGTCGTCGATCAAAAGGCAAGGGCGGAACATCGGCAACGCAAAGAAAAAATGCCGACCGACCCCGCAAGATCCCGGAAAAACCGGTGGTCTTGGCGAGCGTCGTCGGCAGTCGGGCCGCGCAGATGTCAAACGGTGCCTCACCGCTGGAACGGGCTCAGTGCCCGCAATATAAAGTGTTAACGCATTCGTCCCGGTTTTCCAACTCCCCTGATCGGGATCGAAGCTCCGATCGTTCCTTTGCCGGTATTATGGTTTAGGACTTGGCACTGTGTGCCGCAGCTGGACACGCGCCAGAGCCCGACCCGGTCGCACCGGCGCTGCCGCCAGCGTCGACTCTCGCCCCGGCCTCCACAACCCTGGCCTCAACCCTGGCCTCAACCCTGGCGCGCAGTTCGGTCGAGGATTCTGGCGACAGCCGGGTCGATAACAATACCCAGCCGGGGCGCGGCATCGAAACACCACTCCAGAGCCTGCCGCTCGTCAAACCCCGCGCACGCGCCTCGCTCCAACGCGTCCGGGCCAAGGCCGCGGCTGCTGGCGACGACACGGCCTTCAACCGCCAGTTCGGTCGGTCGACAACCGCGATCGGCATCGTTGCGGCGATGCCCCGCCAGTTCTGCCACCGGTGAAACCCGGCAAGGTTGTCCGCCCCCATCAGCCAAACGAACCGCACGCCGCGATGACGGCGCGCCAGAAATGCGGTGGTGACGGCGGTGTAGGGCGCGCCGAGTTCCGCCTCGAACGCGGTCACGTGCATGCGCGGATGGCGCGCTAACGCCCGGCACGCTGCCATGCGCGCCTCGATCGGCGGCAACCCGCCGTTGACCTTGAGCGGGTTACCGGGCGTCACGAGCCACCACACCGCATCGAGCTGTAGCCGTTTCATCGCGCTCGCCGCCACCACGAGATGGCCGCTGTGCGGCGGGTTGAACGTCCCGCCCATCACTCCGATCCGCATGCCGGGGACAGCCATCGGCGTTCGCACGCGTAAGGAGCCGAAGGTGCGCGCGGTCGACAAGTGGGGCATCAGGCTCGTGGATCGGAAGCGGGTGACGAAGCAGGTTCGAGCGGCGGGCAAAGCCACGGAATTGGGCAGCGGTAACCGGACTAAAGCATGTTCTCTCGTGCCGGGTAACGATTGAAACAAAGCGACTGAAATGAAAATGACCGCGCCAGTTGCCCAGCGCAGTCATTGCAAAGTCGCCGATCGGTCCCCGGTGGTGGCTGAACCCTGCTAATGAGCTGGGTTCAGGCCATGTGCTTGTCGGTCCGTATCAGTTGGTTTTCAGCGGCAGATAAGACACTTTTGTCGCCGTTGCTGGAGCAAGTTCTGGATAGTCAGGTATCATGCTCGTGCCGTTGAGTGGCTTGTAGGCCCCGTTGTGGCAGGTCGCGCAGTTGAGTTTCGGCGCATCGCCCAAAGCGCCCAAACGTGTTGCGGGATAGACCGGTTTCAACGGGTTGAGATACCCGGTGTTCATCGTCCGCACCATCCGGATGCCATGCCATGCGTTCGCCCACTGCGGCGGGTTGTTTTCACGCTGAGAGATATTGCGCGTGTTGTGGCAGTAGGTGCAGTTCACACCAAGGCTCGACGACATGTGCATCATCAGGCCGTAAGTATGCTCCGTCCGCATGAGCGACGTCTGGTTGCCGCCGGGCAGCGCCGTCTCAGAGTTGACGCGGATCTGGGCGTCATTTTCCAGGAACGACGTGCCATAATCATATGGCAGCGACGAGTAGGCGACCGACTTCACCGGCGTATTCTGCCCGATGGTTTTTGGCGGGATGACGCCAGCCATGCTGCCGCCGGGCTCATTGTTGAACCAGATGTTGGCTGGCACGTTGTTGCCGCGGTGACAGGTGTAGCACGTCACGCCTGTCGCCTTCACGTGCGACGTCCAGTTGGCGTTGATATCCTGGGTCATCTTCAGCATCGAGCGCGCCACGACCTTCTGGTACATCTTGTCGTGGGCAAAGCCTTCTTCATTGTGACAGTACGAACAACCTTGTTCTGGACTGACCCATTCCGTAATGGCGGCCATCAGGCGGTTGAACTCGTTTTCGTCGAGGTCGCCGAGGACCTGAACGTTCTCGTAGACTTCCCGAGCCTTCTTACCCGACTTTTCAACTTTATCCTGAGCAGCAGGAACGAGGTTTGCAACCTCGCTCGCCTTGATCGCCTTGTCATTATAGACGACCGCCATTCCAGTCCCGCGATAACCCCACTGTGACATTGTCACATACGGTGCCTCGAAGGTCAGGGCGATTAGGCCCGTGAGAACGGCAAGGACGCCGAAAAGGATAGGCAGTCTGAGATCGATCTTCATGACTGTTACCTCCCCGGAGCGAGTGCAGGATCAGCAACTGGCGGGAATACCAGAGGATACTGAGCGGCGACGCCGTGTTTGACGGCCCATAGATACCAATTGTCGACGACAGTACCGGTCAGCAGGATTCCGATGCCACCCGTGATCGGGGTCAGCACGGCAAACCACCAAGCCCAACGGTGAACCGACTCCATCGTTCCGTTGAACCCCATCGTCCAGCGCCAGAACAAAGCAGCGCGTTCAGATGCCGTGCCACGATCCGTAATCTGTTCGATCTCGCGCTCACCGCCGTAACGGCTGACGGCCAGGATCGTGCCAGCGTGCATTGCGAACAGCAAGGCTGAGCCATACAAGAACACGATCGAAAGCGCGTGGAACGGATTGTAGAAAAGATTGCCGTAGCGCAGCGAGAACGCCGTGGTCCAATCGAGATGCGGGAAGATGCCGAACGGCACCGCCTCACTCCATGAGCCCATGGCGAGCGGCCGGAAGAAGCCGAGCACCAAGTAGAGCCAGATCGCCGCTGCGAAGGCCCAGGCGATGTGGGTGCCCATGCCGAGCGCGATTGCCCGTCGGTACATCCGCAGCCAGAACAGCAGGATCGAGGCGGTAAGGCAGAAGCCGGCGATCATGTACCAGCCGCCGTCGTTGAGCGGCGGGAAGCTCAGGCCGTATTCAGGCCGCGGCGGATCGAGCGACAGCCAAAACAACTGCCGAATAAACTGAACCGGATCGTAGTTGACCTGGGCGAGCATATTCATGCCCATGATATTGAACGCAAAAATTCCAAGGATCAGCGACAGAACGCCAGTCCAGCCGAGATAGAACGGCCCGACCTGCGCGTCGCCGAAACGGCCCAGGATATGCCAGTCGAAGGTCTGGGAGCCGCGCTGCCCAAGAACCGTGAACGCCGGCTTCTGGGGCATGCCGAGATCTGGTCCGCCATGGACCTGAACGCGGGTGAAGATGTTTTGATAAGCCATGTTATGTCCAATGCCTCAGCGCCAGAACGGAAGGTCGAGCCACCAGTTCCACCACTCTGGCCAACCGCGCGTCCAGAACGGACCCGAGATCACGATGCACACCGCACTCCAGAAGACGGCGTTCAAGGCAAGCAGCAGGCCCAACCGGTGCACGCCAAGTGTGCCGATCGAGTAGCCAATGGTGTCACGGAAGAATGTATTCTCGTGCTCAGGCGTCTTGACCGTCTGGCCACCGCCAGGGTTTGTCGCCGATAGTACGAGCGATGCGTGCAGCGCCAGCGCGAGACACGTCGTAAAGAAGAACGTCACCGCAAGCATGTGCGCGGGATTATAGTGGAAGTGCAGGTATTGATACCCGACGTTCGACACCCAATCGAGGTGGCTCCAAATTCCGTATGGGAACCCGTGGCCCCAGGCACCCAGCAACACCGGACGGATTACCACCAGCGTTACATAAGCGAGAATTGCGAAGCCGAATGCGACGGGCACATGATAGCCCATGCCAAGTTTGCGGCAGATCTCGACCTCACGCAGCGCCCATGACACGAATGCACCGATCGCGCAGATCGTGATGAGCTGCCACAGGCCGCCTTCGGCGAGTGGCGCCATGGCCAGCCCGTATTTCAGGTCCGGCGGTGCGATTGAAATCTGCCAAAGATTCCAGGTCGGGCCTAGCGCTGCCCCCCATACAATGAGGAGTGTCCCCACGACGGAGAAGAACATCGTCGTGACGCCAAAAAAGCCGACATAGAACGGTCCGACCCAGAAGTCGAACATGTCTCCGCCGACCAACGTACCGCCGCGGACACGGTATTTTTTTTCGAAACTGAGCATTGCCATTGATCGTCACCTCCTGCGGAACGAACGGCCAGAACCCGAACAGGCGCGCATGCGCACCAATCTGCGGTCTGCCAAGGTGGATGCCTCGGCATTGAATTTTATAAATTGGCGGACGGGCACCTACGACGGGTCCGTCCACTGGTCTTTGCGCTGATCGATTGTCCGGCCCCGAAGCCGGGCAATCGCCAAATGAAATTCGCAGGCCAAAATTACTTCGGCAGACCGGGAACGGCCGTCGAAGTCTTTGTCATGCGCGGGCCGTCGAACCAGTTGTACTTGTCCGTCGAGAGAAGAACGAAGTGGATCATGACCGCGAGCCCGAACAAGAACGCACCGAGGCCAATGATGACCTGACGAGCGTCGAAGAGCTGCCAAACGCGCCAAAGTTGCATCGTACTCTCCTCAAGCCAAAAGATTGGTGATTGCGACAAGCGACTCGAACGAAGCGCGCTTCGTTTCCATCGTCAGCCACGGCTTCCATGCCCATACGAGAGCATGTGCGACGATGGCCACGAGCAGCCAGATATAGAAGCCGCTCATAAAGCCGTTGTGGAATTCCTTTGCCTCGGCATCGGATACGTTGCCCAGGAAGAGCCCTGATTTTTCCATGGTTTTACTTCTCCATGTTTGGCCTTACGGCCGGTTACCGCGCGTCCCCCGCGGCGGGGTCTTGCCGGGCTCACCTTGTTGAGAGGTTCACCGCGGGGATACGTTACCCAGGCCGTCTACAAAACAGGCCCAGGAGATGTCGTGGCGCTCAGCCCATGAAGGCGAACGGCGTGAAGGTTTCAGCCGCGCGACGGGCTTCGGTCAGCACGCCGAGATAGCTGTCTTGCCCGGTTGGGCCGACGAGCCAGCGCAATGGAATAAGCCGGTCGGCAACGGCTGCGACCAGGAAGGTTGCAAAAGCCGCGCTGTAGATCAGGCGAAAACCCAGGCTGTCCTTGCGGGCGTCCTTGCGATTGCGGTGTGTCGTAGCGGGTTCGGTCGCGGGCATGGGAGCCTCCATCGCGGTGTTGGTATCGATTAGGTCGGCGAAATAACTTGACGAACTCATGTGACTTTAACTCCTATCCGTCCGCGGGCGACGCGGGCTGCGGTGACCCGCAATTCGCCAGCGCGTTCGGCTTCAGCTTCGATGGCATCGCGCAGCCGCTTGGCCGCCGAGATCCGCACGAGGATGGGTTCAGCGCCGACGATCTCTTCGAACATCGCGTGCGCGTCGGCGTCCCACGGACGCGATGAGGTCTGTGACAGCTTGGATGGCGTCGCCTCGACGCGGTCCATCTCGGTCGCCAGCGGCAGAATGTGGAACAGCGCATCGAACAGCGCGTTGCAGACTTCCTGCACGAGATACGTCGCGCCTGCATAGCCCATGAACGGCGTGCCGGTGTGACGGCGGATGATGGCGCCGGGGAACGAGGCCGGGATATAGCTCGACCGGGACCCCGCTTCAGCGAGATACATCCGCTCGTTGTAGCTGCCGAACACGATCAGCGGGGCCTGCTTGCGGATGCTCGCGCGCACCGCATCATTGTCCGTCTTGCTGCCAGCAACCCGCGAAACTGCGAACGTGCACGGCAAGCCCATCTCGACTTCGAGGAAGTTGCGGATCCCGCGCGCGTAGGTTTCGTTGGCAACAATGCCGAAGCTTGCCGTGCCGAAGAAATCCTGCGTTACCGAGCGCCACAGATCCCACATGGGCTTCAGCGTGGTATGTTTTTCGCGTGTGATGAACGGCTCGGGATCGAGCCCCGTCAGTTCACCGAGCGAGCGCAGGAACGCCGTCGTCGAATGGATACCGACAGGTGCTTGCAGGTACGGCCGCTCCAGCGCTTCGCACAGCAGCCGGCCATATTCGCGGTACATGCACACGTTGACATCGGCATCCGTCAGCTTCGCAACGTCGGCGAGATGACTGCCGAGCGGGAACACCATGTTGATGTCGCAGCCGATACCCTCGATCAGCCGGCGGATTTCAGCCACATCCGACGGTCCGTTGAACATGCCATAAGCTGGGCCGATGATGTTGACTCGCGGCCGATCATTTTCTTTACGCTTGCGCTCCGGAATGCGCTTGGCGCCGAACTCGGTCCAAAGCCACAGCATCGCGCGGTTGGCGCTCTGCCACTGATCTTCGTCGATGGTACGCGGCAGGAAGCGCTTGATGCTTGTGCCTTCGGGCGTCACGCCGCCGCCGATCATCTCGGCGATGGAACCGGTGACGACGACGCTCGGCAGCGCCGGGTCGAGCGTCTTGTGGGCGCGACGCATGGCGCCTTCCGTGCCGTGCTGACCAAGTTCGTCTTCGCCAAGACCTGTCACGACGATCGGCAGTTCGTGCGGCGGCAGCGCGTCGGTATAATGCAGCACCGACGTCACCGGCAGGTTTTCGCACCCGACCGGACCGTCGATCACGACCTGCAGGCCTTTGATCGCAGAGAATACGTAAACGGCGCCCCAGTAGCCGCCGGCCCGGTCATGATCGAGGATCAGCATCAGAGCATCTCCTCTGATTTCTTGGCCTTGGCATCCTTGGCGAGCTTGCGGGCAAAGGCCTCACGGAACTCGGGCCGCAGCTTGGGTTGTTCCGTCCACACGCCAGCCGTCTCGCCCTCGCCGACACCTTCGAAGAAGGCGCTCATCTGGTCGAAGCGGGCCTTGTTGCCGATCGCCGCATTGACCACCTGGCCAAGTGAGCCGGCGCCCGCCACACCCATCAGCGGCCGAGCCGAGATCAGGTTCGTAAAGTAGACGGCCGGGATCGACAATTGCTTGGCCTTCTGTACGACCGGCGTCGTACCGATGGCAAGATCGGGCTTCCATTCGGCCATCGCAGCCAGATCGTGTTCGAGGCTTGCGCGGTATTGAATGTGCACGCCGCGTTCTTCGAGCCATGCGCGGTCGGCATCCGACCAGATCGTGCGCGGGCAAGCTGTGCCGACATAGCGGACATCTGCGCCGCTCTCGACCAGCAGTCGTGCGACGATCAGTTCCGAGCCCTCGTAGCCCGACATCGTGATGCGGCCCTTGATTGGAACTTTGGCCAGGGCGGCACCAATCATCGGCAGCCACTTGGCCTTCGCCGCATCGACCACCGAACCAGGAATACCAGCTGCAGCACCGACGACATCGAGCCACGCCGCCGTACCATCCCGGCCAACGGGTGCCGAGCCGACGACGGTGCGTCCGGCGTTTTCGAACTCGCGGATGCTGGCGGTATAGAATGGATGGATGGCAGCAGCGACCGGGCTGTCGAGCGCTGCATACAGCTCGCGCCATTCCCGCGTCGGAACAACAGGGCCAGCCGCCAACCCGATATCTTCGAGCAACATGCCAATGCCAACCGGGTCGGCCGGGAACATCTCGCCAAGCAGCGCAACCGTCGGCTTCCCACTCCGGCCCGATCGCGGCATAGTGACCGGACCGGTCTCGGCTTCGCGGCGGGCATAGGACAGCATGGCGCCAGCCAGCACGTCCTTGGCTTCCGCATGCGTCGGCACGCCAAAGCCCGGCACGTCGATGCCAATGACGCGAACGCCGTTGATTTCCTTCGGGAGAATTTGCAGCGGCACGCCGGACGCCGACGGTACGCACAAGTTCGTCACGATGATCGTGTCGTACAGCGCCGGGTCGGCGAGCTGATGAACAGCGTCGCGGATGTCTTCGAACAGCTTGCCGGTGACTAGCGTTTCGCTGTCGAATGGCACGTAGCCAACCGTGCGGCGGGCTCCGTAAAAATGGCTCGTGAACGTCAGCCCATAGACGCAGCAAGCCGAGCCGCACAGCACCGACGCCGTGCGCCGCATGCGCAATCCAACCCGCAGCGATCCGAACGCCGGGCACATGCTTTGCGGCTTGTCGTGGGGGCCGATCGGATAGTCCGCAGCATATTGATCGAGCAGCTCGGATTTGCCAGCAGCGGCCGCCGCTTGACGCAAAGTGTCCTTACCCGCATGGCAGCCGACGCCATCCGCCGATGTCTCGGTTTTCCGGACGAGGTTCGGTACGGACGCCGCAGCATCGTGAACGATCGAGCCCGCAAAGCCGATGTCCTCGGCCTCGCCGGTCCCGTCGTCGTTAATGTTGCCTGCTGCCGTCACGTGATACACTCCTCGCCAGATGGCGTGATATTTGTCAAAAGCGAAACGTCTAGACCGCGTCGTAGACGACCTCGAGCGAGCGTTTCTTGACTCGAGCCAATGCGTTCATGTCGTCGGGCGTGGCGGGCTGCAGAATAACGCCGCGGCCGACCTGCTCGCCTTTGAACAGTCCGAGCAGTTGATCTTGGGTCAGCGGCGAAGGCTTGAGCGGCGGCGCGATCGCGACCTGCTCGGCAAGGCCTTCGAACACGGACGCCCATTCGGTGCCGGGCCGTCCGATGATTTCGTAGTTGGCGCTTTTGCGACGGATGTCGTCGTTGGCCGGTATCGCGGCCAGCACGGGAATGCCAACGGCGGCAGCGAACGCTTGCGCTTCCCCGGTATGGTCGTCCTTGTTGATCACGAGGCCAGCGACGCCGACGTTGCCACCGAGCTTGCGGAAATATTCGACCGCCGAGCAGACGTTATTGGCAACATACAGCGATTGCAGGTCGTTCGATCCGACGACGAGAACCTTCTGGCACATGTCACGGGCAATCGGCAGGCCGAAGCCGCCGCACACCACGTCGCCGAGGAAGTCGAGTAGAACGTAGTCGAAATCCCAGTCGTGGAAGCCGAGCTTTTCGAGCAGCTCGAACCCGTGGATGATGCCGCGTCCACCGCAACCCCTGCCGACCTCAGGCCCGCCAAGTTCCATCGCGAACACGCCATCGCGCTTGAAGCAAACGTCGCCGATCGAGACCGGATCGCCGGCGAGCTTTTTCTTCGCCGAGGTTTCAAGAATAGTCGGGCACGCGCGACCGCCAAACAGCAGCGATGTCGTATCCGACTTCGGATCGCAGCCGATCAGCAGCACCTTCTTGCCCTGCTGGGCCATCATGTAGGACAGGTTTGCAAGCGTGAAGCTCTTGCCGATGCCGCCCTTGCCGTAGATGGCGATGATCTGCGTCGTCTTGCGCACCTCACCCGTGTGGACCGGCGCGATCGGTTCGGACGCTTCTTGACGAAGCTTGTCCGCCATAATCTGCGCGTTGAAGGTTGAAACGGCGGTGCTGCACGCGCTCATGAGAGCTGTCTCCAATCGAGAACCATTTTCAGGCAAGACGGGTCGGTAAACGCCATCTGGTAAGCGCTGCTCGCGTCGAGCGGCGAGGCCTGGTGAGTGACGAGACCGTCGAGTGACAGACGGCCGGAAGCAATCAGCGCCATGACCGCCTCGAGATCGCGAGGCAGGAACTGCGCAGCGATGCGCAGGCGAACTTCGCGCATGAAGGCTGGCGCGAACGACAACGAGAGTTTGTCGTAAAAGCCGGCAAGAACAATCTCGCCACCGGGCGCCAAGCGCTGCACAAGCGCATCGAGGATCGAAGCATCCCCACTGACGTCGCAAACACAGTGATAATCGCGGCGCGGGTCTTGGTCGGGATGGACAACCGCGTAGCCGTCTGCGCCCGTCATCCGGACGGGCTCGATTTCCCAGACGGTTGGCTGAGCCGCTCCATCAGCCGCCAGCATCAGGCGCGCCAACAGCCGGCCCAGAACACCGTGACCGACGATCAGATCGGGCAACACGCCGCCTTGCGAACCGTTGGGATAGAGAGCGTGATAGGCCGTCGCGGCGAGTGAGATGAGAACACCTTGCTCCGCAAGGGCCGTCGGGCACGACAGGACGCGCGGTCCGGCCACGACGAGAGATTGGCTGGCACCGCCGAACAATCCGCGTGCGGTGCGGTAGCAGTTGGCACCTGGCACGAACACCCGCTCGCCATCACGGCGGCCCGAATTCGCACCGGCCTGGCGAACGATGCCGACCGATTCGTAGCCCGGCACCAGCGGATAGCCCATGCCCGGGAACGGCGGCATCCGACCAGACCACAACAGTCGCTCGGTGCCGGTGCTGATGCCGCTCCACTCGATGTCGACGATGCAATCGGTGTCCGTCGGCTCGGTCAATTCGAGGCGGGTGAGGGACAGACGCTCTGGCGCCTCCATCACGACGGCCAACGATGACAATTCCCCAACGGCCACGTGCGAATCCGGTCTGCCCGGCCCTCCTGCTGATCGCCCAAAATTGTCGTTCGCGGAGTTCGCCGGTCGTTCCCAGGACGGTGTGACCGTCACGAATGCGTCGAAGACCTCTTCCATACCGTCAGTCTAGAATGACGCACCGGAATGTCAATCTGGATTTACAACTTTTCTGTCAGTTCGGTGGGCACTGCAGTAAGAATGCTGACCAACAGCGGATTTCGCGGTGCGATGAGACGCGCAGAACCAAACCCGGCCTGCTTAAGCAACCCGATGAATTCATGGGCAGACCGCGACCGGCCCTTGCCCATCGCGAGGAGATAAAACGAGAAGTAAGCGTCCATCACCGGACCCGTACCGGCAGCACCTGTCATCGGCTCTGCGATCAGCACCATGCCGCCAGAAGGCGTGTCACCGTGAGCAAGTGCAGCACGTGCCGCGCGAAGGATTGCGACCACCGAGGCGTCGTCATGGTCAAACAGCACGCGAACCAGCGTGACGACGTCAGCGCCAGTTGGTAGCGCGTCGCGATAGAAGTCCCCACCAACGGCGGTGGCCCGGTCAGCGATGCCCTCGTCCCGCAGGCGCCGACTGGCGATCACCGCGACCGCTGGCAAATCAAACAAAGTCATCTGGAGAACGGGCGCAGCCGTTGCGACCGTCGACAGAAACGTACCGTCGCCGCCACCAATATCGAGCAGCCGCGTATGCCGCGTAAAGTCATATGCGGCGACAACTTCGGCTGCGATCATGCGCTGCGAGGTCGCCATCAACGCGGTGTAGCTCGCAACATCATGGTCGCTCAATGACGCCGGGCGCTCGGTGTTTGCATATGGCCAATAGGCCGCCATTCCGGTCGCTGGCTTATCCGGCCGTAGCAGCGCAACCGGATCATAAAGATCAACATAAAGCGTCGCATGGTGTTCGACCATGGCCCCAATCGATGGATCTTTGGCGATGGCAGCACCGAGCGTGCCAAGTCCAATCCGACCGCCAGACCTGCGCGACAACAGCCGAAGCGACACGGCAGCCGCGATCAAGCGGTCAACCGATGGAAGCGGCAGTCCGGTGCGATCGGCGATGTCGGCAACGCTCAGCGGAGCCTCGCGCAGCATTGCGAACAGCTCGAGCCGCACGCACGCCAGCAGCACCTGCGTATAGACAAAGCCTGCGCAGATATCGAACAGTGCCCGCGTTTCGCGCCGCGCAACCCCGCGCAGGCCGGGCGTGCGGAACACGCGGTCGTGAAAAGCAGGGCTCAACAACAGGCGATCGCGCCAACGATCGAACCGCTCGCGCAAACGGCCGAACATGGTCATAGGTTCGGCTCCGAACGCGAGGGCTTGCGCGGCGGCTGGCGCGATCGAAGGTGCGGTACCTGGCACAGCAGCAGCCGACTGCGTGGAAATTTGCGCCGCCGACTCGTTACGAAGCGCACTATCTTTCATTGTTCCGCTTGATTGTCGGTTGTAGTTGTCATTTAGTTCTGACACTTCGTTGTGTCACCCACCGTGGTCAACGACAAGCCCCGTTGCACAACCCGCGGTCACAACGCCGGCAGGATATCGACCGTGAAGACACACCGGGTCATCGTTGTTGGAGCAGGTGCGGGCGGTCTAGCCGCCGCCCTCGACCTTGCGCGCGCTGGCCTTGACGTAACGGTTGTCGATGCTCTGCCTGCTCCCGGCGGTAAAATCCGGCAGATCATGTCAGGCGGTCTTGCTATCGACGGCGGGCCCACGGTTTTCACGATGAAATGGGTGTTCGACGCCCTGTTCACTGACGCTGGTATGTCGCTCGATGCCGAACTGTCGCTGACACCGTTCGAGACACTCGCCCGCCACGCCTGGAGCGAAACCGAACGCCTCGACCTTTATGCCGACATGGAACGAACCGTTGAGGCCATCGGCGCCTTTGCCGGGCCGCAAGCTGCGCGCGGCTACCGCGACTTCTGCGACCGGGCCGCGCTCAGCTTCGACATGCTCGACGAGAGCTACATCCGTGCCGAACGCCCGACGGTATCAGGCATGATGATGACGGCCGGCCTCGGCCGCCCCGGCGACGTGATGCGGGTAAAACCCTACACCACGCTGTGGCGCGCGCTCGCCGAGCATTTCCGCGATCCCCGTTTGCGCCAGCTGTTCGCCCGCTACGCGACCTACAGCGGTTCGTCGCCGTTTCTGGCGTCAGCGACGTTGATGCTGATCGCGCATGTCGAGCGGTTGGGCGTCTATCGCGTCGACGGCGGCATGCACGCGCTGGCCCGTGCGATCGAACGACTGGCGCAGGCCAAAGGCGCGCGGTTCAGGTATGGCTGCAAGGTCGCCTCGATCCTGGTCGATGGCGGTGCCGTGCGCGGGGTCGCACTCGACAGCGGGGAACGGATCGACTGCGACGCGGTTGTGTTCAATGGCGACAGCAACGCCATCGCCATCGGCCGTCTCGGCCGCTCGGCCGTCGGCGCTGTCCCACCAACGGCGCGCTCCGATCGTAGCCAATCGGCCGTCACGTTTGCGATTTCCGGACACGCGGAGGGCTTTCCGCTCGCCCACCACAACGTGTTCTTCTCGACGGACTATTCCGCCGAGTTCGATGACGTGTTCAACCGGTCGAGAGTGCCGGGCGCGCCTACGGTTTACGTCTGCGCCCAAGACCAACACGACGGACAGCTCCCCAAAAGTGGGCCGTCAACTGCCCAACGATTATTGTGCCTCATCAATGCGCCAGCCCATGGCGATACCGTCCACTACACGCCACAGGATATTGCCTCATGCCAATCGCGGATGTTCCAGCAGCTCGCGCGCTGTGGTCTCAACGTCACGGCGGAGAGTATCTCCGTCACGACACCGCAGGATTTCGAGGGCTTGTTTCCGGCGACGGGGGGAGCGCTCTACGGTCAGGCTTCGCACGGTTGGATGGCACCCTTCCAACGGCCGAGCGCGCGTTCCCGCCTGCCGGGCCTCTACCTGTGCGGGGGCAGTACGCACCCGGGGGCGGGCGTGCCGATGGCGACGTTGTCGGGCCGCAACGCCGCGCGGAGCGTTTTGGCGGACCTCGCTTCGACATCGCGGTCCCGCATGGCGGCTATGCCTGGTGGTACCTCGACGCGCTGAGCGCGGACGGCGAGCACGGCATTACGATCATCGCCTTTATCGGCAGCGTGTTTTCGCCCTATTACGCAGCGCGCCGCCGTACGGCTCCAGGCGGGCAAGCCAATCCCGTTGCCCATTGCGCCCTCAACGTCGCGCTGTACGGCAAAGGCGGCCACCGCTGGGCGATGACCGAGCGTGACGGAACCCGCGCAACCAATAACGCATCGCGCAACACCGTCTCGCGCCGCCAGTCCGAGTTCGTGGTCGGCCCCTCGGCGGTCTCGTTCGATGGCACGGCCTACACCGTACAAATCGACGAAACGACGGTGCCGTTCCCCAACCCGATCTCCAGCCGGATCAAGGGCACGGTGCGTCTCTATCCGAGCGCAATCGTCGATGGCGATTTCGAACTCGACGTCGGTGGCGCCCACCGCTGGCGGCCGATTGCGCCATGCGCCCGTGTCGAGGTCGACCTTCCGCAGCCCGGCATCCGCTGGTCCGGCTCGGGCTATCTCGACATGAACAGCGGGTCAGCGGCTTTGGAGCGCGACTTCCAGGACTGGTGCTGGTCGCGGGCAACGCTCGCCGATGGCAGCACGGTGATCCTGTACGACGTGACGCGGCGGTTCCCTGGGCCGGACGCAGCGCGCGATCTTGCTGTCGCCATCAAGGTCGGCGCCAAGGGCGAAGTCGAGGACGTCGAGCTGCCGCCGCGATCGATCCTGACGCCCACGCTATGGGGCATCGCGCGTGAAACCCGCGCCGACTATGACGGCGAAGGGGCGTGGCGGGGTTCGGGGCCAGGCCGAGGCGCGACGGTCACGGCCACATTCGAGGATGGCCCGTTCTATTCCCGCTCGCTGCTGTCGACGAAATTGCTCGGCGAGCGCGTGCCAGCCATCCACGAGAGCCTATCGCTCGACCGCTTCCAAAGCCGCTGGGTCCAGTTCCTGCTGCCGTTCAAAATGCCGAGGCGGTAGGACGGAGTTCGTGACGGATTCGAATGCACAATGGTGAAGCGGGTGAGGGGTCGTTGAAGCTGCTGAGAAAGCAGCGACTTTCCTGGAACATTTTGAACTGCCGCCTCGATTGGCCGCTAGTGCGTCGTTAAGTCGCGCAGTGTCATAATTGACTCTTGAAAACTGGCACTCGCCACATTATTAATCGCTCACTGACCGATCGGAGAGTGCCATGTCAAAAATTGAAACCGAGCGAGTTGCAGAGGTGGTGACACACGCACTTCATGCCTCTCCCTTTAGCTCAGGCCAACGCTGCGTGAACTGAGCCGAAGCGGCGGCAGCGGCGGGCGCCATCGATGATCTGGCGCATGGTGCGGGCGG
>JAWXCP010000142.1:0-45088 GCA_034408685.1 Hyphomicrobium aestuarii | reverse complement strand
ATCCGTCGCCCTCCCTGGTCGAGACGAAGGAACACGAATCACTGTTCGCAGCTCTTGTGAATCCAAAAAATGATTCCGGTCAGCCTGAAAACGCTCTAGTAACACGCCTGCCGATCTCCTGAACGGAATTGATAGGTCGCTTTTTGAAACTCACCGCGTACGTAACCTCGGCGACACACTCCAGTCGCGTACTCGCCCCGGATGACGACCCTCTGGGCATTTTGTCTGCGCAAAAATACACATGTAACGGCCATTATATTGCATGATCTGGCCCCCCATTTTGAAGCTAGCGCCGCCAATCTCGACTTGCCGCTGTCGCGCGTACCGATCCATGTGCTACCGCGACGGAAGCACGATGGACCCGGGATGCAATGTACCCGGGAGGGGCGACCGGCGGCTTTCATGAAACTGTTTCTCGATATTACGCGCATTGCTTACCGGCTGACGGGCACCACCCCGACCGGGATCGACCGAGTCGAGTTCGCCTATGCCGAACGCATTCTTCGCGACGAGGCTTACCGTGACAGCGTCTGTGTGTTTACCGCCCCGTTCTTCACCGGTGCCTTGCGCCGCGACTTGATGCAAAACGTGCTGGATCGTATCGAACTGGCATGGCGGGTCGGGATGAGCGCCGAGGACGACCGCACCTATTGCGAGTTGCGCTCGCATTTGCGAACGCCAATCGGCCCTGGCGCCCCGAGCCGCCGACGCTTTCGCGACGCTAACCGCTTCAAGCACCTGCGCACGCACTTGATCTATCCCCTGCGCGACCTAGCGCGCTCGCCGGTTCGGCTGGCACGTTGGCGCAAACGGGTCAGCGGCGAGCACCCGATCTATCTCAACACCTCGCATAATCAGCTCGAGACGCCCCAACGGCTAGCCTGGGCTGCGGCACCGCAGACGCGGAGCGCGTTTTTCATTCACGATACCATTCCAATCGATTACCCGGAGTTTGTCGCACCCGTGAGCCTCGGCCGTCACGAGCGGCGGATGGAAACTGTTTCGGCGATGGCCTCACTCATGATCGTCAATTCGGCGACCACGCAGCGCCATCTCGAGGCCCATCTTTCCCGTTCGCGGCTTCGGGTTCCGCCTTGCGTCGTGGTGCCTTTGGGGGTTGCGCAGACGTTCATCACGGTGCGCGACGAGCAACTCAAATCTTCGCCGAACGAGGCCTGCGGCCACCCGTATTTCGTATCCCTCAGCACGATCGAGCCGCGCAAAAACCTGTTGTTTTTGTTCGCGGTCTGGCGCCGTCTGGCCGAGCGGCTGGGGGCGGATACGCCACGCCTGGTCATTGCTGGCCAGCGTGGCTGGGAAAACGAGAACATCGCCGATGTTCTCGAGCGTTCGCGCGACCTCGCACCGTTTCTGGTCGAGGTCTCCGACCTCTGCGACGACGCGCTCGCGCGACTTCTAGCTGGTGCCAGGGGTCTACTACAGCCGTCGTCCATCGAGGGATTCGGGCTGCCTGTGGTCGAAGGATTGACCGTGGGCACGCCGGTTATTGCTTCAGACATCGCTGCGCATCGTGAGGTCGCAGGCGGATTTGCCGACCTTATCGATCCGCTCGATGGCCCCGCATGGCTGAGGGCCATTGAAGCGCTTACGGATCTCAGCACGGGAACCGCTGACAGCCGTCGCCGAGCGAACGCAGATTACGTGCCGCTATCGTGGCAAGGCCATGTCGAGCGGGCCCTGGCAGCGATCAAGGAGATGGCGTGAGGCCTTCTTGGACTTGGCGCCGATTAGATCGGCGCCTAATATGCAAGCAGGCAGTTCTGCTTAAGTAAGTACCGGCTCAGGAGACGGCTAAAGACGGGGCCGCGATCGGGGTAAGTTGATCGACCGGCTCGGACAGCCGAGAGCCTGCTGCCGCGTGGGGCGCGATGGCACCCTTCAACATTTTTTCTGTCAACCGCCCGGTGAGGAGCGTGAGTTGGCGGTGAGAATAGTACCCGCCATTAACCTGCGTGCGCGACTTCAAATAGCCCAAAAAGGCATCGACGACGCGCGCATCCGGCGGGGTTGATTGCGTCCAGAACTGGTCAATTCCGTCTTGGAATGTCAGTCTTGGCATGTCGTAGATCGCCTTACCAAGCGAGATCGTCGGGACCGAGCTTTGAAGGGCCGCGATGCCGCCAGTGCTGTTGATCGTGACGAGGCCAGCGGCGACTTCGAGCACGCTCTCGATCGTCAGCTTGCGCACATAGCAGGCACGTCCGGTCAGCCCGTGCTCGGCGACCAACCGGTCAAACAGCGCCTCCGAACGTTCGATGCCGTAATCAAGCGGATGCTGCTTCACGACGAGGACGTCGTCCTTGGCAGCATGGCGGGCAAATGATCCGATGACTTCTTCTAAGTAGGGGTTGTTTGCTTGATATTTCGAGTGGTGACGCAACTGCGCATCTCCGGGCTTCTGCATCAGCGCAATGAACACGCGCCTGCCCGTGCGATGCAGATTTTGAAGACTGCGGAGGATCGGCGTTTCGTCGTGGAACTTGCGCCAGACGTATTCGCGCACGTACCCCTTGGCTTGAGTCCAGATGCTGTCGCCATAATAGCGGGGGTCGTAGGGCAGCACCGGTGACATCGCCGCACACGCCGAGTAATGAATGATAATATCGCGGACGAGAAACCGGAACGACTGTTCAAACGTCTCGTGCGGAACGTCTACTGGCTGCTGGCTCAAATAAAAATCCGGATCCTTCGGTAGCAGCGAGTTGCCGTTGACGCCCTCATGGTCGAACGTGACCCACCATGGACGGAGGTAACCCTCCTCCAAAACGAAGCGAGGAATTCCCAGCTTCGCGGCGACTCGGTGGGCGGCTTTAGACCGACGACAGGAGTCGTTAAAAGTGATGACGGCCGAGATGTGATGACCCGTCATGGACGATTGCAGGAAGTCGTCCCACTCGGCATCAAACGTATTGAGATGGCGATCACTGGGGACGAACACCAAGCGGTTTTTCGCCGGTGTGCCAAAGTATTCGCCGCCGTCGGAAACCGTCCGCCACACCGAAGCCCCATCGGCTTCCAGCGCTGGTGCAAGATAATGCATGAAGGCACCAAAAGGTGACCCAACAAACAAAATGCGTCGCATGCTCAACCCGACCCAAGTCCCATACAACAATGGAAGGCGGCAAAAGCTGTCGCAGGCACAAAGATTGTGCAGCCGACAAACCATAAACCTATATAGAATTAGCATACATTTGAAGAAAGCGAAGCGCCGTGTTCATGCGCAGTTTTTCCAAGGGCCTGGTGTGGCGCCCGGAGCACGCGGCGAGTAGGTTGGGAATTTTTTGAACAACTATCTTGTGACCGGTGCTCGGGTCGGTCCGTTTCAGGCTGCGCCACTGTCGGGCATCAGCATTGCGGGACGGCCTTCGGCGCCGTCCAGCTTGTTGATCGCGATCACCGCTTGCGTGCGGCTGTCCACCCCTAGCTTCGTCAGGATCTGCGAGACGTGCGCCTTGATCGTCGCCTCTGACACGCCGAGCTTGTAGGCGATCAACTTGTTAGGCAGACCCTCAGCGAGCATCATCAAAACCCGCAGTTGCTGCGGGGTGAGCGATGCAATTCTCGACAACACGTCTTCGTTTTCGCCGCTTTTTGCGCCGCTGATGTCAATGTCGGCTGGTAACCATATCCGTCCGGCCAGAACGGATTGGACGGCTGCCCGGATGTTCTCGACGGGCTGCGACTTCGGCACAAATCCGGCCGCCCCATAATCGACGCAACGACGGATAGTGTTCCGGTCTTCGGTCGCCGACACGATGACCACAGGTATGGAGGGGTATTGTGCCCGGATGAACAGCAAACCGGATAGTCCGAGCACGCCAGGCAACGCCAAGTCGAGCAACACCAAGTCGACATCATCGTCAACCGAGAGCAGCGACGTCAGTTCGTCCAAAGACTGTGCTTCGTGTATAACCGCTCCTCGAACGCTGGCATTCAGCGCTTGGCTTAGCGCGCCGCGGAACAGCGGGTGGTCGTCGACGATGATCAATTTCACGTGCGCTCCTCCCGGCAGAATATTTCTGTGCGCGCAGACGGTTGCCCGCCAAAATGCTCCCGCCAGCGTGCAACTTTAGACCAACATCAGATTTGTGACAACGTGGCATACGTAAGGATGATCAATGATCGAGCGGAAAGAACGAAAACCCTACTGGCGGGATACCAAATGGCAGATGATGGCCAGCTTGGTGCCATTTCTGGCCGTCGTCATCGTGCTCCCGCTGTATGCCGAGCGGCTGAACTCCAACCGGTTTCTCGGCTTCCCGCTCGGCTATTTTCTGGCAGCTCACGGGCTGGTGCTGATTGCCGTCATTACGGTCGCAAGCTTTGTCAACCGGCAGGACGCGATCGACCATTGGCACGGCGCCCACGAGGATACCTGAAGTCCAAGTAGCCTGATGGTTTCGGCGGCTTGATGCGGGACCTCAATTTGCGGCAACCTGAAACACCGATCCACATGAAAACGGGAGGCCCGCAATGACACCCATGCCCGTTCGCCGTCTCGTCAACCCAAGGCTCGGACCGTACTTTGCCATTTTCGCGAGTGCGTGCGTCGCCATCATCGTGTTGTCATTGATCGCCGAGCAGCTCGGCGCGACACCCGCGCACGTGCGTTTGCTGATCTTGACCGCACCGCTGGCGCTGATCGTTGCCATCGGCCTGGCCACGCGGACCGGCCAAGCAAGCGAGTTTTTTGCAGCCGGTCGGCGTGTGCCGGCTGTCTACGGTGGCTTGACCTTCGCCATCTCGGCGTTCGGCGGGACCGGACTGTTGGCGATCACCGGTGCGTTCTTTCTGATCGGCTTTGATGCATTGTGCCTTGCGATCGGCGGTCTCGCCGGGTTCGTCGTGATGGGCGTTCTATTGGCGCCGTTCTTACGTAAATTTGGCGCTTACACCATCCCATCTTACCTCGGCGCGCGTTTTGAAAGCCCCGCGCTGCGTGTCGTTAGCGCCGGGCTCATTTGTGTTCCCGTTGCCATGTTTCTTGTTGCCGAACTCAAGATGGCCGCTTTCGCAGGCGGCTTTCTAACCGGTGCCTCAACTTATACCAACTTGGTGCTGGCAGGGGTTGCCGTAACCACGACAATTCTCGCGGGCGGATATCGTGCCGTCGCGTGGTCCGGTGTGGCCAAGGCGATCCTGGTGATCGTCGCGCTGCTCATTCCGGTCACGATTATCGGCATCTGGCTGACGAACTTGCCACTTCCGCAGTTGAGTCAGGGACCGTTGTTGCGCTCTTTTTCGCGGATTGAAGCTGCCCAGTTGCCGATCGTGATCGCGCCGGGTTTGGCGTTCGACATGCCCGGCGATGCTTTGACGGCACTCGGCAAGCGATATGCGGCGCCATTCGGTGCGATTGGGCCGCACGGGTTCGTCACGGTCATGCTGACGATGATGATGGGTATCGCTGTCGCGCCATGGCTTTTGCCGCGCATCGCGTCGGCGCCCGGCGTTTATCAGGCCCGCAAGTCGCTGGGTTGGGCGACACTCGTGTTTGGCTTAGTCATGCTGACGATGGCGTCGGCCGCCATCTTTATGCGTGCCATTTTGGTCACGGACATCGCAACCGGCCAAATTCCGGAATGGATCCGGACACTTGCATCACTTGGTTTGGCGGAAATCGTGACCGGTACTGGCGGCGCCGAGGCCGGACGGGTCAACCTTTCGGGCATCCTACTGTCGCGCGACGCGGTGCTGATCGCCTTGCCGATGGCTGGCGGGTTGACGCCCGTTTTTGCCGCGTTGGTCGCTACCGGCGCCGTGGCGGCATGCCTATGCGGAGCTGCAAGCGCTGCCATGGCGTTTGCCGCCACATTGTCGGAAGATCTCTGGCATGGCGCGCGAAAGGAGCCACCGTCCGATAAAGTCCGCATCACCGCATCGCGGGCGGCACTTGTTGCCGCACTGGCCGGATCGGTGGTCGTGGCGATGGCCGTCGAGGCCGATCCGCTCGCGCTACTCTTGTGGTCGCTCGCGCTAACCGGGTCAACGCTGTTCCCGGTTCTGGTGCTATCGATTTGGTGGAAGCGGATCAATGGCTATGGGGCCATGGCTGGTATCGTCACCGGCTTTAGCGTTGCACTGCTGGCGATTATCTCCGGTGCGTTGAACATCTTGAAGATCGATCCGGCGTTGGCTGGGATGTTTGGTATCCCTGCATCGCTTGTCGCCACACTCGCAACAAGCTTGATGACGCCGACGCCAAGTCGTCACATCTTGGAATTCGTGCGCGACATCCGGGTGCCGGGTGGCGAAATCTTATACGACCGTGAAATGAGACTGCTGAGGCTCAAAACCCGTAAGCGGTCGGCCGGTTGAAACCAGAATAGCAGGGTCAGTTTAGCATATGCCCGAACCCGACAGCGTCAACAAAGCCCAGCCAGCAGCTTTAGCCGCAAATAATCGTATGCCGCAGGCCGCCGATGGCTCGCCTCGTCTTGCGCTGTATCTGCCAATTGAGCCGTACACGTCCGGTCGGCTGGATGTCGGCGACGGCCACACGATGTATTTCGAGGAGTGCGGTAATCCGCGAGGGCAGCCGGTCGTCGTGATCCACGGCGGCCCTGGCGGCGGCGCCAATCCGACCATGCGGCGGTTTCACGATCCTGCCCATTATCGCATTATTCTGTTCGATCAGCGCGGGTGCGGCCGCTCAACGCCCTACGCCAACCTCGAGCACAACACGACGTGGCATCTCGTTGCCGACATGGAGTTGCTGCGACGGCATCTTGGCATCGACCGGTGGCAGCTGTTTGGCGGCTCGTGGGGTTCAACGCTTGCGCTGGCCTATGCCGAGACCCATCCGGAGCGTGTTACGGGGCTTATCTTGCGCGGCATTTTCCTGTTGCGCCGCCAGGAAATCGAATGGTTTTATCAGCGCGGCTGCAGTGCGATTTTTCCAGACGCGTTCGAGGCTTATCAGCGGATTATTCCGCCCGACGAGCGCGCGGACATGGTCGCGGCCTACTACCGCCGTTTGACGGGGCCAGATAAAGCGGTGCAGCTGGCCGCAGCCAAGGCGTGGAGCATGTGGGAAGGTTCTACGCTCGCCATGCGTCAGGACGCCGACCGTATCCGCTCATTTGGTGCCGACCATTATGCGGTCGCATTCGCCCGCATCGAGTGCCATTATTTCGTCAATAGCGGATTTCTTGAATGCGATGATCAGCTATTGCGGGACGCCCGCCGTCTTGCGCAAATTCCCAGCGTCATCGTGCATGGTCGCTACGATGTCGTAACGCCGCTGGAGAATGCGTGGGCTTTGCACAAGGCTTGGCCAGAGGCTGAACTGCGCATCGTGCCAGATGCGGGCCACGCCATGACCGAGCCCGGCAACACGCACGAACTGGTTTCAGCGACGCGTGCCTTCAAAGTGTAAAAGGGTGCGTGACCTGCGGGATCAGGACGAAACCGGGCAATCATGAAACGTGGATCGGGCCCGCCGGCCAAGAAGCCAGGTAAGGCAAACCTTCCGCAAAAGGTCTGCGAGACTTGCCAGCGCCCGTTCACGTGGCGGAAAAAATGGGAGCGGGTTTGGGACGACGTGAAATACTGTTCCGATCGATGCCGCGATGGGCGGACCAAGACCTAACAGATTGTGCTCCTTGGGGACCTAGACTTTTTTGGCCCTTACTTTTTGGTAGTCAGGAAATCCTGACGCGGACTGGTTTTTTCAAACTGGATCAGCCGCCGGTCGTGCGCCCTCACGACTGTGCAACCTCACGATTATGCAGCCTCACGACGCTTCGACATAAATCCACAGCGTTTTGCCCGCGCGGTAGACCTCCAGCCGGTAGCGCGCCATCTTCGTCGAGGCCGCGTCGAACACGTCTTGCGGCGTACGGATCATGGCATTGTCGACTTTCGTCACGACATCATCTGAGAGCAATCCAGATTTTGCCAGTGCGCCCTCGACCGACAGCACCCGCGCGCCTTGCACGCGTCCGAATTCTTTAAAGCCCGGCAGCGAAGTGCCCAATACGAGGCCCTTGAGTGAGCCGAGTGACATCGGTGGCGTTTCAGCGATCGGTTCAACCTTGATATCAGAAATCGTCAACGTCACGTCCTTGGGCTTTCCGTCGGCGTACAGCGACACCTTCAGTGCGCGCCCTCGTGGCGTCGATGCAATCCGGGACACATAATCGCTGTGGCCACGGACTGGTGTGCCCTCGAGCGCGTATATGACGTCGCCTTGCTTCAGACCGGCCTTCGCTGCTGGCGAGTTCGGCACGACCGAGGAGACCGCCGCGCCTCGATTGATGGGCAGCTTCTTTTCTTTTGCCATCGTGAAATTGAGATCTTGGGTCCAAAACCCGAGACTGCCACGCTCGAACGTGCCCTTCGTGATGAGTTCTCCCGCGATGCGGCGCGCCATGTTGATCGGCACGGCAAAGGCGATGCCTTGCGTGCGTAATTTCGCAGCCCCCGTCGCGGTGTTGATGCCAACCAGTCGGCCGTCGATATCGACGAGAGCGCCGCCGGAGTTGCCAGGATTTACTGCGGCGTCGACTTGAATGAAGTCTTCGAAAATCTCGTAGCCGATGTCGGTGCGCATTTTGGCGCTGACGATGCCTTGCGAGGCGCTACCTTCAAGGCCGAACGGGTTGCCGACGGCTGCGATGAAGTCGCCGATCCGCAGTGCGTCGCTGTCGCCAAACGGCACGACTGTAAGATCTTTTTCTTTGATCTGGATGACCGCGATGTCCGTCGCCGGGTCGGTGCCCAGTAACTTCGCTTGCGTGATCCGCCCGTCGGATAGCGCCACGTCAATGCGGTCGGCGTTCGCGATCACATGATCGTTGGTCAGAATTATTCCTTTGGCGGCGTCGATGATCACGCCTGAGCCGCCAGCCCGGAACGGCTCCTTGACCGGGGTCGCCAGCATTGCGCCAGCCACGTCGGTGGCCGCCGTTACGGTGATCGGTTGTTCATTCGCGCCAGTGATCAAGATGCTGACCACACCTGGCATCACGCGCTCGAGCATCGGGGCAAGCGAAGTTGCTGCTTGCAATTTGCTCATCGTCCGCTTGGGGATGTCGTCGTTTGATTTGCTGCGGGACTGTGCAAGCAATGGAGTTGTGACGCCAGCTGCAACTGCGATCGCGACCGTGGCCAATAGGGTCGCGCGAATGGTCGTCATGGCGGCGGTCTCCGTCATTGTTGTAAGCCGATGTCATTCGAAAATCGCGCTATTGCTTAATTGAAAAAGTTATTGGGTTCGCGAACCTGCGCAATCGACTTTGCGTTATCCATTCGGAATTGCGGGACCCGGTGGCGTCTCAATCCGGATCCCGCAGCCGGAGATTACTTCTTCGTGTCAACCATTGGCGGCATCATCGATGCGGAAGCGCCGTCGGCCTGCAGCTTCTCGAAGAACTTCTTGGCATCAAAGCCGACGGGCATCTTGGCGCCTTCGGCCTGCAACTTGTCGAAGAAGGCTTTCGCGTCGAGCTTCTGCTTGTCCGATGCGCCATCGGCCTGCAGCTTGTCGAAGAACTTCTTGGCGTCGAAGCCAGCAGGCATCGATGCGCCGTCGGCCTGCAGCTTCTCGAAGAACTTCTTCGAGTCGAACGCTTGGGCTGAGGCCGAAGCCGCGCCGAGTGCGAGAGCTGATACGACGATGATTGCACGGGTGACATTCAGAATTGACGAGCGCATAGGAAGATCCTTTTCTCGGTTATCTAGACTGAACCTATGACCGACTTGGGCAGCTCTCTATTTTCGATCGCGCTGCAATTCCATTTCGGCATGGTACTGTGAATTACGCGCGCAATTCGGGTTCGTTACTCCCGATGGAGCGGTAATTCGCAGCCTCGCGACCAGCGAGTAAGAACGCGTTGTGGAGATGCGGTGCGTCACGATCCAATGCCTATACGTCATCGTTGTAATGCATGCAGAACATCAGCTCCCGTTGGATGGCCGGAGCCCTGACTTGCCGACACGCCCTAGTATCGTTTGACTTCGCAGGTGCACTGTGAGCATAAGCAGCTCTGAGAGCGATCGGCGTGCGGCGCTACACACCAGCCACTCGGGCTGGAGACGACAAACGCCCAGTTTCGTGGACCTTCTGCGGTCCCGGCCACTGCCTCCTCTCCTCATCCACAGCAGACGGCTGCATGCCGGCGACCCTGATTAGGCGCCTTTGGCTGCACGCTCGGCACAAGGCTAGGCTTCGCGCGAGCACTCTGCCCGCGCGACCCCGCTTGGCTGCAACAGAAAGCCACGTTTCGATGAAGTTTTCCGACCTCGCTCTCGCTCCTCCGATCTTCAAGGTCCTCGAGCAACAGGGCTACACCGCGCCTACGCCGATCCAGGGACAAGCAATCCCACCGATCCTCGAAGGCCGCGATATCATGGGCATTGCCCAGACCGGCACCGGCAAAACCGCTGCTTTTGCATTGCCGATTCTGACGCGCCTTGCTGCCGATAAATCGCCAGTTCAGCGTCGGACCTGCCGCGCGCTGATCCTTTCGCCGACGCGCGAACTTGCCGCTCAAATCGCCGACAGCTTCGAGACCTACGGCAAAGGCCTCGGCCTTTCGGTTGCGACCGTCTATGGCGGCGTCGCCCATGGTCCGCAGCGCAATGCCTTGATGCGCGGCGTCGACATCGTCGTCGCGACGCCGGGCCGACTGCTCGACCACGTCGGCGAGCGGAACCTCGATCTTTCTGGCACCGGTATCCTTGTCCTCGACGAGGCGGATCAGATGCTCGACCTCGGCTTCGTCGTCCCCATCCGTCGCGTCGTTGCTCAGCTGCCGGCCCGCCGCCAGACGCTGTTCTTCTCGGCAACAATGCCGCGCGAAATCGCTACGCTCGCCAGTGAAATTCTGCGCGATCCGATCAAGATCTCGGTGACCCCGACCGCCACGACGGCCGAGCGCGTGGATCAGGAAATTATCTACGTCGAAACCGCCAAGAAGCGCTCGCTTCTTGCTGTCCTGCTCGCTGATCCTGCAATGGCCCGGACGATCGTGTTCACGCGTACCAAGCGCGGCGCCGACAAAGTGTCGAGCTATCTCGTCGAGTGCGGCATGGAAGCTGCCGCGATCCACGGCAACAAGAGCCAACGCCAGCGCGAGCAGACGTTGGACCTGTTCAAGGCCGGCAAGCTCCGCATTCTCGTGGCGACCGACATCGCCGCACGCGGGATCGACGTCGACAGCGTTTCGCACGTGGTCAACTTCGAATTGCCCGAGGTGCCCGAAGCCTACGTCCATCGCATCGGCCGCACAGCGCGCGCAGGTGCGGGCGGGCGCGCCATCTCGCTGGTCGACAACGACGAGCGAGATCTGCTCCGGTCCATCGAAAAGCTGACGCGTCAGCAGATAACGTCGCAAGACCGCCGCAACGACAATACGCTCGTGGCGGCTGCCAAGGTGACGTCGGCTGCCGGGTCACGCGACGAGAGCCGCGGCCGGTCTGGTGGGCGCGATGCGCGAGGTGGGCGCCCCAGCGGCGACCGATCGTTCGGCGACCGATCGTTCGGAGACCGGCCCAGCCGTCCGTCAGGGGATCGTCCGCAGGGTGAACGCAAGTTCTCTGATCGTGGCGACCGTCCGGCTCGCGCTGCAGGTCCGGGCCGTCCGGCAGGTGACCGTCCAGATCGTCCGCAGGGCGAGCGCACGTTCTCGGACCGCCCGCGAAGCGACTTCCGTGACCGTCCCGATCGTGGCGACCGCCCGAGCCGACCACCGGGTGACCGTCCGGATCGTCCGCAGGGTGAACGCAAGTTCTCGGATCGTCCACGCAGCGATTTCCGCGATCGTCCCGATCGTGGCGACCGCCCGAGCCGACCACCGGGTGACCGTCCGAGCCGTCCGCCGGGTGACCGTCCGGATCGTCCGCAAGGCGAGCGCACGTTCTCGGACCGCCCGCGCAGCGACTTCCGTGACCGTCCCGATCGCGGCGACCGTCCGAGCCGTCCGCCGGGTGACCGTCCCAGCCGTCCGGCTGGTGATCGCCCCGCCCGTCCTCAGGGCGAGCGCACGTTCTCGGACCGCCCCCGCAGCGACTTCCGTGAACGTCCCGATCGCGGCGACCGCCCGAGCCGACCAGCCGGCGACCGCCCGAGCCGACCAGCCGGTGACCGCCCGAGCCGTCCGGCCGGTGATCGTCCGAGCCGTCCTCCCGGCGACCGTCCGGCGGGGAAGTTCTCGGAGCGTCCGCGTGGCGGCAAGCCAGGTGGTGATCGTAGTGCCCGGCCCGCCGGTTCGGCTGGTAAGTCGTTCGGCAGTGATCGCCCGAAGCGCCGTCAGGTTGTTGACTGACCGAACTCGAAGTCGTCGCCATTGCTAAGCGACGGAAATTGCGAAGTCCCGCGTTTACTGATGGCCGCGTTGCGCTTCCAATGCGCGGCGCGGCCATAAAGTTATTGCGGCTTGCTGTGACGAACAGCAGCCCAACCGGCACCTGAAGGAGAAAATGATGAAGTTTGCCAACTTAGTCGCTGCGGCAGCTGCCGGGCTCGGCGTTGTTGCCATCGTGCCAGCAGCGCAAGCCGCCGAACTCCTTGGCTGCCGCTCGGTCGGCTTTATCAATGATCGCGACACGATCCCTGTTGGTAGAAGCGAGGGTCGCTTCCGCGCGATCAAAATCACGGTCAACGGCAACGCGGTTGATATGCGCGATCTTGACGTAGTGTACGGAAATGGAGCCAACGACGACCTGCAAATCCGCGCGACTATTGCAGCTGGCGGTGAGACGCGTTGGATCGACCTGCGCGGCGGTGGGCGCGCAATCCGGCAGGTCAACATGACCTACGCCTCCAGACCGAACTTTCGTGGTCAAGCCCAGGTCTGTATTTACGGCCGCTGATCGAAGCACGGGACTGCCGATCGCGGTCCCGTGTAGCCGTCGCACCGCCGTAGTCAGGCAGGACCGTTATGACGTTTTGTATGACTGCTTGCTCATTGGCAGAACCAGCGTCTTTTGGCCGGTGGCGTTCATCAGCGCGTTGGCGACGGCTGGAAGGGCGACGGGCGTTCCTGGCTCGCCGACACCAGTTGGCGCTGCGGCTGACGGAACGATGTGGGACTCGATTTTCGGCATGTCCGAGATCCGCAACGGCTGATAGCTATCGAAGTTGGCTTGTTCGACCTCGCCGCCCTTGGCCATTGTGATTTCATTTCGTAAGGCCGCGCCAAGGCCGTAGCCGATACCGCCTTCGATTTGGGCGTGAACCACGTCCGGGTTGACCGCGATCCCGCAATCGATCGCACTGACGATGCGCGTGACTTTGAAGCCGCCGTCGCCCGACAGCTGGACCTCGGCGACCTGCGCCACGAACGAGGCAAAACTTTCATGCAGAGCGATACCGCGGAAGGTGCCAGCCGCCAGCGGTGTACCCCATCCCGCTTTCTCGGCGGCGAGTTTCAAAGCTGCGACGTGTCGCGGCTTGTCCTTAAGGTGGGCTAGGCGAAACGCGACAGGGTCCTTGCCGGCTTCTTTGGCCAACATATCCATCACGTGCTCGGTGGCGTGCGCCGTGTGCGTCGCGCCGACGGAACGCCACCACAGCGGGGGCACGCCGACCTTGGTGGTGTGCAATTCGACGGTCTGGTTGGGGATCGCGTAGGGCAAGTTGTTGGCGCCCTCGACCGAGGTCACATCGATCCCATTCTTGACCATCATCGCTTCGAACGGCGTACCCGCTAGGATCGATTGCCCGACGATGCGGTGATGCCAGGCGACGATATTGCCATCCTTATCGATGCCAGCCTTCAGGCGGTGGACATAGATCGGCCGATAGTAGCCGCCTTTGATGTCGTCTTCGCGGGTCCATATGACCTTGATGGGCACGGGCTTCCCGTACGCTTTTGCAATGGCACAGGCCTCGGCAACGAAGTGTGCGTCGGCAATCGCCCGGCGGCCGAATGAGCCGCCAGCCCACATGGTATTGAGCTTGATCGCCTCGGGCTTCAAGCCCAGGACGGAGGCTGCCATCCCATGGTCGACCGTCTGCAATTGTGAGCCGGTCCAGATCTGCGCTGACGATCCGTCGTAGCGGATCACGCAATCGACTGGCTCCATCGGGGCGTGGGCCAAATACGGGAACTCGAAATCCGCGCTGACGACTTTCGCCGCCTTGGCAAAGGCTGCATCAGCATCGCCATCCTTGCGCGCAACGGCACCGGGCTTGTCGAGTAGCGCGCGGTATTCCGTCACGATCTCGGCCGATGATCGCGTTTCGGCTTTGCTGTCGTCCCAGGTGACTTTCAGCGCCTCGCGTCCCTTCATCGCGGCCCAGGTATTTTTGGCCAGCACGGCGACGCCCTGCGGAACCTGGACGACCTGCACGACGCCTGCAACTTTCTGGGCGGCAGTTGCATCGAACGATTTGACCGTCGCGCCGAATTTGGTCGGGCGTGCGATGACCGCCGTCAGCATGCCGTCCAACTGGACATCGATCGTGAACTGGGCTTTGCCAGTTGACTTGGCTTGGGCGTCAACACGCGGGAACGATTTGCCGATGTAGACAAACTGCTCTGGTTTTTTTAACGCCACGTCGGCTGGAACCGCCATCTTGGCGGCGGCATCGGCCATCGCGCCGAACGACGCGGTCTTGCCGGACTTGATCGACAGCACGCCATTCGTCACGGCAACGTCGGACGGTTGGACGCCCCATTCTTTGGCGGCGGCGGCGACGAGCATGGCGCGGGCTGTGGCCCCGACATTGCGGTACTGTTCGTAGCTGTTCGACAAGCCCGTCGAGCCACCAACGCCCTGCACGCCGAACGCGGTGTTTTTGTAAATGGTCGGGTCGGATGGGGCGAACTCGGTGCGGATTTGTGACCACGCCGCGTCGAGTTCTTCGGCGACCAATGTGGCAAGGCCAGTGGCAGCGCCCTGGCCCTTGTCGAGGTGCTTGATGATCACGGTGACGGTGTTATCGGGCGAGATGCGCACAAAGGCGTCGGCGAGACCGGCCCCGGCCTTTGCCTCCGCTGTGCTACTGAGCGAGGGAACAGGCGCGGCAAGCCCGAGCATTAGCCCGGTGCCAGCGCCGCCGGCGACTTTGAGAAATGTGCGGCGTGACGGCGCGAGGGCTGTTGGGTGATCCGCTTGGTCGGACAACTGGAAACCAGTCATCCTGAAAATGTTGTCGATCGTGGAACCTGTCATGCCAACCTCCAACGGCCGCTGCCAACAGCGGCACTGTTCAATGCTTATTGACTTGGGCAAGGCGCATTTGCGGCAGCCCAGGCCTTGAGTTCGGTCATGAATTGGCTATGCGGCGTGGATACGGGTGCGCGGTCACCTCCGGGATTCCATCCCCACAGCACCAACCCGTCTTTCTCCATGTGCTCGACCAGAGCAGCGATAGTTTTGCCGCCGTTGCGTTTTTCATCCTTGAGCGTGGTGCAGAGGTCTGCATCGCTCAAGCCCTGCCAGCCCATCGACAGTGGCGCAAGGTGCCACGCTGGGGCGCCCGGTAAACCACTGTGGAGATTGTTCTCTTCGCCATGACAGCTGGTGCAGCGCATGTTTACGAAGCCTAGACCATCTGCACCACGGACGACATTCTGGAGGTGCGGATGCCGGTCGTCGCCCTGGCGAGGCCGATCATCCCGAGGATGGCAATTCATGCAGCGGGATGGTTCAACACGGCAGAAATGGGCGCAAACAAATCCGCAGGTTTCGGTTGTGCATGGGCTGGCGGGACCAACGAAACTGCGGTCTTGCTGTTGTCAACTATTGACCCCACGAAACCAGCCATCCCAATCGCCGTTATCGCAATAATAGCGAACGTGCGAACAGATTTGTGGTCGGCCATTGTCGTGCTCCGTGTTTGGTACACATCGCCACATCGGCGCTGCTGGCTGCAGTTCAAAGCGCTTTTGCAGCCTCGTGAATTGCCGCGCGGATCCGATGGTAGGTGGCGCATCGGCAGACATTGCCGTCCATCGATTTGTCGATGTCGTCGTCGGTTGGCATAGGGATTTGCGACAGCAAGCCGATTGCCGACATGATCTGGCCGGACTGGCAGTAGCCGCATTGGGCGACGTCCAACTTCATCCAAGCGGCCTTCACCGCCGAAGCAACCTTGTCGTCCGCGCCTTCGATCGTCGTTACCGAGCGGCCCTCCAGTGACTTTGCCTGGATTTGACACGACCGAACCACTTCGCCATCGAGATTTACTGTGCATGCGCCGCAAAGGGCAACGCCGCATCCGAATTTGGTGCCCGTCAACTTGAGTTCGTCTCTTAGAATCCAGAGAAGGGGCATGTCCGGCTCAGCATCGATCTGGCGAGCTTGGCCATTGATGGTCACCTTGATCAGCATTTGGTCTCCGTAATGCGGGCGTGGGCTGGGTTGAGCCGTAAGCATGTTCTTGAAACATGCGAGGGTAACAGTTCAGCGATAGGTTGGTTCCGTTAAGTTGTGCTGCTCGCCGCCACCTGACCTATGAGGAGCGACGTAACTGAAGCTGTCTGTCACAGGCACTGGCTATCACACGCACTGGCAATTCGTCCTGATTAAGGCTGAATCTGAGACGGAGCTTCTTGTGGGCGAGGTTGCTATCGAGGGCAGGATTTCCAAGGGTGAGGCGGGTTCGAATTGACACCGCTGGCCGACGCAAGTGTCATAGCCCTGATCGTCCGATAACGGCATTTTCCCTCGATAACGCTCAACAAACACAAAGTCGAGCAACGGGATCCCGATCAGGCGTCACGTCGTTACAGATGCACTTGTCCGAGCCGAAAGTTTCCGTACAAATTCGCTTGCCATTATGCCGCGATGGGATGTCCGGTATTCGCTTGCACGCCGGACCAATTCCCAGAGCTGATGGCGACTGCTTTGAAGCGCGTCGATCTATGGGCTTGGGCGGCAAATGATATTGCGCTGATTTGTTCAGGGAAAGACACGGCTTAAACTTCGCGATATTCAGGTTGCACGGTCGCGGATGACGCGGTGCACGAAGGCAAGTTTGTCACGAACCGCTGGCGTGATGACAAACGGGTAGAACTCGTCGTGACCCATGCTGCGTGAGATGCAGTTCATGGAGATGGTCAGTGGTATCCAACGCTCGATCAGCGCGTCGAATGTTTCATTGTGGTAAACGTCATGTTTTTTGGACGGCCACAGCGGAGCCAGAAGGGCTTCAAGCCGCGAGGCCCATTTTTGTCCCGAACGCGGCTCCATGTTCTCGGCCTCGGCGGTATCGAGCGCGTCGATCATATGTAGGTAGTGCGCCCAGGTCTCGGCCCAGTCCTCCCAGGCATGCGAACTGGCATAGGCCGACACGTTCCGCACCTGCCAGTCGGGTGGCACGGCGCCGCCGTTGTGGGCTGCCAATGCTGCCTGGTAATTTTGGCGTTCATCGCCAAACAGGTTGCGAAATTCCGTCAGTAGAACGCTGCCTTCGATCAGCACCATCCAATAATAGTGTCCGCTCTCGTGGCGCAAATGACCGAGTAAAGTGCGGTATGGCTCGCCGAAAATCTGCCGTTGGCGTTCCCGTTCGACCGCGTCGGCTTCGCTGACATTGATCGAAATGACGCCGTCGAAGTGCCCCGTCGTGGTGTTGTGGGCGAAGTCGAAGGTCAATGGCCCGCGGCCCGAAGCTCCGCCTTGGAGCGGAAGCCGCAACCTCACGAGTGAGTAGATCAGCCGCTTCTTTGCGCGCTCGAGGTCGCGCCACGCCTTGAGGTTGCCGGGCTGCGACAGGTTCGGGATTGTCCGATTGAGATCGCAGGCGCGACACCGTCCATTCCGGTCTTCGGCCGACGTTAGCCAGTTGCAGACGCCATGGGTCGAGTTTGTGCAATAGCTGAGCTTAGGGCTGGAGCCATCGCTTTGTGATGGTGCGACCACCGACAAGCTGCTCGCGTCGAAACCCAAACGCGACTGGCATACGAGGCATGCAACACTCTCGAAGTAGACCCGGTTGTCACAATTCGGGCACGCAAAAAGTTTCATTCTGACGTTCCATCTCGATTCGTAAACCGACCTGCGGACGGCTCCGTGCGGCCACCTGCGTTGATCGAAAGCACTGTCCCAAAGCTAGTGGCGGCACTCGCCGCAGTTGCAATCTGTCGGCTACGGATGCCAGCGTTATGACGGTCTGCCTTGTTTTTGCACAGGGACACCACGGGGTGGGCGTGTTGTGCCCATTGGTTGTGCGACTGATGCTTTCGTTGGCTCTTGCAAGCCACACTGTGCTTGTCGACACTAGAGTGACTGTCTAACGCCACAGTACACCCGCGCGTTCCCGCCTTCGGCTGGAACGATTGGTATCAGGAAAAGGCCCGACGCACCCGATGGTTCTCCACGTTGCACTGACGCATCAAACCACATACCGCTACGATCGAATGATCGGAATGGGACCACAAGTGATCCGGCTTCGGCCAGCACCGCACTGCCGGACGCCGATCCTCAGCTATTCGCTGACGCTTCAGCCCGCGGTCCATTTCATCAACTGGCAGCAGGACCCCTTCGGCAACTATTTGGCCCGCGTGGTGTTGCCCGAGCCGACCGACATCTTCCAGGTCACCATCGATCTGGTTGCGGATATGGCGGTGATTGATCCGTTCAACTTCTTTGTGGAAGACCGTGCGCAGGAATGGCCGTTCGACTATGGTCCGATCCTGCAGAAGGAGCTGGGGCCGTACCTCGTCCCGGATACGGCAGGCCCCGCGCTTACGCGGCATTTGGCGAAGATTGATCGGCGGCGGCGGACGACGATCGATGTGCTGTGTGATCTCAACCGGCAACTGCAACAGGAGATCGGCTACACGATCCGGATGGAACCCGGCATCCAGTCTCCGGAGGAGACACTGACCAAGGCTTCGGGGTCGTGCCGCGATAGCGCTTGGCTGCTGGTTCAAGTGTTGCGAAATCTCGGGCTCGCTGCCCGTTTCGTGTCAGGCTATCTGATCCAACTGACGCCCGATGTTAAGGCGCTTGACGGGCCGGTTGGCACCGAGGTCGACTTTACCGACCTCCATGCCTGGACCGAGGTTTATATTCCTGGTGCGGGCTGGATCGGGCTTGATCCCACGTCGGGATTGCTCGCTGGTGAGGGGCATATTCCGCTGGCAGCGACTCCGCAGCCTGCCAGTGCGGCGCCGATTGCTGGCAACCACGGGAAGGCCGAGGTCACCTTCGATTTCAAAATGGGCGTGACGCGCTTTCGCGAGACGCCGCGCGTTACCAAGCCGTACAGCGACGAAACCTGGGGTGCTATTCTCAAGGCAGGTGACGTGGTCGATGCCCGGCTTGTCGATGGCGATGTCCGTCTCAGCATGGGTGGCGAGCCGACCTTCGTTGCGGCCGACCACAACGACGCGCCGGAATGGAGCATTGCCGCCGTTGGTCCAACCAAGCGCGGTTATGCCGAGCAACTGATCCGGCGCTTGCAACGGCGTTTCGCACCGGGCGGCTTGCTCCATTATGGACAGGGCAAATGGTATCCTGGCGAGCCGCTGCCGCGCTGGGCGTTCTCCCTCTACTGGCGTTCGGACGAAAAGCCGTTGTGGGAAGACCCGGCACGGATTGCGCGCGAAAGCAGCGGGCACAAGACGACGGCTGTCGACGCGCAAAAGTTCGTCGAGACTCTGTGCGCGCAGCTCGGCTTGCCCGAGAACAGCGCGATGCCGGCGTTTGAAGATTTTGCCCATGTCGTACTCGTCGAGCAGGGCCTGCCAGCAAACGCTGACGTCGAAACGGCGGAACTCGATGACCCGACTTCGCGCCAACGGTTGATGCGATTGCTGGATGGTCAACTGACCGAGCCGGCAAGCTTCGTGCTGCCGATCCAAGCTTGGCAGTCGCGCGAGCAGGGTCGGCGATGGGTTTCCGACCGCTGGAAGACGCGACGCGGCAAGCTCTTCCTCATTCCAGGCGACTCGCCAGCGGGCTTGCGCCTGCCTCTCCATTCGCTCGAGGCTCTCGATCCGATCGTACGGCCCTCCGTGGTGCCACGCGATCCGTTTGCAGCGGCCGATCCTTTGCCAGCGCGCGATGCCTTGATGCAGCGCCGCCGGGAAGCGACGATGGAGGCAGCAAGTGTTGCTCCTGTCAACGCGGCGTTGCCCGTTCGGACCGCGCTCGTCGTCGAACCTCGCGACAACATGCTGTGTGTTTTCACGCCGCCGCTTGAAGACGCTGAAGACTACGCGGCGTTGATCGGCGCGATTGAAGCTTCCGCGCGCGAGACCGGGTTGCCGGTTTTGATCGAGGGCTATCCACCGCCTGCCGATCCGCGCATCCAGGTCGTGAAGGTGACGCCCGACCCCGGCGTCATCGAGGTCAACGTTCAGCCCTCGACGCGCTGGTCGGAACTCGTCGCGTTGACGACGGGCCTCTACGAGGATGCCCATCTCGAGGGTCTCAGTAGTGAGAAGTTCAACCTCGATGGCCGTCGTACCGGCACGGGAGGTGGCAACCATATCGTGCTGGGTGGCATGACGGCGGCAGACAGTCCGTTCCTGCGCAGGCCAGACCTGCTTGCCTCGGTGATCGCCTATTGGCAGAACCATCCGAGCCTGTCGTACCTTTTTTCTGGCCTTTTCATCGGGCCAACGAGCCAAGCCCCGCGTGCCGACGAAGGTCGCCACGAAGCGTTATACGAGCTCGAAATTGCGATGACGCAGGTGCCGGGTTTTGCGACGGGGCAAGCAGGCTCTGCGACGGGTCAGGTGCCGCCTTGGATGGTCGACCGGATCTTCCGCAACTTCCTGATCGACGTCACCGGCAACACGCACCGCGCCGAAATCTGTATCGATAAGCTCTATTCTCCCGACAGCGCGACCGGCCGGCTTGGCTTGGTCGAGTTCCGTTCATTCGAGATGCCGCCGCACGCCCGAATGAGCCTCGCTCAGCAGTTGTTATTGCGTGCTCTGATCGTCATGTTTTGGGAAAAGCCGTACCGGCAAAAGCTCGTCCGTTGGGGAACATCGCTGCACGATCGCTTTATGCTGCCGCATTATCTCTGGCAGGACTTTGTGAGCGTTGTCGACGATCTCAAGGCTGCCGGCCTGCCAGTCGAAGACACATGGTTTCGACCGCATTACGAGTTCCGGTGTCCGCGCCTTGGCCGGATCGAAGCGGCTAACGTCGAACTCGAACTGCGGCAGGCGCTGGAGCCTTGGCACGTGTTGGGTGAGGAAACCGCTGCTGGCGGTACAGCGAGATATGTGGACTCGTCGCTCGAGCGCGTGCAGGTCAAACTCCGCGGGCTGACCGGTGACCGCTTTGCGGTGACGTGTAACGGCCGGACGTTGCCTTTGTCGCCAACGGGAACGCACGGCGAGGCCGTGGCTGGCGTCCGTTTCCGCGCGTGGGGACCGCCATCCGCGTTGCATCCGATGATCGCCCCGCATGTGCCGCTGACGTTCGATATCATCGATACCTGGGCCGGACGATCCTTTGCCGGATGCCGCTATCACGTCGCCCACCCCGGCGGGCGAAACCCGGAGACGTTCCCGGTCAACGCGTACGAAGCGGAGGGGCGATGCCTCGCCCGCTTTGAGCAGCACGGTCATACGCCTGGACGCCGCACGGTCGATCCCGTCGCGATCAATCCGGATATGCCGCTCACGCTGGATTTGAGGCGGACTGTGTAAAGGCTCGTTCATCACGGGAGTTACCTTCGGCAGGAGCGGCCATGCTCAGTCACCGCTGGAACCGAGGCGTTGGCAGCACGTTGTGTGTCCGAGTGGCCGCGGCCGATTCCAACTCTCGTGTGACCGGACGACATGGCCAAAAAATCGGACGGCGACATCGCTGCGCGCAAAGACCTGCATGACGGCACGGCACTTTGGGCGCGATCAAAGACGACGAAATTCAAGTGCCACGCTGACCAAGGCAATCGCACTGCAGAAATAATCGTCGTTGGAGCTGGCATCAGTGGGTCCATTATTGCACTCGTCCTTGCCGCAAATGGACATGACGTGCTGCTGGTCGATCGGCGAAGGCCAGGACAGGGATCGACTGTCGCCAGTACGGCCATGATCCAATTCGAGATCGATACGCCGCTCCTAGAATTGACCGATAGGATTGGGCAGGACAAGGCCACACGGGCGTATCGGCGATCGGCCAAGGCGGTGTTGGACTTGCGTGACCTGCTCGCCAGCCACGAGATCGATGGCGATTGGATTGATCGCGAGGCGCTCTATCTGAGCGGCAACGAAATGGGGATGCGAGCGCTGAAAGCGGAAGCAGAGGCGCGTCGGGCTATTGGGCTTCCATCCCAGTTCATCAATAAGCAGGCCCTCAGGGAGCAGTTCAATATTGACAGAACCGCTGCGATCCTTTCGTCCGGCTCAGGCGAACTCGACCCGGCAAAGACATCCGCTGGGTGCCTTGCTGCAGCTATAAAGCTAGGCGCGACGGTGATCTCGCCGTGCGAGGTGGTCCGAGTGAAATCGACGTCATCAGGTATTGAACTGGAAACAGACGAAGGTCACACCCTGAAATGTCGACGCGCGATTTTCGCGACGGGCTACGAAGTGATCGCAGGCATGCCGCGCCAAGCGTTTGATATTATCTCGTCGTGGGCCATCGCCACTCAGCAACTTCCCGAAGCTGCGTTGTGGCCAACGCGGTGTCTGATCTGGGAGGCGGCCGATCCCTATTTGTATCTGCGTACCACGGCCGATAATCGGATCCTGGCAGGCGGCGAAGACTCAGGCCTTCTCGATCCGAAGCGACGTGCGCAGGCGATCGGCACGAAATCCTTGAAACTGCTGTCGAAGGTTCAACGATTGTTGGGTCGGTCTGACTTGATCGTGGACTACGCATGGGCCGGCGCGTTCGCAGACAGCCCGACCGGGTTGCCGATATTCAAGGAGCTTCCGGACGTGCCCGGTGTTCTCGCAATACTTGGCTGTGGCGGCAATGGGATCACGTTCAGCATGATCGCTTCTGACGTGGCCAGTGCTTGGATCGCAGGCAAGCGCGACCCCGATGCGGACCTGTTTGCCGGGCTGACGTGACCTGCGGCGCTCTATCATGCGATGTTTGGAACCAATCTAGAGGTTTTACGTTTACTCGCTGAAATTGGGACGTTTGGAGTTGGACATGAAGATGAGATTGAATCGATCAGCGATGGCTGGAGTGGCGGCTGGCTTTGCATTGTTATTGTTGACACCGTCGCTTGCTCGCGCCGAGCCGATGTCGGTCAAGGGCGCGGTCTCAGACGTGTTTGGACATCGCGTGGTTGTCACCGGCGATACGGGAAAGATGCTCGTGCACCTTGGCAAGCGGGGCAGCGAGACGGTCAAACTCAAGGCTGGCGATCAGGTCACAATTGACGGCGACCTTCGGCCAAATGGCGAAGTCCGCGCGGCTCGTGTGACGGTTGGAACTGCGGCGGCGATCGACCTGCCGGGCCAGCGAAGCTGGTGGGATCGACTGACCAAGTCCGCAGGCGGTCGGAAGCCAGCGGTTCTTCCAGCAGACGCCAAGGCAGCCGCCGTCAAGGCTGGATACGAAGTCCTTGGCGAGCCGATTGCGGAAAAGCGTCATCTCGCATTGCTCGGCAAGAAAGACGGAAAGTTCTTTGAGCTTCACGCCCGTCGTGACGGTTCGATCGCGTCGATGCGGACCGTCGAAGCGAGCGACAAAAAGTGGGGAACGCTGGTCAAGTAAGCGTAACGCTTATCTTGACTATCGCAGTTGGAGCGGGGCGGGGTTGAAAAAGCCCCGTCCTCAAAGCTGTCGGACATCGACGGCAACGGACACGGTGTGCGCGCCGCCACCGATCAGAACGCCGCTGATCGGGCTGACATCGTTGTAGTCGCGGCCGTGCGAGATCGTCACGTGCTCGTCGCCGACGATGAGCCCATTCGTCGGGTCGAAGTCGACCCAGCCGGTCTCTGGCGCCCATGCCGAGATCCAGGCGTGGGACGCGTCGGTGCCTTGCAATTTGGGCTGGCCCGGCGGCGGCCGGGTCAAGATATAACCGCTGACGTAGCGACATGGGACGCGGTGGGATCGCAGTGCGGCCAGCGTCAAGTGCGAGAAATCCTGGCACACCCCTCGCCGCTGCTTGAAAACTTGGCTCACGGGTGTCGAGATATCGGTCGCGGTGGGATCGAACTTGAAGTCTGCATAAACGCGCCGAACAAGGTCCATGCACGCTTCCATTATCGGACGCCCGAGCCGAAACGAGGCTGCCGCGTAGTCGGCCAGCTCAAGCGATGATGGCGTCAATCGCGACACGCATCGATATTGGATGACCTCGAGATCTGGGCGCGGATTAAAGCCGAAGCCCGTAGCGTTCAGGCTCGCGTCGAGTTGGTCCCACGGTGAGGTGGTGGCCAGATTAATCGGGCGGGTGAGCGCGGTCTCGATCGTACTGCGCGCCAGTAAGACGAATTCTTTGTGCGATGATTCGATATCGAGGCTGACAACAGGATTGCCGAAGGCATCAATGCCATCGGTGCGGGACGCTGGAGCCGGTTCGACGGTCAAACTGTGATGGCGTGTGATCTGGCGCGGCGTCACGCGCGGCGACATGTGCACCAAATGCTGCGATTGGCTCACCGGAGCCGAGTACCGGTATAGCGTCTGATGGCTGACCTCCAGGATCATGGCGGCGATCCCATCCGCGACCCGGTCCGCGTCCCCGCTCCTGACCCGGCCCCTTGTCCGGCTCGATGCGGGGCTTCATCGGTCATATTGAAATAGTGCGCTGCGACCGCGTTCGACAGTTCGGGTAAAACAAGCACCTGCTCACGCATCAACGCGTCGAGCGACTTGCGGCCAGCGTCCTTTGCAATCGCTTCGACATCGGCTTGGCGGATCGATTTCAACAGCTCCGAGATCAAGCGCCGGTCGGCGCTGAGATCGGTTGCTTGCGAAGCATCGGGCAGACGCTCCATATGGGCGGAAATCGCGGCCAGCTGATAGGCGAGACTTCGCGGGTTTGTTTCGTCGAGCAGAAGCAGATCGAGGACGAGTGGTAACATCGGGTCGAGCCGGTAGCGCGACCGGTAGGTGATGAAGCTGTCGGCAAGTTCCAGCAGCAACAGCAGGCTGCTGGCCTCGACGTCGGGATCGGGGGCCGGAATGAACAGCGAGAGGATCGCCTCGCTCAGGTTATAAGCGCGTTCAAGCCGGCGGCCCATGTCGAGGAACGACCAGCCGTAATTGCGCGTCATGTTCTCGTGCATCAGCCCGCTGAATGCTGCGATCGAAGCCAGACCCTCGTCGAGTTGATCGAGAACAGTGAGTGGCGTTGCGCGGGCCAGCGTCGCTGTCCAGGTGTCGCCCGGCCGGAAGCGGCTTAATGCTTGCCAGGCCTCGAGCGACAGGCGGTCACGGGCGAGATGGGCCACGCGATAGAGGCCTTCGAAAGTCCGTTCCAGCGTTCGGTAGCCCTTGCTGTCGCCGATCAGGCTGGCGCAGAGGCGTTCGATTTCGACGGAGGCTGGGCGATCACGAGGGCTGACAGCAGTTGTGCCAGGGGGGCCGTCTGAGGTCTGGTATTTCGAACCATCCGACAGCAGAACTTCGAGACAGGTGCGGGCTGCACGGCGGCCCTCTGATGGGCCGTTATCTTCCTCGACGCGCCGAAGCGCGCCGCGCAACACGCGCATCGTCCAGTCTGCCCGCTCGGTATAGCGCCCGAGCCAAAACAGATCGTCGGCGACGCGGCTTTGAAGAACGCGCTGGGAGCGCTGAACGCGGGCGGTTTCCACGGTCGGGCGCCATAGGCTGACGTGGGCTGGCTGCTCGGCGTCCGATGTGATCCAGACGTCGCGTGCCTTGCGGTCCGGCGCGCTCAAGCCGACCGCCCGCCCGGGATCGACCGTCATGGCGAGGCCGCCCGGCATCGCTTCGTAACCTGCAGCTGTTCTCGCCACGTAGAAGCGCACCGCGAAGGGCTTCGGTAACAGGCCATGAGGCGTGTAGACCGGAGCGACGGAAAAGCCGATTTTCTCCTCGGCAACAAGCTGGGCGCCATTCAATGCGATTTCGCGCTTTAGCTGTTCGAGTTCGGCACTGGTGCGGGCGCGCGGGAATTGGCCGAGTGAGGCTTGGCCGGGCCGGCCGGTGCCTTCTTGCGCTTTACGGATGATGAGTTCGTCGAGCCGGTCGAACACCTGATGTCGCGTTGCTGGATCGCCCAGCCACCGCCGAGGTGCATCCGGCAAGGCCAGCTGTTCGCCCAGGATGTGCTTGGCCAACTGTGGCAGGTAGGGTCCAAGGCCGCGGTTTTGGACCAAAGCCGAGCCAACGGCATTGACGACCAAACGCGGCGACGAGCGGCAGACGCGCAGCAGCCCGGGCGGTCCCTCGAAACCCGCCGGATCGAGTTCCAACGGATCGCATAAGTGACCTTCGGCGCAACGAACGATGAGGTCGATTTCTTTCAGACCTTCGAGCGTCTTCAAATAGATCTGGCCGTTCTTGCTGCGAAGGTCTGCGCCTTCGACCAAAAGGTAACCGAGATAACGCGCCAAATAGGCGTGGGAGAAATAGTCGGGGTGGTGAGCGCCGGGCGTGAGCAACGCAATTCGCGCGTTGTCGCGCCCGCTATGCGTAGTCAGCGCGTTCTGTAAGCTCTGAAAATACGATGCGAGACGCACGGCGTTGCTCGACTTGAACAGGTCGCCGGCGACGTGCGTGTGCACGACGCGATTGGCCAGCGCTATTCCGATGCCAGCCAACGTTTCGGTGTGGCTGTCGATAACGAGCCAGCGCCCGTCCGCACCGCGCGCGAGGTCGGCGGCATAAAACTGGAGCGGGCCAGCTTTCGGCAGGATGCTTTGACAGGGCCGTAGAAACGAGCTGTCGGAAAAGACCAGTTCAGGCGGCACGAGGCCAGCCTTGAGAAGGTTCTGCTGGTCGTAAAGATCGGTCAGGATCGCATCGAACAGTCGCGCGCGTTGCGTCAGCGCGCCTTGCAGCCATTGCCATTCGGCGCTCGAGATCAGCAGCGGTGCCAGATCGAGCTGCCACCCCGTCGCTGATTTGTTGGGATCGGAGAAAATGTCGTGGGCAATACCGGTTTCGCGAACGCGGCGGTCTAGCCGCTGCGCGCGGGCTTCCCGTTCCGGCCGGGACATCGCCTCCATTGCACCGAGCAACGGCAACCAGTGCGATCTGATCTGACTGTCGGGTGCCAACAGTTCGTCGTACCCAGCACGCTCGGCTTGGTCGTAGGTATATAGGAGATCGGGGTCCAACGCGGTGCTGGACGACGCTGTCAGTGTCATGGGCAGGCCTAATCCCCCGGATACTTGCTCAGCTGGCCCCTTGATACGGGGCTCAGCCTGCAGCGTTGTGGTGAGATTAGCACGCCGTGTCAGAAGGGCAACGATGGTCGGCGTGGCGCTGTTCGTCGCGCTGGCTGGCCCCCCGGCGAGGTGATTAGGTGGACCGGGCATCAGTTGGACCGGGCATCAGTTGGACCGGGCATCAGGTGGACCGGGCCACGCTTTGCCTGGGTGATTTCCGACCGGCCTTCGATCGTGAGGTCCAAAGTCGGCTGGTCAGAATTTCCTGCGCACTTCGGTCCGGATGCCGAAATTGTCCTCGGAGGAATCCAGGAATTGATACGTGGCATCGGCGCGGAACAGCCACGCATGGCTCAACGGTATCTGATACCGCGCACCAAGGGCGTATTGCGGTTCGCGCGCGCCGATCCCGTCGTCTTCGAATGGCTGAACCATAGCGACTTCGAAGAGCAGTTGCTGGTCTAGATTGAAGAGATATTGGACGCCGATCGCGCCGCCCCAGGCATTTGACCCCGTATCGTCGAGCTTCGGGTAACCGGTCAGCGCGTCGGTCTCGAAGTTTATCCCGACATTCTTCAAGAGGCCGGCGTTGTTTCCATCGACTAGCGGCTGCGGGTTGCCGAAACCGACGAAGAAGTTGGCGTAGGGAAGCAGTGTGCTCGGTAAGCTGGTGACGAGGCTGTTTTCCGAGATGAAGGCATAACCTTCATCGGAATTGCCGTCGCCGAAGTTTGCGAATGCGCGGGTCGAGTTCGAAAGAGTATTGGCGTAACGCCGGGTGTAGGAAGCTGTCACGAAGTGTGTGAGCTGGTCCTCCACTTGAGCTTCCGTGCCCTGGATCAGACCGTAGCCGGCTTCGATGTAGCCGTCGAAGGCGTCGATGAACGTTGTGGCACCGTAGATGTTCGCGTTGTGGTTCTCCGAACCGAGGATTCCCGTGTTGTTGACGTTGTCGAATGCGGCAAAGAACGTGATATCGTAGTTTGACAGCCCAAGCTTGCGTGAATTCAGTGCCGAGAGGCTGAAGGCGCCGCCGAGGATCGCATCGTTTGCCCAAATGCCGTTTTGTAGGAACAGCGGAAATAAGCCGACGGTGAACGGCAGGTCGTAGCTGGCTTCGGTTCCTGAAAAGCCAGATTGGATCGCGCCGAGGTCGCCTTCGAAAAATAGCGTTTGCGGATTGGCGTCGAACTCGAAGTTTGCGTCCCCGTTGCCGGCGCCTGTATCGAACTCGTAACGGCTGAAGATGTTGTCTTTCTGTAGCGGCGTGAAGAACGCGTGGATGCGTTCTGTGCCAGTGATTTTGAGGTCGACATCAAGGTTCAACCGGGTGGCGATTTGCGCGATGTCTTTGCCGTTGTTGCTATTGTAGGCGGCTGCGGTGCGCCAGTCGCCATAGACCGCAAGACCCGGAAGGAGAGGGTTTAGTTGCCCAAGTAGGGTGCTGCTGCTGTCGTACATTCCCGAGGTGTATTGCTCGCGGCCAATTTCTAGCAGTGGCCGGGGCGCCTCGACGGCGAACTTGGCGCCATAGATGTCGGATTGCGCGGCCGCGTCGTATTTGGTGTCGTAACTTGGGTCGGGCAGGAACGCCTTGTCGATCGCTGTCTCGGCTTTATTCGATGCGCTCTCGCCGGCCTTTGCTTGGGACATCCAGACTTGGCATCCAACAATCAGGGCGGCGATCGCTACTGACGTCCCGGTCAGACACGAGACGTTTTTATGGTTATTGAAAATCATTGGCTTTCCGCTGTTTCAGTGGCTTGCGGGATTGAGGTTCGACGCCAGACGTTTGCGTGGCTTTGCGACTGCGACTTGGAAAGTCGTTTCTTGAAGTCGCATCAGCCCTTGACGTCGACCTCCACTGCGAACGCGTGAAAGTTCATGATCCGCTCGTTCATGCCTTGCTCCATCTGCTTGGTCGCACCGACAAAGCGCATGAAGTAAATCGGCTCGGCGCGGCTCCGCATGCGGAAGGCAAGCCTGTATTTGCCGGGTTTTGTGATCAAGTTGCCGGGCACTTGGTATCTCGCGACCTTTTCTCCCAACGGGGTCAGCGAATGGTTCTCCATGCGCACCAACGGCGGATGGTTGAGTACGGTTGTTGGAACGCCGGGTGGACGAAGATGCGGCAACGGGTCGATATCGAAGTTTACCGGCAGGTACATTTCGCGGTCCGTGCCCTTGACGTTGGTCGTCAAGAATTTGGTTTGGAAATGTACGAGCTGCTGGTCAGCGCGGATGCGGCCGGCGGCAACATCCAGGCTGTGAAGATCGGCCATGTCGCCGTTGCTGTCGACGTAGCCTGACTCCCAGATGTTGCGGCCGTCGGGATCCATAAGCGCGACATTGATCCAGAGCTGAGGCTGTGCGCCAAGCGAACCCGACGGCAAATTGTGCCCGCTGTTGGTATTCTTGACCTTGTAGGAAAATGCGAGGTTCGAGCCTATCCTCGGGTTGCCATCAATGTAGGGCCCGTCGACATGGCTGCTGTTCTCCATGAGCGTTTTTCGGATTTTATCACGCGCATCGAGTTTCCCGATATTTTCGTCGATAACCTTGCGCGCTTCTTCACGGTCGAGTGCATTGGACCAGCGCTTTGGAAAGCTGACCTTGAGCTTGCCATCGGCGACCTTGTCTTCGAACTTCGTGGTTCCCCAGCCAGCGCGCCAGTCGAACTGTAACCAGTCCTCGATCCCGATGGTTTGGGCCTTCGGATTGTGGGGGAAGATGCCGGGGTGGGCGATCGAGTAGCCAGGGCCGATAAAGCTGTGGTTGGCATGCTTTCGGCCCGGGTTGATTTCCCGGCCGCCAACTATGGCGGACGGCGCTGTGGCATACCCATCAGGTTTTCCGGGCACCTTACCCATGTGGCAGTCTTGGCAAGTAACGCCCGCCTTACGTGCTGGGCTGGCGCGATATTGATCCCAGACGATTTCCAGTTTGATCCCTAGGTTGACGGCAACTTGGTGGCAGCTGACGCAGAACTCGGACTTGGTGATCTGGTCGTTGGTGATCATCCCCTTGTGGATATCGTTGCCGCGGCCCTTGGCATCGGTTCGGACGGAATAGGTTTCCTTATCGGCGAGCACGTCTTTGATGACGCTTTTATCACCGCTGCCATAGACCGGCTCGAAGATCTTGCCCGGCTCAACTCGGCGTTCGCCGTTGACCTTGCCGTACTGTTCGGCAACCCGGTGGCAGGTGATGCAGCTGACGCCCTCGCGCGAGATCTGGCTACGCGCCCACAGCGGGGTTTCGCGCGCCTCGCCGAGTTGAGTGCCGACCTGCTGGTGACAGCGCACGCAGAATGTGCCGACGGTGCCTTTCGTGAGCTCCGTGAACTTCTGCTCAAATTTGTGGAACATCGGCGATATCGACGAATAGGCGTGCTGCGACGATGACCATTCGTCATAAATCTGCTTATGACATTCGCCGCATTGGGCTGCAGTGGGATATAGCGCTAGATTGACCGGTGCGCTATTCGCAGCCTTGCCGGTCCCAGAGGCGGGATTTCCTGGCGCATTACCGCGGGCGGCCTTGCCATTCCGCTCTGCCTCGTCTTTGACGAGCGCTTCGAGCACAGACATTTTTCCGCCAGACGCGTCGGCTTGCACAAGGCCCCACGCCGGTGCAACTTGCGAGACACGTTTTTGGGCTGGCGCGTTGATCCCTGCGACTGCAGTCTCCTGCACGGTTACCTGCATTAGCGCAGCCATGCACGACAGCATCGAAATGCTGAAAATTCGGCTCATGGTATGGTCCCTCTGCCACCACGCGCCCCCCCTTCGCACCCGAAGCCCACGTATGGCCCAACCGGGTCCCATCCCCCGTTCAACTGCGCCGTAGCAGCACGCTGAACGTCCATTAATCTTGATGACGAAATAGGCCGGAAATATGGCCGTTTAAATAAGGCGACAATGAGATTGTTGGACTAAGCCGTGGATGGCTATTGTTTAAGCGATGGGTGCCTATATGGCTGTCGAGCCGACGTTTGATTGCGTGGGCCATTAAACGGTCACGATCTGATTTGATACCGACAATTCAAAATTGTGATGTTCTCAACATGTTCGCGCCCGGTGATTGAATTTTTGCGGGGGAAATCACGGCGCGCGCCGCGCGCCCGAGGCGACGTTGGGGCTGGACGCCGAACGGGATCAGGCAATGCCAAGACACCATCGAATTACCGTCAACGGCGAAACTTTCCATGCGCGGCGGGGAGACGTGCTGCTTGACGCGGCTCTCAGTCAGGGCATCGAAATTCCATTTAACTGCCGGTCCGGACACTGCGGAACGTGCTGCGTCCGCTTGGTATCTGGCGACGTTCAAGGCGGGGCGGGGGCCGAGCCCGGGATCGTTCATGCCTGCCAATGCCGGATCGCGGGCGATGTCGTCGTCGAGAAAGCAGAGCCGCAAGGACTCCGATCCGTCGATGGCGTCGTGAGTTCGCTGCGTGCACTGTCGCCCGAGGTGATGGAGGTCGGCGTTCGAACCGACCGCGCGTTGCCCTATCATGCCGGGCAATACGCGCAGGTGCGCTTCAACGGCTTTCCGAGCCGTCCATTCAGTATCACCCACGCCGTCAGCGGCGATTCGAATAGCCGCTCGGTTTGGTTCCACATTCGCCGTATGAAGGACGGATTGGTCACAACGGCGCTCGGCAAGAAAATTCGGCGGGGCCACCGTGTGACGCTCACCGGCCCTTACGGCTCGGCGCACTTCCGGCCAAACCTCGCGGGCCGGTTGATTCTGGTTTCAACAAATACCGGCTTTGCTCCGATCTGGTCGATTGCGGTTTCTGCACTGCGCGAAGATCCGCGCCGCCCGATCATGGTCATTGTCGGAGGTGGAACGATCGATGCGCTTTATATGGGGCCAGCACTGGTCCGGCTGGCGCAGTTTCCGAATGTTCGGGTCGTGCCGGTGTGCAGCGCGCCGCAGCGCTACATCAATGTATTGCCGGGCCGGCCTACCGACCACATGCCCCATCTGGTGCCCGATGACGTGGTCTACGCATGTGGTGCGCCGGGCATGGTCGATGCGATCAAGTCGGTTGCCGCGCAGGCTGGAGCTGCCTGCCATGCCGATCCCTTTGTGCCAATGGCCGGCGGCAGTGAAAGCGGAGGCGGCGTACTGACACGCGCGAAAGTTTGGCTGCAGCCCGCCGTTCGGGCTGTCGGATTGTGACGATTATGCGCGGGCCGGTCGGCGCAAGCGACCACCCGCTGGGCGATGCCATATGCCAGATCAGGGAGGGAACGTATTGATCCGCAGTGAGGCATCTGTCGTGCGGGGATCAGGCGTGTTGCCTCGATCGCGATCCAGGGTCGCGGCGGTGGCAGGTGCGTTGGGCGGTTTTGCACTCATCGCCGGTATCACTTCGGGCGGGGCTGGCGCGTCGGATCCTGCGAAGACCGTCGGTCCCAATGCCTGCGCGGAATGTCACAAGCAAGAAGCCGAGGCCTGGAAAGGGTCGCACCATTTCAAGACATTCAATGACATGCCCCGCAATCCGGAGGCGAATGGCATTGCGCAGAAAATGGGCATACGGCGCGTGAAGTCAGAGAGCCTTTGTCTCAATTGTCATTTTACGGTGCAAAATGTCAGCGGCAAAGATGAGCCTGTTGCGGGAATTTCGTGCGAGTCCTGCCACAGTGGCGGCAAAGACTGGATCAAAGTGCACTCGGCTTTCAGTGGGAAGACGGCCCAAACCGAAAGTAAGGGCGAAGAGCAGGCACGTTGGAAACTTGCCGATACGAAAGGCATGATCAGGCCAGGTTCGCTTTATCAATTGGCGAAGAATTGCTTTGGGTGTCACGTTGTTCCGCACGAAGAGCTGGTCAACAAAGGTGGTCACCGGGCCGGAAGCCTTTTTGAGTTGGTGTCCTGGTCGCAAGGTGAGGTGCGCCATAATACGTGGCATTCGAAGGGCAAAGATAATGTGCCCGCCAGCGCGGCACGCAAACGAATGCTCTATCTGGTCGGGCTTGGTGTCGAGCTTGAAACCGCGCTGCGAGCCGTTGGCAAATCGACGGTGAGGAAGGTCTATGCTTTCGAGATGGCAAGACGAGCCGATGCCGCGCGCCGCCAGCTCGCTGCGGTGGCGAAAGCCGTGCCGAACGTGTCCGAAATCGGAAAGATGGTCGAATTGGCCCATTCGGCCGGGCTGAAACTCAACAATGAGCGCGCTTTGGCGGCTGCTGCCGACGGCGTTTCCAAGATGCTGGTCGGGATCACCGAACGGTACGACGGCACAACGATGGCTGGCCTCGATGCTCTCATTCCCGGGCCTGACAAGTTCAAAGGCGCGGCGCGGAAAGCAGGCGCTGCAAATTAATCCGAACGCATTGGATAGCTTCCAAGGTTTGGCCCGACGGGGAAACAGAGATGACGTATTCGGGACGTATCGAGGCGCAGCGCCGCACCGGATATCTTGGTCGGGAACTCGTGGTGGGTTTTCTGATCGCCGTGATGTCGAGCGCGTTGATCTGGGTCGTCTGGATTTACGGCAATGGTCTGCGGGACGCGCGATATCTTGACGGATGGGTGCTGGCTGCAGGGATGGGTCTGCAGCTGTTGTTTCATATCGCGGTCAAGACAACGCGGATGTCGCCTAAGTCGATGTTGCGCTGGCGGCGGTTTCATATCTTTGCCGGGCTGATGTTGGTTTCCGCGTTCGTCTCCCATTCGAACTTCACGCTTCCGGACACGGGCTTTGAATGGGTGTTGTGGTTTTGCTTTGTACTGGTGATGGCGAGCGGAATTTTTGGCACCTATCTGGCGTGGTCGTTCAAAGCGCGGCGCGGGACAGACGACGTTGTCAGCGCCGACCGCATACCGATCCGACGCGGTGAACTGGCGAGTGATGCCGAGGCTGCGGTTTCGCTTGCCGACCCTGCAGCTGCCGCTATCGGACTTCCAATGCCGCAGCACGATGCCTGGATCGCTGACCTCTACGCGTCCCATATTCGCGATTTTTTCAGCGGACAGCGCAACAGCGCATCTCACATCGTCGGGTCGCAGCGCCCGCTCAAGTTACTGACTGGTGAGATTGATAACTTGATGCGGTATGTCGACAAGCAAAGCCAGGTCAAATTGGAATTTCTCAAGACGCTCATTGTCGAGAAGGATCGGCTTGATTATGCAGCGGTCCACTTTGGCATGACCAAGGGCTGGCTTTTGGTGCACGTGCCCGTGACGTATGCGCTGATCATTTTGAGCGTGCTGCATATTGTCGTCGTCTACGCCTTCTCGGCAGGAGGGGGATAATGGCGCGGGAAAAGCCAGGATCGGGAAAGCCGGGGTCGGGACAGCTTGGATCAGGCCGTCCATCGGGGCGACGGGCGACGGAAAGAGAGACCGGGAGAGCGACGGGGCTTTCCATCGTGCCGCGCGAATTTCTAGGCGTCCTGTTGGCGTTGTTGACGGTAGCTAGCCTCGGCGCCGTATTCGTCGGCTCGAACGGAATGTCATTCCTGACGCCAGGAGCGCTATCGAGCAGCCACGGCGCGATCGAGACGTGCAACTCCTGCCACGCGCAAAGCGGGACCGGCAAACTCAGTTGGGTCAATGGTCTCGCCGCGCGCGAGCCGCATGGCGACAGCAAGGCGTGCCTGACGTGTCACAAGATGCCAGAAGCGGGGTTCAACGCGCACGGGGTGCGAGCGGACGTGCTGAAACAGAGTACCGAACGGCTGACTAAAATCGCGGACACGTCGCTCGCGCCGTTGTCGGTGCTCGCGCAGAACGTCGTCTTTCCAGTGCACGAGGTCGGCGCAAACGGACTTGCTTGTGCGACGTGTCACCAGGAGCATCAGGGCAGCTCGTTCAAGCTGGCGAAAATGTCGAACGAGCAATGCGCGTCATGCCATGTCGTGAAATTCGACAGCTTCGACGGCGGCCATCCCAAGTTCGAGAATTACCCATTCCGGAGCCGAACGCGGATTATCTACGATCATGCTGGCCACTTCGGCAAACACTATCCGGAAATGGTCAAGAAAGGGTCGGCTGATCGCGTCCCCGCCACCTGCTCGACATGCCATACCGGCCGAGATGACAAGCGCGTTCTTGGCGTTGCACCATTCGAGAAGACCTGCTCGGCGTGCCATCTCGACCAAATCAAAGGCAAGGAGCGTGTCAGCGGCCCGAAAGGTATTGCGTTTTTATCCGTGCCGGGGCTCGATCTGCAAAGCCTCAATAAAAAGAAGTCCGCGATTGGAGAATGGCCCGTTGCGTCGGATGCCAAGCTGACGCCGTTCATGAAAGTGATGCTGAGCCGAAAGCCGAAGGGCCGTGCCGCAGTGACGGCTGTGGAAGGCCTGGACCTTCAGGATCTCAGTACTGCAAATGACGCACAGATCAAGGCGGTGACGGTTCTCACTTGGGAGATCAAGGCGCTATTTCACGCGTTGATCTCTCGCAAAGCGTCGGACGTGCTCGGCGATCTCAGCGTTGGTGGACAGCCGCTCAGCGCCAATCTGGTTTCTGATCTCACAGCGAGCCTTCCGCGAGACGTCGTGATGGCCGCGCAACAACAGTGGCTGCCGAACTTGGCCGCAGAGATCGCCAACGGGCCCGGCGCGAAAGACCGGCCTGTTGCGGTGGCGCCTAGCGCGGTAGCCGATCCTGTCGTCACTGCGCAGACTGATCCACCAAAGAAGGTGCTGACGGACGAAGCCGCCGTGGCAACGCCGAATGAAGAAAAACCGGTCGAGCCAGACCCGGCCGGTGGCGACACCGCCGATACGGTTGAGGCCGTGGCCATCAAACGCGATCCGCCAGCTTGCGTGTTCCGACTTCTCGGCGAGTGCTTGATGTACAAGGAGGCTGAAGCGCCATCGGATCGGGCGGCAGGAGAGCCTGCAAACTCTTCAAGCGGCGGCAAGAAACCTGCTGCTTTCCGGGAACTGCCCGAGGCATCGCGGGCTGGGCTTTCGAGTATCGCGCAAGCGGCTCAGGTCGAGCCTGAACGTCTTAACGTGACGCCTGTTGCAGGCAAGCCGGCAGTGGGCAAACCCGCAGACCAATCCGACGAACTGCTTTTTCCGACGGAGGACGAGTTGCGTGAGATCAACGCGCGCAACAAGGCCGCTGGCCGTGCAATCCGGTCTGGGGCTTTGCCAACGGGCGCCGCGCCACGGACCGGATCAGATGCATTGGCGGGGTCAGGGCCCGCAGCGGGTAGAGGCGTTCCATTGGCACCACAATCGTCGGCTGCCACTGTCACGAGCCTTGCGAGCACGGTCGACGCCGAGGCCTGGGCCGACTTCGGCGGCTGGTACCAGCAAGACCATGCCGTGTTCTATCGCCCTACCGGCCACAAAGATAAATTCGTGTTTTCCTGGCTAGCTCTGACAGGCCCGCATGCGCCGACAGGAGATGCCAGTCCGCCCGCCAAGGTGTTCGACGCGCTCGCGACCAAGGACGCTCAGGGGTCTTGCGTGAAGTGCCATAGCGTCGACGCGGTCCAAGGCAAAGGGCGGGTTGTCAACTTTACACCGTTGACACCTCAAACGAAGCCAAAAGGATTTACGCGCTTCATCCATGAGCCGCATTTCGGCGTCACGGGTTCTGGTGCTACGGGTGATCGCGGCTGTCACACGTGCCACGAAATCGAAAAAGGCCGACCCTATCTGAAAAGCTATGAACAGAGCAATCCGCATGTATTCGCTTCAGAATTCGGCGCTGTTAAAAAAGACACCTGCCAGACCTGTCACAATAGCGGCATGGCGAGACAAGATTGTCAGACTTGCCACAAATACCACGTGAACGATGTGATCACGCCGATCACGGCAACGAAACTCACTTCGCAATAGCGGACGGCTATTGGTAAAGCGCAAAGGAATGAATATGACCGAGCATAACATCATTGTCGCGCTAGGAACGGCTGCCACGATGTTGGCTGTCATGCTCATTTCGTTTCGGATAAGTGCGCGGATATCCCGAGCCCTGACGTCATTTTCAGCGTGGTGGTTGGCTGCCAGCCTCAGCACCTCGGCGCTGGTTGTGATCGGGCTTGCTGGCATTGCGGTTTCGAGTTTCGCCTCGATCGGCGCATTCGAGCCTGGGAAACGTGTACGCGATGTGGCGGCTCCAGGCGGTGGCGCTCGGGATGCGGAGGGATTGGAGCCGCTGCGGGCCTATGCCAGCAAGATCGACGGCGAGCGCAAGCCCGTCGAAACGCCGGCCGCGTCGAAACCGGCTGAATTGTCCGACGTGGATACGATGATCGCAAAACTTGCGGCTCGGCTCGAAAAGGAACCGGAAGACGTGAAGGGATGGAAAATGTTGGGGTGGTCTTATCTCAACATGGATCGGCCAGATGACGCCATCAAAGCCTATGAGGCCGCGCTCAAACTCGAGCCGAGTGACCCCGCGATCGTGAAGGCACTGGAGCAGGCAAAATCAGCGCGCAAAGGAGGCGTGCAAAGCTTGCCGTCGGCCTCTGAGACAGCGCCAACTTCTAGCGCGGCTTCATCGTCGGACGACAGCCAAACGGCCGCCGTCCACGCGAGCATGATCCGTGGCATGGTCGACCAACTCGCGGCTAGGCTCGAAGTTACCCCTGCCGACGAGGCGGGTTGGCTGCAGTTGATACGCTCGCGGGTGACGCTTGATGAAAGGGACGCGGCGAAGACGGCATTGGCGAAGGCGCTCGCTGCGTTGGAAAGTGACCCCGCCGCGAAAGCCCGTTTGGTCGCCGTCGCTGCGGAGCTTGGCGTCAGCCGCGATTAGAGCCATTTCCGGATCATGGGCAGTGGCCAAGTCGCCCGGGGGTGCGTTAGGTCGGATGTCATCACGCGGGTGTGGCAGGGTGGCGGCGTTTCGGGCTGCTGCCGAATACGCGCCACAGAAGAAGCAGCAATATCGCCAGCGGTATGATCGATGCTAAGACCAGCATCGGATGGCGCTCCCAAATCAGCCACGGTGCAATGTCGCCATCGACCACGCGACGGATATCGTCGCCAATCTCGGTGGCCGAGCCGGAGCCGTTGCGCAGCATCATCTCCATGGCTGCCGCCTGATCGCGGCTCGTCAAGACGGCCGAGCGGACACTTTCGCTGGCCAACACTTTCATCTTGAGCGGTGCATCTGAAACGGCAGCGAGGATACGCGTGCGCGATTTCGCGTCGAGAGACGAAAGGTAGCTGGCAAGCGCTGCCAGTTCATCCTCTACGAGTGCGCGGGCCAGCGACGTCAGCTTGGCCGGTTCCAATTCGAACAGCGTGTCGCGGACGTCGCGCTTTTGTGCCGATAGGCGAGCGATGGCGAGTTTGTCATCGAGCGACAAGAGTCGCGTCAGCGAGGTTTTTGTGAAGGAGTCGGGATCAGCGCGGCGATGCAACTCGTGCTCCACGACACGGGGCAGTGCGTCGCCAGCGACGGCTGCCCACGCTATGCCGCGATCAAGGGAGCGGGTTTCCCGGGCAATCGTGATGGCGTCAACGGGCAGTTTGTTGACGGCGGCATCGAGGGAGCCGTCGGCGAGGCGCTTCAGCACCGCTTGCTCGCCGCCACCCGTCGCGAGGATCAGGCCAACGACCTCGTCGAGGCGGGGTAGATTGCGGGCGACCGTGCGATCGAGGAAACTGCGGAACGCTGGGTTCTTATCGGCGAGTTCCAGCGATTTGGTGTGTGCGCTGCGGAACTCCTGCCAGATTTCGACGATGCGTCCGGCGGACCGGGCACTGAGGTCTTTCAGTTGTTCGCCGATCTGCTCGGCGATCGATTTGGCCAGTTCGACGCGGACGAGGTCCTTGGTTGCGGCTGACTTCATTTCGGTGGCGACGATGGGCAGGATGCCGGATCGCAAATCCCAGATGTCCTTTGCGATCAATACCGCGCCGACCCCGCCGGCCGCGACGGAGACGAGACGGCTCAGCACGCTGCCGGCGATGCGCGCGCCGACCCGTCCGGCCATGTTGGCGAGCTGACGGCGCACGAGCAAAATGGCTGCGCCAGTGACGCTGCCGCTTTTATCCGACAGCACCGCGCCCGGCGAGAGTGTAGCTTTGCCGGTGTTCGCGTCGATCCCGAACTCACGCTCGGCGTCGGCCGTTACAATCGCTGCGACGGTCGACCCGTAGCGCGGGCCGAGGAAGGCTTTGAGGCAGCCAATTGCTGGCTCTGCGGCGTCCTGGGTCGCGAATTCAATTGAAAGGCCCAGTTGGCGTCCGACGTCGGTTGCGACGGTTTCGATACCTTTTTTTATGGCCTCGGACCGGTAAACCCGTTCCGCAACGGCGCCGGCAAGTTCTTGCGCCTTTGCGCTATCGGTTAGCGATTGCAGAATTTCGCCCCAACTGCGCTCTTTGCCGATTTCGGAGATCGTGAGGTCGACCTGTTTGTCGACAATTTGGTCCAGTCCATTGCCGCGCCAAGCATCGTCAACGGCGCGCTTATAGCCGAACGACGACATCGAGCGCTGCAATGCGGCGTAGGTGACGGTCTCGATGGCTTGGCGGAAGGCGGTTTCGTCGCGGTTCTGGCAGGCTTCATAGTCGGCGCGGGTGAGAGCGCCCGTCGCGGGTGCCGCTGAAATGGTCGGCTCGGCGGCGACTGAGGTCACGGCAACGGCACACGTGCCGATCACGATGGCCGCAAGGTGCATGGATAGTCGCGTTGTCGTTGATCGCAGTGTCGTCATATTTTGAGCCTCCGTCGCGGCTCGCACCGGGATTGCCGAGTTGAAATAAGCCCTATCACGCGTGGCGACACCATGACGTGTTAACGCTGGCGGTGGACGATTGTTCCCACGCTGGGCAGCCCAATGGTCGATCAATTGACGGTTGGCCTGGCCAACCGACGAACGCGCGCGCTGCTGCCGTTGCTGGCATGTTGCGGCCGGGGGCGCTGGTTGCCCGGTAACGGCCCGGTACTGCGGAGGAGCAAAAGGCCCGAGGCGCCATATGCAATGCCGGGCTGCGGCAATGAGGCCGGGCGAGTGACCATGGCTTTCTTGATGACGCTTTTGGGCGTTGCTTTGGCGCGCCAGGGCGGGAGAACCAATAGCGGCGGGATCGACCTTAGATTGCCGGGGCGAAGGTCGGCCCAGGGGTCGGCGCCGATGAGGCCATGCAGTGTTGCGTCCGATCGCAGGCCGGCGTCGGTGTACAGGTGCTCGACGACCTTGGCACGGATGCGGGCCAGATCCTCGCCACGGACCTCGAAATGGGGTTGTGCGTTGCCCGCCAAGGGCCGTCCGGCGCGGTAATAATCGAGCGAGGGGCGCTTGAGTGCGATGGATACCGGCAGATTACAGACCGCGAAGGTTCGGCCCGTCGGGCTGCGCCTGTTGAGCTCGGCATGGAAGATCCCGACCGCGCTCGGGTTGCTCTCGTTCGACAGCTCGGATGTGATCGGAACGATAATGACGGTGCGATTGCGCTGGCGCACGGTCGGCGAGATTACGACGGCGGGATGCTGATCGTGGAATTCGGGGGCCGTGCCACGGAGAACTTTGAAATCGAAGTGCAGGACAGTTCCTGCGCGTACTGCCTGTTCCGTAATCATGTTTACCCCGTTGCCCGGCACGCGTTGGACCAACTTCGGTGACGAACTATACACGAAGCGAATTGCAAGAGTAGGACAGTCGGCGGGGACGACAATCCCGTTGAAACCTCAGCTGAAATGGCAGGCAGACTCGACATCACTCCTTTGCCGTGTCTCTCCCAAGCCGTGCTTCTAATTCCCCAAATCGCTTCGCAGTACTGCAGAAGCACATCAGAGGTTGCATCATGTCCAACGGACAAAGCCTGCTCGACACGCTAGTCGATGCATTCGCGTCGCCCCATCCCGACGGCTACAAGTTCATCGGCATGGCGGGGGCGGCCGCCGTCGTCGCGCTGCTGATCGGCTGGGGGTTTCTCGGCCTTTTGGGGCTCAGCGCCACCGCGTTCGTGTCTTACGTCTTCCGTGATCCCGACCGGGTGACGCCGTTACGTGAGGGGCTCGTACTCGCTGCAGCGGATGGAACGGTGATTGCGGTGGAGACGGTGACGCCGCCAGCCGAACTCGGCTTTGGTACGGAGCAACGGACGCGTGTGTCGACGTATCTGTCGCTGCTCGACGTTCACGTGAACCGGGCGCCTGTGGCAGGACGGGTCAAACGCTCGGTCTATGTGCCTGGTGCGTTCGTCGATCCCATGAGCGAGAAGGCGGCGGAAGAGAATGAACGCCGCGCGATCGTCGTTGAGATGGCCAATGGTGGTGACGTAGCGGTGGTGCAGATTGCCGGAGGTTCGGGACGGCGGATCACGACGTTCGTGTCCGAGGGCGAGAACGTTGGCGTGGGCCAGCGGTTTGGGTTGATCCGGTTCTCGGCGCGCGTCGATCTTTATCTGCCGCCGGGCAAAGCTGCCCAAGTTGCGGTTGGGCAGCGGATGATTGCTGGTGAAACGGTCGTGTCTGACCTGCGTTCGGTTGAGGGGCAACGGGAAGCCCGGCGGATTTGACCACGTCCAGAGATCAGGCGAGGCGGCTGCCGCTATCGTGGCTACCGCAAGCCCCGTCGCTCGATGCCGTCGCTAGCTCCAGTCGTCAGCCAGCTGGCGTTTAGCGCGTCCAAGTTTCGCCAGTGCAAATGACGCCGCCAAGTACGCAGCCCTTAAGGCTCAATGCCTTGGGGCCTTCCAGCGTGATGATGCCAGCGTAGGTCTGGCCATCTTCCGTGTTGAGAAGGTTGCCCTTCCAAGTGTTGTCACCGGTTTTAGACGCACCGGTGACGATGACTTTGCCGACGCTGTCCTTGTTCTTCGACGAAATGACTTTCGCGCACAACTTGCCGCCGCACTCGTAGAATTCAACCTTAGTGCCGTTCGATGGGCGGGTCCAGGTGCCATAGGGCGAGGCCAAAGCGGCGGTGGACGTGGCAAGTGCGATGACGGCCGCCATAGCGAGGGTCGAGAGGCGCATCGGGTTACTCCAGATGGGGTCGGTTGGTTGAGCCCGCACCTGCGGGTGACGTATACGTAAACCCAAATGGAAGGTGCGTCATCAACGCGGTGCACAAAACTGCTGTTCTGGCGCGCACCACAGCTGCCAAGCTCTAGCGACAACCAATAAACGGCTTGCGCAAACGCTGGTTACGGCAGACCGGCCTTGGCTGCCGCGGTGGCCTTGTCGGATTTCTGCTCGCCGACGATCGCGCCGCGATCGACTCCGAGCCACAACAGGATCGGGGCGGCGATGAAGATCGACGAGTAGGTGCCAATGATGACGCCGAACAGCATGGCGAATGTGAACGCCTCAATCACGGTCGTGCCGAACAGCCACAGCGCAAGCACCGCAATGGCGGTGACGCCGGCGGTGAGTACGGTGCGCGACAGCGTCTCGTTGAGCGACAGATTGAGCAGATCGACCATCTCCATCTTTTTGTACTTGCGCATGTTTTCACGCACACGGTCAAAGATCACTACGGTGTCGTTGATCGAGTAACCGGCAAGCGTGAGCAACGCGGCAACGACTGATAGGTCGAACTCGTACCACAGCAGCGAGAACAGTCCGGTGGTGATGAAAACGTCGTGGATCAAGGCAACGATGGCGGCCAGTGCGAACTGCCATTCGAAGCGGAACCACACGTAGATCGCAATGCCGAGGATTGAGGCAATGATGGCCAGCACGGCGGTGCTTTTGAGTTCCTGGGAAACGGCCGGGCCGACAACCTCGGTGCGACGGATATCGAAATTGGCGGCAAGAGAGCCGGTGACTTTCTTATTGGCGGCGTCCTGAGAGCGCGACTCAGCCAAGGCGTCGGCGCCAGGTTGCTGACCGATGCGAATCAGCGCTTCGCTGTCGCCGACTGCCTGCACTTGTGGCTCACCGACCCCGAGCCCGTTTAAGGTCTCGCGCAGCTTCACGACGTCGAGCGTGCCGGACTTGGCTTTGATTTCGATCAGGGAGCCACCCTTGAAGTCGACTCCGAAGTTCAATCCGCGCGTCAGCAGCAGGGCGGCTGAAAGCACGGCAGCCGCCAGCGTCAAGCCAACGAACACTTTCCGGTATTCTAGGATCGGAAACCGCGTCCCGTGGGGGAAAAAGTCAACACCTTTGAAGATCATGTGCGGGCCATTTTGTAGGAGAGCGGTGCCTCGATTTTACTCGTGCCTTGCGACCGGACCCACCACGATACGATCAGCCGTGTGACGGTGAAGGCGGTGAATATCGTGGTTACTACGCCGAGAGTCAGCGTTACCGCGAACCCGCGGATCGGGCCGGAACCGAGGACAAACATGATCAGACCAGCGACGAAGCTGGTCAACTGACTGTCGAGGATTGTCAGGTAGGCGCGACTGAAGCCAGCCTCGATCGCCTTGAGCGGCGAGCTTTTGTTGCGCAGTTCCTCGCGGATGCGTTCATAAATAAGAACGTTACTGTCGACCGCCATGCCGAGCGTAAGCACAATGCCGGCGATGCCTGGCAGCGTCATCGTTGAGCCCATCAGCGTCATGATCGCAATGATCAAGCCGATCTGGAGCGCGGCACAAAGCGATGCGAACAGGCCGAACAGTCCGTAGGCGAAGATCATGAAGGCGGCAACGCCGATCATGCCGATGATCGCCGCGCGCTTGCCGGCCTCGATCGAGTCCTGGCCGAGGCTTGCGCCGACAACCCGCTCCTCGACGATCGTGAGTGGGGCTTGGAGCGCGCCGGAGCGGAGCTGCACTGCAAGGTTGTTCGCACTTTCAGCCGTGAAGCTGCCAGAGATCTGGCCGGAGCCCCCGAGGATGGCGTCACGAATGACGGGCGCGGAGAGCACCGTGTTGTCGAGTACGATCGCGAATGGCCGGCCAACGTTCACGCGGGTGAACTCGCCGAATGCGCGGGCGCCTTTCTGGTTAAATCGGAACGAGATGATCGGCTCGCTGCTGCGCTGATCGAACGCCCCATGGGCGTCGGCGAGGTCCTCGCCACCGACGACGGCCGTCTCTTTCAGGAGATACTCGGTGGCGAACTCTCCGCGCACTGCCGGGAAGATCTTGAAGCCCGACGGGACCCGCGTCCGGCGTGCTTCTTCGGGCGTCATCGTTGGATGGACATCGTGGAATGTGAGCTTGGCAGTCTTGCCGATCAGCTCTTTTAGTTGTGCCGTATCTTCGACGCCCGGGATCTGGATCAAGATGCGGTCGAAGCCCTGGCGAACGATGTTGGCTTCCTTGGTGCCCGACGAGTCGATGCGCTTGCGAATGACCTCGATCGACGTGGCGATGGCGTTGCTCACTCGCTCCGTGAAGCCGGCGTCGGATGGCTCGATGACGATAACGCCGGGATCGCTGCCTTTATCGACCTTGAGGTTCGCGGCGCCGCCGAAGCCGCTGCCACCAACCGATTGTATCATTCTGCGTAGAGCGGTCAGCCCGACATCGGCGTCCGCCGGGTTGGCCATACGCACTTCGACAGCCTTGCCGACAACCGAGGGACTGCCCGCGAGTTTGCCTTCGCGCAGGGTGCGGCGGGCATCGTCACGGATGTTGTCCATCCAATCTTTGCGCAGCTGCTGCGTGTCGATCGTCATCAGCATGTGCGCGCCGCCGCGCAGGTCGAGGCCGAGGCCGATCTTGTTCTGTGCCCATTTCGGCAGGGCGTCGAACTGATCCTTCGACAAGAAGTTCGGCACGCATAGCAGCAAGCCGAGGGCGCAGATGCCCAGGATCATGGCTTGGTACAGCCGGGAAAAGTAGAGCATCGACATGGGGGGCGGACCTCTTCGGTTTACCCGATTTCGCGTGGTATCCGATTTTGCAGCCGACCCGATTTGGGCGTGGCGTTGCGATTTCGAATGGCGGCTTCAGTTGGCGCCAGCACGTCCGAGGGACCGTGTGCCGGGAATCTTTTGCCTGGGGACGACCGTGCCGGGGCTGGAACTCGGGGCTGGAACT
>JAWXCP010000141.1:0-54676 GCA_034408685.1 Hyphomicrobium aestuarii | reverse complement strand
GTGCCGTCGTCGAAGACCGCCGCGACGACCCGCATTTCGACCGTGCACTGATCCTGCTCGAGCGCGCCGTGGTCCGCCTCGTGACCCGTCGCGTGCCGCGCTGCGCCTTTTGCTCCGATATCGACGGCTGAGGTCACCCGATGTCCAAGACACGCACGGAGGCCAGCCAACGGCCGGTCGCGAGCATCGCTCCTACAACCCGACCTGTTGCCAATGCTGGCGCTGCAAATCTCGCCGCGCTCGCTATCCTTGCCCGCCGTGGAGCCATCGCCGAATTGATCATCGCCCCCGATGGCAGCCGCTCGGTCGAAATTCACTTGAGCGATGACTGCCCAACTCGCCCGACGGAAACCCACTGCCGAAGCCGTCGTAATCGGCTGCCTTACGCGTTGTTCCGCGATGCCCGTGATGCCGGCTGGCTTGTCCCCGTCGATTGCGATAATGTGCGCTGGGTCTTGAGCCGGGCCGCCCGTCAACTGCTGCGCCGCCAGAAGTCGTCTGGCGATGGAGCGTCGCTTACCTCGGCAAATACCGGGACCGTGCCAGCCCATCTGTCAGCGATGCCAAACGCGCCGCACGTCGACCCTGGCGAGAGCCCGCTCGGCTGGCTGCGCCGCCATAAGGACAAGTCCGGCCGACCGCTCATATCTGCGACGCAACTTGAGGCTGGTGAGCGGTTCCGTTCCGACCTTTGGCGCGCCGAGATGACGCCGCGCGTTACGATCGATTGGAGCCGCATTGGCGGCGGCGGCATGGGATCATCGCAACGCCGCCCGGGCGGGTCGGCTGACACGAACGACGGCACAGTTGCGGCCGCGCAGCGGATCCGGCGTGCGCTGGGTGCTGTCGGCCCGGTTTCCGCCGGGCTGCTGATCGATGTCTGTGGTCACTTGATCGGGGTCGAGGAAATCGAGCGGCGGCGAGGCTGGCCGGTTCGTTCGGGCAAAATCGCGCTCCAAATCGCGCTATCTGAACTCGCCCGCCACTACCGCCTACCCGGCACCGAAACCACCGAAGCCGAAATCGCGACCCGGTTGCGCGTGTGGCGAGAGCAGGCCGCACCGTGACGTTGCCGGAGCTGCCTGTCCCCGCTGCGAAGTCGCCGTTTTTAGCACATCACAACTTTAGCGCATCACGACTTTAGCGCATCACGACGGCTTGGGATAAGCCGGGACATCGGCCGGCGGCTCCTGGAACGGCGGGCCGGTCTGGTCGCTGCGCAGCGAGTCTAGATACTCGATAACGTCCTTGATCTCGCGGCGCGTCAACTGCGTGTCGGGCATCGGCGGGTGCGGGTTGATCAGCGTCATTTCGATGTGGCGCGCAGTTTGTCCCGGCTTGTTTGCGATCGCTCGCAGCGTTGGAACACCGGCCGGCACGCTGCCGCCCGACGCGCTTGTCTGCGACTGTGGGCCGACGTGGCAGTTGCTGCACAGCCGCAGCGTGAGATCGCGGCCGCGGTCGGCGCTCGGCGCGTCGGGGCGCTCTTCCGCGCTCGCGTGCGGGTTCGCCGTAGCAAGCGCTGCTACAACCGCGCAGCACGCGACCAGATGGCGAACGGGTGTCAAGATGGTCATGACTTCTGCTTCGTTGGAGGAGCCGCTTGCGGGTCGCGGGGGGGCACGGCACCGACGCCGTCGCAGCGTCACGAGAGCGCGCCAACGGGCGGGCCGCTCTGATCTTGATCAAGAGGCGTCGAAATCCCCGTCAAGTCAGCGTGTTCGCGCCTCCCGCAGACCTCGCCCAGTTCCAAGCGAAGCCAGTTCCAAGCGAAGCCAGTTCCAAGCGAAGCCAGAAAGTTTTTGGCAGCGGAGCGTTTCAGGATGGCAAGGACAGCGCCGTTGCATGCCGCCGCAGCGCACGGTACTACTGGGTCCGATCTTACCGAGGCGGGACCCATGGCCAACCTGTTCCAAGACTATCTGCCGCTTGCGATCTTTCTCGCCGTGTCGCTGGCGTTCGTTGCGGTGCTGTTGATCACGCCGTTTCTTGTCGCGATCCGCAACCCGGATAGCGAAAAAGTAGCTGCCTACGAGTGTGGGTTCAACGCCTTCGACGACAGCCGAATGCGGTTCGACGTGCGGTTCTATCTCGTGGCGATCCTGTTCATTATCTTCGACCTCGAAATCGCGTTCCTGTTTCCATGGGCAGCGGCGTTCCGCGACATCGGACTATTCGGCTTCTGGTCGATGATGGTTTTCCTGGCCGTGTTGACCGTCGGCTTCATCTACGAATGGAAAAAAGGCGCCCTCGATTGGGATTGATACGACGGTGAGGGGACTACATCGCGTCGGCAGCGTTCCAATCGTACGAAACGACGGTCTGCGCGAGATGTTACGGTTATCTTACATCGTTGAGGTGTCGCACCTACGCAAGGCCGCCGTCGCCTGGCTATCCGAGGTAGGAAACACCGGCCAATCTGCGCCGTTGTTTAATTGGGTCGCGGTTTTTAACTTTAACGCTCATAGTGATGGCGTGCTGTTCAGCCTTCATAATGGTGCATGAGTTGACGCGCTCATGCTACTCAAAATGGGTCATGTCGTTCGTTGCGACGGTGGTCATCGCAACCCGCTGGTGTATGTAAGCTTCCTTGAGGTTGCTCCTTGGACTAGAGGTTGCTCCTTGGAATCGGCCCGATGCACCTCGTCGGCTTGTTACGGGACTAGGGCCAATCATGCTCGGAATTAGTGCGGACCTGTCCAAGCAACACGGCTACGGCGGACGTATTGGGCTGCACTCTGTTGCAAGCGCTGAGAGTTTCTACCGCCGACTCGGGTTTAGAAGCTTGGATTGTCTCAGCGAGCACAACGAATTATACTTTGAACTTGACGAGGACGGTGCTCAGGCACTCATCGGCGGCTGAGATACGGTGCAATGAACAAAAACATCAAACTTCGGCCGTTCCCGGCCGACTTCGCCGACCGCTTCCCGGACGGATCCTATGCGATCGGGCGCGGTGCTGATCCATGCGGTTCCTCAGGCCGGGTTGGTGCTCCGTTGCATCAGCGTCCAGTTGAGTCGGCAAAAGTAAGGAAAGCCGCGGCCAAAAATCGACCGGCCAAATCCTCGGCCGATTAGACCATTGAGGCGTGCTTCCGCTGGACGTTTAAGTCCAAGTAATCGTGTCCGAAACAGGAGATAAATTTGGGACTGCTCCTTAAACCCGACGGATCGCCCATGCTGCAGGACCCTGTGCTCTGGGACCGAATGCACGAGGGGGCGGGTGCGGCTTCTTCGCTGGCTGGCGGCCCCGGCAGCGTCGCGGCAGCGACGGACCCGTTCCTGACCGGCCTCAACGACGAACTTGCCGACAAGGGCTTTCTCGTCACCACCACAGACGACTTGATCAACTGGGCGCGTACCGGGTCGCTGATGTGGATGACGTTCGGTCTCGCGTGCTGCGCGGTCGAGATGATGCAGGCATCGATGCCACGCTGGGACATGGAGCGGTTCGGCTTCGCCCCGCGCGCTAGTCCACGCCAGTCGGATGTCATGATCGTGGCTGGAACGCTGACCAACAAAATGGCGCCAGCACTCCGTAAGGTCTACGACCAGATGCCCGAGCCGCGCTATGTGATCTCGATGGGCAGTTGCGCCAACGGTGGCGGCTACTATCACTATTCATACGCCGTGGTGCGCGGTTGCGACCGTGTCGTGCCAGTCGACGTTTACGTGCCGGGCTGCCCGCCAACCGCCGAAGCGCTGCTCTACGGCGTGCTGTTGTTACAACGCAAAATTCGGCGGACGGGTACCATCGCGCGCTAATGTCGGCCCAGATCGAGACGGCCCACATGGAGACGGCCCAGATGGAGACGGTCCACATGGAGACGGCGCTGTGAACGCCTTCACCCCTGTCAGCAAAGAGCAGTTTTACCGGTTCATCGAGAGCCGGATCGATGAGCGTTACGAGTTCGAGGGTGGGCTCATCGTGCAGCAGATGGCAGGCGGGACGCGGCGTCACAGCGAAATCGCCAAGCGGATCATGCGGTCCTGGGACGACCAACTACCGCGTACCAACTGGGTCATTCTCAACGAACGCGGCATCGAAACGCCCGACCGCGTTCGTTTCGCCGATGTCGTCGTCGAACCCGCCGACGAGCCCGACGATAGCCTAGCATCGACGAGACCTGTCATCATCGTTGAGGTGCTGTCGCCGTCGAGCCGAGCCTACGACCTTAAGATCAAGCCAACCGAATATCTCGGTATCCCAACGCTCGACGCCTATTTGGTCTTCAGTCAGACCGAGCCAGCCGTGCGCCTGTGGCAGCGCGGTGCAGACGGGATTTTTGCGCAGGAGCCCACTGAGATCGAGGGGCTCGATCAGCGGCTGACACTCAGCTGTCGAACTTTCACCGTGATCCTTGAGTTGTCGGTGATTTACGACGGGCTACTTGGCGACGCGCTCTCCCGTCCATCCGCAGGTTGAGCGCACCCAAATGTTTGCCACGCATTCGGATGCGCACGCCCCTCTCGACGATCTTGGTCTAGCAGAACACGCCGACCGGCTGATGCCCCTGTTGCGGCCGTGTTTGCTATTGGTACCGTCAGCTGACGCTTCGATCGGCGGCACGCGGACCGGGGGTGTGCCGGACTTGCCCGTCGATATCGAGTGGCCGGTCCGCGCCGTGCCAGCCAACGCCGACGAGATTGCGCGTCGTGGTGGCGACAATCACTCGGCTTGGTTGGAAAGCCACGTGCGAAAGGCGCTACCCTATCCATTTGTCGCCCAAATCGATCTCGGCGAGATTGCACAGGTTCGCAAGGGGGGCGGCCCGTCTCAGATTTCGTCTACCGGTCTGCCGACTGATGGTCGTCTGCTGTTCTTCTACGATTATACGCTAGGTCCATGGTGCGATGGTGTCGGGGCCGCCCGCGTGATCTGGGACCGTTCGCCAGTGTCAGACCTCGCGCCGCACGCGCTACCAGTTGAACTGGCCGAGATGGACGACGCCGATAGGGCCGAACATGATCGCACCGTCGCCGATCCGATGTCGATGATCCGAGACAAACCGCCCGAGGTGATCGAAGTCATCAAGGGCTCGCTTCAACCTGGCGAAACGCTTGAACAATTCTATCGCGACATCGCAGGAACGATGGAATTCACTAGCCGCTATATCTTTCCAGCCAAGCCGCTGGCGGTTGCATCGGGACTTTGTTGGCCATCCCCAAGATCGATCGAAGCACAAGCCGACCCCGCCTTTTCAGCAGTGGTTGCCGACGAGATCGTCGAGAGCTTTTTCGAGCTTTCGCGGCCCGAGGGGAATTGGCAGGGCGTGCGCCACATTCTCGATGGGATCCCCGTTCCTGACCAGGACGACCCGCGCTATACGGCCGCGATCTTGGCCGATGCCGACCTGTCAGCGATGTCGAAAGGCGACTGGCCAGCGGCATGGCAGATCGCGCGCACGCGGGCTGGCGATTGGCAACTGCTGCTGCAGGTCGATATGGCTGGGCTGCTCGGAGGCGACTTGGTCGAGGGGATCGTCTGTTTTCTCATCCATAAAGACGATCTTGCCCATCGGGACTTCGATCGGGTGTTGACCATTTACCAGCAGACCTGAGTTTGTCGTTGCCCACGCTACCCGGGACGGCTAGCCCGGCACCATCGCGAGCGTTGGCGGTAGGGGTTTAACCAGATGACCATCATGATTGAAGCCGCTAAGCGGGCCATTCTGGTGGCGTTAGTCACATCCGGTGCGGCGCTGCCGGGTCCAGGGTTGGCCAACGAGCCGGTCGCAGGTCCGGCCGGGCCCGTCGGCTTCAACCTGATCGGCACGTGGTCGGGGCGCAACGACACGATTGGCGACGTGTTCGGCCTGCGCACGCGGCCGCGTACCGTCGAGATCACCGAGCAGACGGACCGGCGGTTTCGCGGCTATTTCAGCTACGACGGCGGGCGCGTCGACTTCTTCGGGATCGTCTACCCCGATGATTTGTCGTTCACATGGGTCTCGCCGCAGAGCAAGGGTACGGTCCACGGCCGCATTCTATCGCCCGAACGGATCGCCGCCTGCTATGGGGAAGCTGGCGCCGAGGCGACCGCTGGCTGCTCCGATCTGACACGATCGTCGCGGACGCCCAAACGCGAACCAAGGCCTGCAGTCCCCAAGCCTCCCATGGTTGCGCCTTGGCCGAAGCCGTAAGTGGCACCACGACCCAAACCGTCCGGCTACTGAAACCTTTTCCAACACTGTCCCGTTGTTGAACCAGCGCCTCGGACAGGCGCTGATTAGCGCGGTATCGGCCGGGTGGGGTTCATCCGGTGACCGCTTATGTTCACCGGAGATATCCACAATGACACCAATGAAACGTAACGTGGCCTTCGTGGCCGCGACCGCCTGCGGCTTGTCCGCGCTGACAGCGACGGCTGCCACCGCCGCAACACTCGTTGCGCTGCAGGATGGCACGATGCTGACGATGATCGACACCGACAAGAAGGCCGTTACGGCCTCGGTCAAAGTCGACGGTGGCGCCAAGCTTGTCGGCATCGACGTGCGCCCGTCCGACGGCAAGCTTTACGGTGTTGCGCCAGATGGCACGATCGTCACGATCGACGGCAAGACCGGCAAGTGGGAAAAGAAGAGCCAGCTCTCTGAAAAGTTGCCCGCTGACGCCAAGATCGCGGTTGATTTCAACCCGGTTGCCGACCGTATGCGCATCGTGACGTCGACCGGTATGAATTTGCGCATCAATGTCGAAGACGGCAAGGCCACCGTCGATGGTACGCTCAAATACGCAGAGACCGACGCCATGAAGGGCAAGACGCCGATGGTGACGGCTGTCGCCTATTCCAACAGCTTCGCTGGTACCAAAGAAACCGCGATGTATGACATCGACATGGCCACAGGATCGCTCGTCAAGCAGGCGCCGCCGAACGACGGTGTCATGACCACGATCGGCAGCCTCGGCGTGAAACCTGACATGGTTGCCCTCGACATCGCGTCGGACGGCAAGGGTGGTAACACCGCCTGGGTTGTCGCTGGCGGCGCCTTGCACACGGTTGACCTAGCGTCGGGCAAGGTCACGACGGCTGGCCCGATTTCTGGCCTCAAGGGCAGCGTCGGCGACGTCGCTGTGATGCCGTAACACAAGGAGTAGGGAGTGGGGAGTTGGACGTAGCGGCCGCCGACGCGCGACCGGGCCAACCTCCGACTCCCTACTCACTTGAAATGTTGGCCGCCTCAACCGGCTGCGCCGCAACGTCTTGGAATGCCGACATTACGGCCGTGATGAGAAGCAGCAAGCCGACGCACCATGGTATGTTTCAGCCGCACCGGTGCAGCACAGTTGCCAGCGTGCGCCTCGTCGCACAACGCCTCGACAAAACTCGCAATGTGTTGAATTGCAGATCAGCTGCTGCTCGCCTGTCTGAGCCGATTGCGCGCAAGCCAAGCCTCGACGTTGGCCACAATTTGATCCACCATCGACGATGGTTGGCCGACTTGGCGGGATACCGCCTGCACGAGGAGATCGACCCGCTCGACTGCTGTGGCGCCAGCATCCAATGCGCGGGCGACCGACGACGGGCTACCGAGCGACAGGGCTGCGTTGGCATACTTCTCAAACGGTACTAAGTCGCTCTCAACGGCGCCGAGCGCAAGGCAGACGCGACGAACGTCATCATATATGGCGCGTGATTGAGCGAGGTCGCCGTGAACGGCCTCGTAGATCGATGCAACACGATCGGGCTTGACGCACTGGTAATTGCCGGCGAGCAGCATGGCCCATTTCGCCATCGGCACGAATAGCGAGTCGTGGACGCGCAGCTTGACTGGCAGGTCGATCTCCTCCGACCCCAGCCTATGACGGTAAGCGTCGACGCCGTTCGCCATTTCATTGAGCAGGGCATTGTCAGCAGTCCCGGCAAAGCTGGCTGCCTTGAAGTTGGTCGCGAGCCTCACCTGTAGTACGTTGACCGGCTCGGTTGCAGGACGAAACGCCTGAGGGTCGGGGCTGCAGAGGGTGATCTGGCCGGGCTGCAACAGGTCCCACACGTCGGCATCGCTGTAGCAATGACGAAGGCCGTCTGCGTCCAGTGACTTGATGCGGCGCAGATAAGTCAATGGCGGCATGTTCATGATCGACATGCACGGCCGCGCCGATCGGCCGATGGCAAGAAGCAGCGTCTTGATCTCAGGCGCACGGTACTGCGGCTCCTGCATGGCCAGACCCACGAGGTCGAATGTCGACGGGTCGACCTCGCCAGGAGTCGCTGCGGTTAGAGACCCCGGCAGCGCCTTGCTGTGGATCTCAATCAACCCTTCGCGCCCCCGGACCGGCAGTCTGACACGGCAGCCATCCTGTTTGATGAGAGCTGCCTCAGCGGCGAGGCAAACGAGCGTCACGTGATGGCCAGCTGCCGCCAGCTTGGTTCCAAGAAGCGAGCCATATGATGCGCCCAGAATGAGAATGCTGCGTGCTGTCGTCATGTGGGTCGTTCTTTCAACTATGCGTTGGTTTTCTAGTTCAGACATTTCGGCTCGGGTCGCAGCGAATGTCACAACCACGAGAAGCACGAGGTTTCATCGTCATCGTGAGACCGCAAAATTCGTTCGGTGCTCGTGGAGGACTGAGACGATTTTCGCGGTCAGGGCTTACCCCGCAGGTATCAGTTCGCGGGGTTGTGTTTTTGGCCGGGCCATATCAATCCACCGAGCGCGCCGAGTGCCTGTGAAAGTGGCGACCAGAGCAAGAAGATGAACGCAAACGTCATGATTGTTGACACGAGCGAGTTGCCGAACAGGGCCATGACGTCCCCGCCCGACCCAATCATGGTCTGCCGGAACGCATCCTCGGCGCGATCGCCCAGCACCAGTGCGAGGGTCAAGGGTGCCAAGGGATAGCCGAGTTTCTTGAATACGTAGCCAACGACGCCGAACCCCAGCATGACCCAGATGTCGAATATCGAGTTTTCGATCGCGTAGGCTCCGATCGCGCAGAACGCGATGATCATCGGCGCGACGATCGTAAAAGGTACGCGCAGGACTGCGGCAAACAAGGGTACCGTCGCGAGCACGAGGATGAGACCGACCAGATTACCAAGGTACATGGAGGCGATCAGGCCCCACACGAAGTCTTTCTGCTCGACAAACAGCAATGGGCCCGGCTGGAGACCCCATACCAGCAGGCCACCCAGCAGAACCGCGGCGGTGCCTGAGCCCGGGATTCCGAGTGCGAGCATCGGCAATAGCGCCGCGGTGCCTGCAGCATGAGCGGCGGTCTCGGGCGCTAGAACGCCCTCAATGCGGCCCTTGCCGAAACCGTCGCGATCTTTGGAGAACTGCTTGGCAAGATTATAGCTCATGAAGGAGGCGGCAATCGCACCGCCGGGTGTGATGCCAAGCCAGCAGCCAATGAACGAAGACCTCACGAGCGTGATCCAGTAGCGCGGAAGCGTGAGCCAGGTTTTGTATACGGTGGAGAACCGTATGCGCGCTTCCTTACCATTAAAGGCAAGTTTTTCCTCGATGGTGAGTAGGATTTCGCTGATCCCGAAAAGGCCGATCACCGCAACAAGGAAATCAAAGCCCTTGAGCAGTTCGATAAACCCAAACGTCATGCGTAACTCGCCGGTCACGGTGTCCATACCGACACCCGCAAACAGCAGTCCAATGACGAGCGAGATGACGACCTTGTGCTTTTCCTCACGGCCTAGGCCAACGAAAGTACAAAACGTCAAGAAGTAGACAGCGAAAAATTCAGGCGGGCCGAATTTCAGTGCAAAGCCCGCGATGCTGGGGGCAAGGAAGGTGATCATGATCACCGCCACGAGCGAGCCAAAGAACGACGCCGTGAACGCTGCGGTCAAAGCCTCTGCAGCTTGACCATTTTGGGCCATCGGATGTCCGTCGAAAGTGGTCGCGACCGACCAAGCTTCCCCGGGGATGTTGAACAGGATCGACGTGGTCGCCCCTCCAAACAACGCGCCCCAATAGATGCAGGAGAGAAACACGATCGCGGAGGTTGGGTCCATGCCGAACGTCAGCGGCAGGAGGATTGCAACCCCATTGGGCCCGCCAAGCCCAGGCAACACCCCGACCAGAATGCCGATTGATAGCCCAAAAAGCATCAACGTCAGCTTGTCGAACGTCATCAGGACGGCAAAGCCTTGCATTAGCGAATTTACGGCATCCATGGCCCGTTCCCCTCAAAATCCGAGCCACGCCTCAAGCGGGCCTTTGGGCAAAAGCACTTTAAAGTAAACTTCAAAGAGCAAGAATATCGCGAGCGAAAAGCCAATTGATGTGACGAGACTGATTAGGATTTTGGAGCCACCTATCCAAGTCATGAAAACCAATATCAGCAGAGCGCTAGCGACATAAAGTCCGACGGTGTAGATGGCCACGACGTAAAGCACGGTCGGCAGCAGCACCTTCAAGACCCGAGCGAAAGCTTGCTTCTGGACGAACGCCGTATCGTCCGACCCCGACCGCCAGAGGGTTGAGCACAACCCCCACCCGCTGGCAGCAATTAGGATAAGCGAAAGCCGAAATGGGAAGTAACCGCTTTGCGGCCCCTCTTTTCCCCAGCTTACGCCAATTCGCCAATTCTCGATGGCGAGAACGATGCCGATCCCCAATAGGATTAGGCACACGACGATTTCAACCGGGCGTACGTTCACGAGAACGTCGCTTGGCGACGCCGCATCAGAGGGATCGGACGACATGTTATCTTTTCCAGAAGTAATCGGTTTTCGCGGGCGAAGCGGCGCGCGCGGCGGAGAAACGGCAATTCCGGCGCAAAGCCGAAACTCAACCAGTGCCTACTTCTTTAACAGGAAGCCCGCTGTTTCCATCAGACCGCGGTGCCTAGCTTCATCGCTTTCAAGGAACGAAACCATCTCCTTGCCCGTCAAGAAAGTTGCGGTGAGGGCTTGGTTTGCCATATACGCCTTGTACTCGCTCGTCTGGGAGATCTTCTTAAAGAGCTCGGTGTAGAAGGTGACGTGGGGTGCCGTTGCTTTGCCGGCGATGAAAATCGCGCGCGGCATTGTGTAGGCGATATCAAGACCCTGCGTGGCGCAAGTCGGGACGTCGCTCCAGGCTTGGTCGGCCGTGACTTTCGTAGCGTAGCCCATTGGTTTCGTGTCGAACACGCACAGGGCGCGAACCTGACCGGCGCGCCAGACTGCGACGTTTTCGGAAGGATTGTTAACGTTCGCCTCCGTGTGTGCGCCGACAAGTTGGGTCGCAGCCTCGCCGCCCGACTTGTATGGAATGTAGGCAAACTTGACACCGGCCTTCTGCTCAATGAACGCCGTCAGGATATGATCTTCGCGTTTAGAGCCTGTGCCGCCCATCTTCATTGGTTTGGCTTTGGCAGCGGCCAGGAATTCGGCGACCGTCTTCTCCGGGCTCGCCGCATTGTTCCACAGCACGAACTGGTCGAGTGCGATAATCGCGATTGGTGTGAGTTCACGCCAGTCAAACGGGACATTGGTCGATAGCGGTAACGTGTACATCGACGACTGCGCGATGATAAATTTGTGACCGTCCGGAGCCGCCGACTTCATGTCAATGAGGCCTTCGGCGCCACTCGCTCCGCCCTTCAACGTCACGATTAGGGGCTGCTCAATAAGCTTGTTGTTTTGAACTGCTGCCTGGATCATTCGCGCCATTTGGTCAGAAGCGCCTCCAGCGCCAGCTGGCACAATGATTTCTATAGGCTTTGACGGTTGGAAGGCGAAGGCGGGAGCCGCGACGAGGCAAACCGCCAACATCGAAAGCGCGCTGGATGCACGGATCATCATGATTGATACCTTTGATCGGACGTTTCCCCGGCTGTGATTGTCGTTTTCAGTGCGAGAGCCGAACTCGCCAGTGTGCTGCCTTGCGTGCGCAGCCACTGTACTGAACAAAATTATACATTTTAAATACATTGACAAGCAGAATTATGCAGGAGCGCGTGTTTCGCCAGAATAATCACGTAAAATACTGAAGTAAAACGATATTTTTAACATCGCATGGCGCCGCATGATGCAGTTGACATCATGCATGATATATAATTATCTTTCTGGCGGGGGTTGGCGTGCTTTCGTTGTCGCCCCCTTCCTTACTGCAATCGGCCCGGATGGACCTCATGAGCCTCAACCGCACGCGTGTCGCTGGACGGCACTTCCTACAGATACCTGGGCCGGCGCCGGTGCCGGACCGAATTCTGCGCGCCATGGACGCCGCTGTGATCGACCATCGCGGGCCGGTATTCCAGCAGCTGTCGCTCAAGATACAGCGCGGCCTCAAGGCCGTGTTCAAGACGGCTGGTCCGGTCGTGGTTTATCCAGCGTCAGGTACTGGTGCGTGGGAAGCGGCCCTGGTCAACGTGCTGTCGCCGGGCGATCATGTGCTCATGTATGAGACCGGGCATTTCGCTACCCTGTGGAAAAACATGGCCGAGCGACTGGGTCTAGTGCCCGAGTTTATTGGTTCGGACTGGCGAACGGGCGCGGAAGCGGACGTCATTGAGGAGCGCCTGCGCCAGGACACCGGCCACCAAATCAAGGCGGTCTGCGTCGTTCACAACGAGACGTCGACTGGGGCGACCTCTCGGATCGCCGAGGTGCGCCGGGCAGTCGATGCGGCCAGCCACCCTGCGTTACTCCTCGTTGACACGATTTCCTCGCTCGCTAGCGTCGATTATCGCCACGACGAGTGGGGCGTCGATGTCACGATAGCCGGTTCACAGAAGGGGCTTATGCTGCCACCTGGCCTGTCGTTCAACGCTGTGAGCCACAAGGCAATAGAAGCAAGCAAGGCGGCCCGCTCGCAGAAGTCCTACTGGGCCTGGGACGAGATTATCCACGCCAACGCGAATGGCTTCTTTCCCTACACGCCCGCAACAAACTTGCTGTACGGCCTCGACACGGCGATCGAGCTCCTGCTTGAGGAAGGCCTCGATAACGTGTTCGCGCGCCATGCCCGTCATGGTGAAGCGACACGGATCGCAGTTCGGGCATGGGATCTTGAGATTTTGTGCCGAGATCCGAAATATTATTCGCCAGTATTGACCGGCGTGATCGTGCCTGACGGCCACAGCGCTGACCGGTTCCGCCGCATCGTACTCGAGCATTTCGACATGTCGCTCGGCACTGGCCTTGGCCGCGTCGCCGACCGCGTGTTCCGAATTGGGCATCTGGGCGATACCAACGACTTGACGATCATCGGAGCGCTCGCTGGCGTCGAGATGGGTTTGAAGCTTGCCAATATCCCGTATCGTCCGGGCGGACTTGTTGCCGCGACAGACTATCTCGCCGAGACGTCGCGGCAAGAGCTGCGGGTTGCCGCAGAATAGGCTCGCCACGTGCTCGCGATAGAACGGTTAATGCTTGGACGGAGTTCGACAAAGACGGGGTTCGACAAGCACGCAGTTTGACAAGCACGCAGTTTGAAAAGCGTCGGCGCGTCCACAACACCCCTCTCGAAACTCTTGCTGTACGGGTGGACGCGTCAGTGTCCCCGGGGAAAGTAAACCCGGGGAAAGTCAACCCGGGGAAAGTCAACCCGGGCACGTCATACTAGGCACCACGTGTTAGGGTGTTCTTGACTTTGATGGGCTCGTTACAAAGCTCCATCCATGTCGTGAATAACACATAAGATCATAGTCTTAGGTTGCGGTTCACTGCATTGTTGGCAGCGTTGTGCGGTTCCGTCCCCACAGAATGTACCTTCAGATCAAAATCAGATCAAAACACCAGTGCTGCGCTTGTGATCGTCGCGGCGAGTTGGTAATCGGCATTGCAAATGCCAGATGCAAAAGGCGCACTAGAATCATGGGGTTACAGGATATGGTGTTGCGAGCGTTGCCTGTGATCTCGCCGTTTGCTCAAGACCAAGCCGCGCTGCGACGCAAATGGCGAAACCCAAACGCACGATGCCGATCGCAAGCTGCGGATCGCACAATTATGTATTACCATCGGAGGATGCCCATAGTGTGCGCGATCGACCAGCGAGACAGCCTCTTCCATGCAACGAAGACCTTCAACGCCGACACAACCCGTCAAGCCATCGAGATCCGAAGGCCTGATGCATATCGTGCGCCGCACGCTGCACGACGAGGTCGCCGGTCAGTTACGGGCGTTGATCATCAGCGGGGAACTCGCGCCGGGCGAGAAAGTGCCGGAAGCCGCGCTTGCCGAACGGTTTGGTGTCTCCCGGACACCAATGCGCGAAGCGCTCAAGGTCCTTGCGTTCGAGAATTTCGTAAAGCTGCTTCCCAACAAGGGTGCGATTGTCACGCGTTTAACGCGCGAGGAGATCGACGAGCTGTTCCCGATCATGGGCGCGCTCGAGGGTCTTGCTGGCGAGCTCGCCTGCCGCAACCTGAAGCTCAAGGATCTGGTACACATCAAGCGGCTGCACGAGGCGATGATACAATGTTACGAGCGAGACGACTGGCCCGGGTATGCCAAGCACAACCGCGCGATCCACGAGCAGATTTTCCAATCGGCAGGCAATGCCTCGCTAAGCCAGCTTTTCGAGCAGCTCATGTTGCGCATTCGCAGCGTCCGTTTCACGGCCAGGAGCTCGCCGGAAGGCTGGCTCGAGGCGATCAAGGACCACGAGGAGATGATCCGAGCGCTCGAGGCTCGCGACGGGTCCGCCCTCGCCCGGACGCTGAAACAACACCTGCGACACAAGGCGGACGTGGTCGAACGGGCGCTGCGCGAGATGGAGCGTGGGATCGAGGATTGAACCCTAACACGTCGGGTCCTGGCAACGCGGCACCGCTTCGTGCGCCACACGATGGGGGTCATCCATGAGCCGCAGGCATTCGGTCAACGCCACGCGTCCCCCTGAAGCGTCGCCGCCGCGATATTCGCGAAACGTCGCTTTCGAACGCGCATTGGAAAAAAACCTATCGGGCGAAGTCCGTTTCGACGCTTTCACCCGCGGCCGCTATGCGACCGACGCCTCGATCTACCAGATCATGCCAGCGGGCGTTGCCTTCCCGAAAACAGCCGCCGACGTCGCGGCCGCGCTTCAAATCGCACACGAGCATGGCATAAGCGTCGTCGCGCGCGGGGGTGGTACCTCCCAAAATGGCCAGGCCGTCGGCCACGGTCTGGTCCTCGACTTCAGCCGCCACATGAACCGGATCGTTGCCTTCGACGCGACGCAGCGCACGGCTGTCGTCGAGCCGGGAATTGTTCTCAACACGCTTAACGCGCGCGCACGGGCTGCTGGCCTGTTTTTTCCCGTAGAGCCGTCGACGGCTAGCCGCTGCACGCTAGGCGGGATGGTCGGTAACAATTCCAGCGGCGCCCGTTCGCTCCGCTTCGGGATGACCGCCGATAACGTCGCGCGAATCGATGCGCTGTTTTCTGATGGCACGCCGTTCGCGTTCGGTGCGGCGTCCGATCCATCCGCCGTGTCGGGTGGCGAGCGCGCCGAGGCTCTTGCCCGTCAGATGATCGCGCTAGCCGACGCCGAGCGCGATGAGATCGCCGCGCGCATTGCAAAAGTGCAGCGGCGCGTTGCAGGCTACGATCTCGAAGCGTTGACCTCGCCGCAGCCAAATCTCGCCCGCCTGTTGACGGGGTCGGAGGGCACACTTGCGCTGTCAACCGCAATCACCATCCGCCTCACGCCGCTGCCTGCCCACCGGGTCGTCGGCATCTGCCAGTTTCCAAGTTTTCGTGCTGCGATGGAGACGACGCGGCACATCGTCGGCCTCGATCCCGTTGCCGTGGAGCTCGTCGACGACAACATTCTGTCGCTCGGCCGGGACATTGCGATGTTTCGGCAGACGCTCGATCGCATAACGCGCGGACAACCGAACTGTCTGCTCATTGTCGAGTTTGCCGGTGACGATGCTGCGACGCTTCGGCGCGACCTCAATCGTCTCGACGAGCTGATGGCCGATCACGGCTTGCCCGATGCTGTCGTGCCGATCTTCGATCCGGCTACGCAGCAAAAGGTGTGGGAGGTACGCGAAGCCTGCCTCAACATCATGATGTCGATGAAAGGAGACGCCAAACCGGTCTCGTTCATTGAAGATTGCGCTGTCCCGCTCGAGCACCTCGCCGACTACACGGAAAAAGTCACGGCGATCTTCGAGCGTCACGGCACGCGTGGGACGTGGTATGCCCACGCGTCCGTCGGCTGCCTCCATGTTCGCCCGATCCTGAACATGAAGACCGCGACCGGCGTGGCGACCATGCGGGCGATCGCTGACGAAGTCTGTGAGACCGTTCGGGCGCTGAAGGGCTCGTACTCGGGCGAGCACGGCGATGGTATCTCGCGATCTGAATACATTGCCCCGATGTTGGGGGAGAAGCTGACGCGCGCCATCGAAACCGTGAAGGAAGCGTTCGACCCCGACCGAATGCTGAACCCCGGCAAGATCGTGCGCCCGTATGCCATGGACGACCGCAGCTTGATGCGGTTTCCGCCGGGCTATGGGCTTGCGCCGACGACGCCAACCAAGCTCGACTGGTCAGCGTCCGGCGGTTTGCTCGCACACGTCGAAATGTGTAACAATAACGGCACCTGTCGCAAGCTATCGGGCGGCGGCATGTGCCCGTCGTATCGCGCCACCCGCAATGAGACGGACACAACCCGCGGCCGCGCCAATGCGCTTCGCCTTGCACTGACCGGACAGCTCGGCGCCGACGCGCTGACGTCACCCGATATGAGCGAAGCGATGGCGTTGTGCGTCAGCTGCAAGGCGTGCAAGCGTGAGTGCCCGACCGGCGTCGACATGGCCCGTCTCAAGATCGAGTGGCTCGCCCACCGCAACGAGACGTACGGGCTCGCCTACCGGGACCGTCTCGTCGCCCATTTGCCGCGCTACGCGCCTTTCGCTGCGCGTCTACGCCATGTGCTCAACCTTCGCGACCGCGTGCCCGGGCTCGCTTGGGCCTCCGAGCGTCTGCTCGGCCTCAGCCGCGCTCGCACGCTACCGGTGTGGCGGCGGCCGTGGGTCGAGACCGCCGAAAGCACCGCTTCACGTTGCGACATAGTCGAGGGTGATGGCGTCGTAGGCGATGGACGCGATGTTGTGCTGTTCGCCGACACGTTCAACCGATACTTCGAGCCGGATAATCTCGTCGCCGCCGAGCGTGTGCTGTCCGCCGGCGGGTACCGTCTCCATCGGCTTGCGCCATTAAAGGACGACGCAAGGAAGCGGCCGTTGTGTTGCGGCCGTACGTACCTCGCGACCGGCCAAGTTGACGAAGCCCGCGCTGAAGCGCGCCGTACCGCTGCGGCGCTTCTCCCATTCGTCGAGAAAGGTGCCCACATCGTCGGGCTGGAGCCGTCGTGTCTGCTGACGTTGCGTGACGAGTATAGCGCCTTGCTGCCAGAACAGGACGCGCGTCGCCTCGCGCAGGCCTCGTTCCTGATCGAGGAGCTGCTTGAGCGGGACATCGCCGCAGGTCGCGTGAGCTTGCCCTTATCGGCGCTCGAAGCGCGTATCGCCTACGTCCACGGCCATTGCCATCAAAAGGCGCTCGACGCCTTTGCGCCCGTCACAGCGCTGCTGGGGCGCATCCCCGAACTTAAAGTCCGCACGATAGATAGCGCTTGCTGCGGTATGGCTGGCGCATTCGGGTACGCTGCCGAGACGATCGAGGTTTCGAAGGCAATGGCCGAGCTGTCACTGTTTCCAGCGTTGCGGTCGGCGGAAGCCGGTAGCCTCGTCGTAGCGGGCGGCACGAGTTGCCGCCACCAGCTCGAGGACGGGCTACACGTCAAGGCAGAGCACCCCATCCGAATCATCGAGCGCGCGTTGAGAGCACGTTGAGAGCACCATAGGATCGTGTAGCCATACGCTATTGATTGGTCGCTAACACGTGCGTCCGCGTGAGTGGATCTGCGTGGACCTGCCCTGACCGCGAAACCTTCAGGCGTTTTTTGTATGACCAGGGCAGCATTTTTTCGACACGGCATGTCGGCCAGCCACTAACGAGACTTTCCGACAAGACTTTCCAGTTGTTGTCACTCACAGGTTCACCGGATTGCCCTGCTCCCAACGCCATTTGCTATTCCCAAGGGTGCCGCTGTCTGCTAGTTGCCGTCGCTCGCATCGGTCCCTTCGTCTATCGGTTAGGACGGCAGCCTCTCACGTTGCAAAGGCGGGTTCGATTCCCGCAGGGACCGCCATTATAATATTGCTTAAGAACAATGCCTTGTCCCTGATCTGTCGACAGCTATCGCCGTGTGATGGTTATCGTCAAAGCACCCCAATAAGTCCCAGCCACCAGCCACCAGCCACCGGCCACCAGCCGCAGCGCGTTCGCCTCGGGCGTGATCGTCGGCAAGGCCGCGCGACGGCGTATCGCCTTTGTCGAGATCGCCGTGCCGGTTGCCAAATTTGCCGCTGCCGGGTTCGTTGTCGTTTCCAGTTGGCGGTGGTCTCCGAAAATCTTGCGCTCAACGCATAATTGATCTGATCATCGCTCAGCGGAGCATGCCCGGTCCAAATTCGCATTTGACACCCGCGACGGTGGTTCGCATAAGGCGCGCTCGAAGAGACCGTGCTGACGTTGGCGCGGCCTTTTTTGTTTGGACGGCAGGCTAGGTGCGCGTTGCATCTAGACGTGACGGCCCGGCGGGGGAATGTCCCGAGTGGCAAAGGGGGGGGACTGTAAATCCCCTGGCTTCGCCTTCGTAGGTTCGAGTCCTACTTCCCCCACCAACGGATTTCGCCAGCTTGGCGCGTTCCAACTAGCGTTTCGCTCCAGCAGCGTTTTGGTGTAAGCTCCGTGCTTGCGCGGGTATAGCACAATGGTAGTGCAGCAGCCTTCCAAGCTGAATACGAGGGTTCGATTCCCTCTACCCGCTCCAATCTTTAGACTGAACTGAACCGGCAGTAGGCGGCTAACCCGCGCTACGAAACGTCACGTTCGCCTGCTATGGGCAACCGGCGTCAGTTCGAAGGAAAAGACATGCTTGTCGTCACAACTAACGATCTTCCAGGCTTTCGTATCGTCAAGCATTTTGGCGTCGTGCGCGGCATCACCGTCCGTTCGCGCAACGCAATCAGCAACATTGGCGGTTCGATACAAATATTTTTTGGCGGCCGCATTACGGTCTATCAAACGCTGGCGGAATCGACCCGTCAGGAGGCGTACGACCTGATGATCGCCGATGCCAACCGGCTTGGCGCAAACGCAATCCTGGCAATGCGTTACGACGCCAACGAGATTGCCGCAGCGGTGACGGAAATGGTCGCCTACGGCACCGCCGTTATCGTCGAAGAAGTCCGCTGACGGCTTACCGCAGCGCAAAATTGTCACGCATGTGCTGCAATCAGGGCGTGACAACCTAAAATTTGTGGGCTAACGGTCTCGTCTCCATCGAGCCGAATCGAGCTGCCGCACCTGCGTCAAGTGGGTTGCAGGTGGCTCGGCAGGCTTTGGCGGAGGGGTATAGCTCAATTGGTAGAGCGTCGGTCTCCAAAACCGAAGGCTGTGGGTTCGAGTCCCCCTGCCCCTGCCAGTCGTGTTCGCTGTGGGTGCTCCGGTGAAGGCCGGACGGCACCCTATCGGTTTTTATTCGTCGCGGTGCGGGCATCGGTGGGTGCCTCGATCGCGCGAACATTCGGGAAGGCCGCGGAATGGCGCGTTTCAATCCTGTCGAGTTCATTAGTGAGGTTCGTCAGGAGGTCAGTAAAGTCACTTGGCCCAAGATGCGGGAGGTGTGGATCACCACCGTTCTCGTCGGGATCATGGTGGTGGTGGCCTCGATTTTCTTCCTCATTGCCGATTGGGTGATCGGAAGCGCCGTCAATTGGATCCTTCGCGGAGGGCCGGCTTGGTTGTTGGGTTACGGTCTTTGAGTGGGCCGCTGGACGCACCGGCTACCCGATCCGGTTTCCCGACCCAGCCCCCTAATGTTATGAGCGACCCTTACCGAAAGACGCCCGCCATGGCTAAGCGCTGGTACATTATTCACGCCTACACGAACTTCGAACGCAAGGTCGCGGATGCGGTTCGTGAGCGGGCGAAAGCCAACGGACTCGACCACCTGTTCGACGAAATCCTGGTGCCAACGGAAGACGTCGTCGAGATCAAGCGCGGCCGGAAAATCCAGTCGGAACGTAAGTTCTTGCCCGGTTACGTGCTGGTCAAGATGGAAATGACCGACGCTGCGTTCGTGTTGATAAAAAACACGCCAAAGGTCACGGGGTTCCTCGGCGCTGACAATAAGCCGATGGCGATCCCCGAGGCCGAGGCCATGCGGATCATGCGGCAGGTCTCCGATGGCGTGGAGCGGCCGAAACCGACGATCACGTTCGAGATCGGCGAGCAGGTCAAGGTTGCCGACGGGCCGTTTGCATCGTTCTCCGGTCATGTCGAAGAAGTCGACCAAGAGCGTGCCCGTTTGAAGGTCGCCGTGTCGATTTTCGGACGTCCGACCCCGGTCGAACTGGAGTTCGCACAGGTCGAAAAGGTCGCAGGCGCGGGTCCCTGATCCAGCGTTCTGCGTATAGGAATTTTCGGCGCAATCTCGCGCCGGGAAGGGGCGGCCCTGCAAGGCGCCTAGCACTGGATGATTAGAGCCGTGCCGATCGGCATGGCGCTCGTTACCCAGAGACCCGCGGGAGGTGGACATGACGTCCACCGTTCAACCGCTAACCCGGCCGCCCTGCACATCTCGGCAGGACCGGCTCAACAGTAGGGGAGATCATGGCGAAGAAAATCGAAGGTTTCATCAACCTCCAGGTCAAGGCCGGGCAAGCAAACCCGTCGCCACCGATCGGGCCGGCACTCGGTCAGCGCGGCTTGAACATCATGGAATTTTGCAAGGCGTTCAACGCCAAAACCAAAGATTTTGAACCTGGAACGCCGATCCCGGTCAAAATCACCGCGTTCTCGGACCGCTCGTTCACTTTCATTTTGAAGACGCCCCCGGCGAGCTTCTTTTTGAAGAAGGCGGCCAAGATCGACGGCGGCTCGCAAAAGCCGGGCGTCAATTTCGTCGGCAGCGTCACAATGGATCATATCCGCGAAATCGCAACGGCGAAAATGGCTGATCTCAACACCGACAACATGGACCAGGCGATCAAGACGATCGCTGGTTCTGCCCGATCGATGGGCCTCAGGGTGGAGGAGTAATCACATGGCGACCAATCTCTCTCCCGAGACGATCAAGGCGACCCGTCTGGCTGGCGGCAAGCGGATGATGGCCGTCAAGGACGGTGTCGATCCGGCCAAGGCTTACCCGATCGAAGAGGCCATCAAGCTCGTCAAGGCGCGTGCCAAGGCGAAGTTCGACGAGACGATCGAAGTCGCGCTGAACTTGGGCGTTGACCCCAAGCAGGCAGACCAGATGGTCCGCGGCGTCTGCAACCTGCCGAACGGTTCCGGCCGTACGGCGCGCGTTGCCGTGTTTGCCCGTGGTGCCAAGGCCGAAGAAGCCAAGGCTGCCGGGGCGGACATCGTCGGTGCCGAGGATCTCGTCGAAAGCGTCGGTAAGGGCGTGATCAACTTCGACCGCTGCATCGCGACGCCGGACATGATGGGTCTCGTCGGCCGCCTCGGCAAGGTGCTCGGACCACGTGGTCTGATGCCGAACCCGCGCGTCGGCACGGTGACCATGGATGTTGCGGGTGCGGTGCGCGGTGCCAAGGGCGGCGCGGTCGAGTTCCGCGTCGAGAAGGCTGGCATCGTCCACGCTGGCATCGGCAAGGCGAGCTTCACGGAAGCAGCTCTCGTGCAGAACATCCGCGCGTTCATCGACGCGGTGCTGAAGCAGAAGCCAGCCACGTCGAAAGGCAACTACGTCCGGCGCGTTTCGGTCTCCTCGACGATGGGACCAGGTGTGAAGGTCGACCAGTCGAGCGTCATGTCGGCGACGCCCACCCAGGGCTAAGCGCGTCCGGGTCGTTCCGGGTCGTTCCGGGTCGTGATGAAGCGGACTGGACGTGATGGAATTCCGGCGCGCGGGCGTTCTGCTCGCCGGTGTCGTGGTGGCGGCGGGGCGACCCGCATGCCACCGAAGTCTGTCCAAGATTGCCGGTGCGGACCGGGCTCGCTCGATCCGCATAAATCCACTTCGGAGCCGGCATGAGACAGGAGACGACGGATCGATTTGCGGCCGGGCTGATGCCCTCCCGCGCTGAGGTTCGAGCCTTCTGGGTCAGCACCGTGCCGCCCTCACCCGAGGTCGCGACGCGGACGGACAGGATCAGCGTCGCCGCGATGGACCGGGTTCTCCCGGGCCGGGTCGGCGGCAGGTGCAACCCGCTCGACCCCGGATTCCCCGGGGCCGGCAACGAACGGAGAGGCAAACGTGGACAGAGCCCAGAAAGCTGAGCTCGTGTCGACGATGAACGCGGTGTTCAAAGACACTAGCGTAGTCGTCGTCGCCCACAATACCGGGTTGGTGGCCGCTCAATCCGCCGACTTCCGCCGCAAGGTGAAGGAAGCCGGCGGTACGGTTAGAGTGGTCAAAAACAACCTCGCCAAACTGGCGTTGAAGAACACCGAATTCGAAGGGCTTACCCCGCTCTTCACCGGGCCGACGATCCTTGCCTATTCAAAGGATCCGGTTGCTGCCGCCAAAGCCACAGCAGCGTTCGCCAAAACGAACGACAAGCTCGTGGTCATCGGTGGTGGTCTCGGGACCAGTGTTCTCGACGCCAAAGGCGTCAAGGCTCTCGCCGACCTACCCTCGCTCGATGAACTGCGCGCCAAGCTCATCGGTCTCCTCAACGCGCCAGCGACCAAGATCGCGCGGACCGTTGCGGAACCGGGTGCCAAGCTCGCACGCGTCATTCAAGCGAAGGCGTCCCAAGCAGGGGCTGCCCCCGAGGCAGCAGAGGCAGAGAGCGCCTAAACCTCAGCGTTTCGCGTCTCACGGCGCGTGACCAATCCGCACGCGGGCCAAGCCGATACACGGCCGCCCGCACATCGTTTGGCTCGAACTTAACGAAATGAAGGAACACACATATGACCGATCTCTCCAAGATCGTTGACGATCTCTCGAAACTCACCGTTCTCGAGGCTGCCGACCTTGCCAAGATGCTCGAAGAGAAGTGGGGCGTTTCGGCTGCTGCTGCCGTTGCAGTCGCTGCTGGCCCAGCCGCTGCGGCCGCTCCTGCTGCCGAAGCTCAGACCGAGTTCACGGTGTATTTGAAGAGCGGTGGCGACAAGAAGATCAACGTCATTAAGGAAGTCCGCGCCATCACGGGTCTGGGCCTCAAGGAAGCCAAGGACCTCGTCGAGGCCGGTGGCAAGGCCGTCAAGGAGAACATCTCCAAGGACGAAGCTGCCAAGATCAAGAAGCAGCTCGAAGACCAAGGCGCTGTCGTCGAAGTCAAGTAACGCCACGGGCGGCTCCAGCTCTCCTCGCGAGGGCTGGGGCTGCCACCTGCGGCTTTCCGCAAGGCTCTTTGATCGCCGGTCCGGCTGGACGCTTCGTCCACGACGACCATCAAGGGGTTTTCCGGCAAGCCGCCGTCACCTACGGACGGCTCACACCCCGGCGAGGTCGACCCTCGCATAGCAGAATGCGGGCGCCCCACCCGCGGACCTTCAGGAGCGGACATGGTTGAGACGATCTACGGCCGCAAGCGCATTCGCAAGAAGTTCGGCACGGCTCAAGAAGTGGCCAAGATGCCGAACCTGATCGAGGTTCAAAAAAGCTCGTACGACGACTTTTTGATGGTCAAAGAGCCGCCCGGCGGCCGCAGCGGCGACAACGGTCTGCAGTCGGTGTTCAAGTCGGTGTTTCCGATTTCCGACTTCTCGGGCCGAGCCACGCTCGAGTTCTCGCGCTACGATTTCGAACCGCCAAAGTATGACGTCGAAGAGTGCATGCAGCGCGACATGACGTTCGCAGCGCCGCTCAAGGTCAAGCTGCGCCTGATCGTGTTCGACGTGAACGAGGAAACCGGCTCGAAGTCGATCAAGGACGTGAAGGAGCAGGACGTGTTCATGGGCGACATGCCGCTCATGACGTCGAACGGCACCTTCGTGATCAACGGGACCGAGCGGGTCATCGTCTCGCAGATGCATCGCTCACCGGGCGTGTTCTTCGACCACGACCGTGGCCGCACGCATGCATCAGGCAAGCTGTTGTTTGCAGCCCGCATCATCCCATACCGCGGCAGCTGGCTCGACTTCGAGTTCGACGCCAAGGACATCGTCTATGCCCGCATCGACCGTCGCCGCAAGTTGCCGGTGACGTCGCTGCTCTACGCCCTCGGTCTCGATGACGAGCAAATTCTGTCGACGTTCTACGGCCGCATCCCGGTCAAGGACAGCAAGCACGGCTGGAAGATGCCCTACGTCGCGGAGAAGTTCCGCGGCGTGACGCCGTCGGCCGACTTGAAGGACGCAAAGACCGGTGAACTCGTCGCGAAAGCCGGCGAGAAGATCACCGCCCGCAAAGCCCGCGAACTGACCGAAGCTGGCCTCAAAGACCTGCTGATGGCGTCCGACGATCTCTCCGGCCGGTATCTCGCCGAAGATATCGTCAACATGGAAACCGGCGTGATCTACGCCGAAGCTGGCGAAGAACTCGACGCCAAGCTGCTCGCTGAACTCAAAGAACACAAGATCAAGGATTTCCATCTCCTCGATATCGATCATATCAACGTCGGCGCGTTCATTCGCAATACGCTCAACGTCGATAAGAATTCGAACACCGACGAAGCGTTGATGGACATCTACCGGGTGATGCGCCCGGGCGAGCCGCCGACGGTGGAGTCGGCCACGGCACTGTTCCACGGCCTGTTTTTCGACAGCGAACGCTATGACCTGTCGGCCGTTGGCCGGGTCAAGATGAACATGCGCCTCGAGACGGATGCGCCTGATACCGTGCGCATCCTGCGCAAGGAAGACATCCTCGCCGTGGTCAAGACGCTCGTCGACCTGCGCGATGGTCGAGGTGCGATCGACGACATCGACAACCTCGGCAACCGGCGCGTGCGCTCGGTTGGTGAGCTGATGGAGAACCAGTATCGCCTGGGGTTGCTCCGCATGGAGCGCGCCATCAAGGAGCGTATGAGCTCTGTCGATATCGACACGGTGATGCCGCAGGACCTGATCAACGCCAAGCCGGCGGCGGCTGCCGTGCGCGAGTTCTTCGGCTCGTCGCAGCTGTCGCAGTTCATGGACCAGACCAACCCGCTGTCGGAGATCACCCACAAGCGGCGTCTCTCGGCACTTGGCCCCGGCGGTCTGACGCGCGAGCGCGCGGGCTTCGAAGTCCGCGACGTCCATCCGACGCACTATGGGCGTATCTGCCCGATCGAGACGCCAGAAGGGCCCAACATCGGTCTCATCAACTCGCTGGCGACGTTCGCCCGGGTCAATAAATACGGCTTTATCGAAAGCCCCTATCGCAAGGTTGTCGACGGTAAGGTGACCGACGAGGTCGTGTATCTCTCGGCTGCCGAGGAAGAGCGCCATTACGTCGCTCAGGCCAACGCCGAGTTGGACGCGAAGAACAACTTGGTCGGCGACAGCGTCATCTGCCGGTATCGCGGCGACGTGCTGCCGGTTTCGGCCGATAAGGTGTCATACATCGACGTGTCGCCGAAGCAGCTCGTTTCGGTCGCGGCGGCGCTGATCCCGTTCCTCGAGAACGACGACGCCAACCGCGCGCTGATGGGCTCGAACATGCAGCGTCAGGCGGTACCGTTGGTGCGCGCCGAAGCGCCGCTGGTCGGCACCGGCATGGAAGAAGTCGTGGCCCGCGATTCGGGCGCTGCTATTGCGGCCCGCCGGACCGGCATCGTCGACCAACTCGACGCCCAGCGTATCGTTATCCGGGCGACCGAGGAAGCCGACCCGTCCAAGCCCGGCGTCGACATCTACCGCTTGCGCAAGTTCCAGCGGTCGAACCAGAGCACCTGTATCAACCAGCGGCCGCTGGTCAACGTGGGTGATCGGGTCGATGCCGGAGAGATCATCGCGGACGGTCCCTCGACCGAGTTTGGCGATCTGGCGCTCGGCAAGAACGTGCTCGTCGCGTTCATGCCGTGGATGGGCTACAATTTCGAAGACAGCATCTTGATGTCGGAGCGCATCGTCGCCGACGACGTGTTCACCTCGATCCATATCGACGAATTCGAGGTGATGGCCCGCGACACCAAGCTCGGGCCCGAGGAAATCACACGCGACATTCCAAACGTCTCGGAAGAAGCGCTCAAGAGCCTCGACGAAGCCGGCATCGTCTATATCGGCGCCGAGGTCCACCCAGGCGACATTCTCGTCGGCAAGATCACGCCGAAGGGCGAAAGCCCGATGACGCCCGAAGAGAAGCTGCTGCGGGCGATCTTCGGCGAAAAGGCGTCGGACGTTCGCGATACGTCGCTGCGTTTGCCGCCCGGCGTCTCCGGCACCATCGTTGAAGTGCGCGTGTTCAACCGCCACGGAGTCGAGAAGGACGAGCGCGCGATGGCGATCGAGCGCGAGGAAATCGAACGTCTCGCAAAAGACCGCGACGACGAGATGCAGATCCTCGACCGCAACGTCTATGCCCGTCTCAAGGAAGCCCTGCTCGGCCAGGAGGTCGCCAAAGGCCCCAAAGGCGCGCGCAAGGGGACGAAAATCGACGAGGCCGTTCTGACGGAAATCCCGCGCTCGCAGTGGTGGGAGATCGGGCTCGCCGACGACAAGGCGATGGCCGCACTCGAAGCCATCGGCAAGCAATACGAGGACGCGAAAAAGAGCCTCGAACGCCGCTTTGTCGACAAGGTCGACAAGCTGCAGCGCGGTGACGAACTGCCGCCTGGCGTGATGAAGATGGTCAAGGTCTTCGTCGCCGTGAAGCGCAAGATCCAGCCGGGCGACAAGATGGCTGGCCGCCATGGCAACAAGGGTGTCGTCTCGCGGATCGTGCCGTGCGAAGACATGCCGTTCCTCGAGGACGGAACGCACGTCGACGTCGTGCTCAACCCGCTCGGCGTGCCCTCGCGCATGAATGTCGGTCAGATCCTCGAAACCCACCTTGGTTGGGCGTGCCGAGGTCTGGGCCGGATCATCGACGACGCTCTCGAGAACTATCACGCGACCGGCGATATGAAGCCGCTTCAGCAGCAGCTCGGGCAGATTTATACCAACGGCGAACTGCCCAAGAATCTCGCAGACGAAGATCTCGTCGCTGTGGCGAGCAAGTTGAAGTCGGGCGTGGCGATCTCCACGCCGGTTTTCGACGGTGCGCGTGAGAGCGACATCAACGTGATGCTGGCAGCGGCCGGGTTCGACACGTCGGGCCAGGTAACGCTGTTCGATGGGCGCACGGGCGAGCCGTTCGATCGCCGTGTGACGGTCGGCTACAAGTACGTCTTGAAGCTGCACCACCTCGTTGACGACAAGATCCACGCCCGTTCGATCGGCCCGTATTCGCTCGTCACCCAGCAGCCGCTCGGTGGTAAGGCGCAGTTCGGCGGTCAGCGTTTCGGCGAAATGGAGGTATGGGCGCTCGAAGCTTATGGCGCCGCCTACACGCTGCAAGAAATGTTGACTGTAAAATCCGACGACGTTGCCGGCCGCACCAAGGTCTACGAGGCCATCGTGCGTGGCGACGATACCTTCGAGGCTGGCGTACCGGAGAGCTTCAACGTGCTGGTCAAGGAAATGCGCGCGCTCGGCCTCAACGTCGAGCTGATCAATTCCGAGGCCCCTGCCGTGGCGGCGCCTGAACAACCGATTGAGCGGCCACTTCTGCCGCCCGCTGCCGCCGAATGAGACCCTGACAACTTAACGGCGGTGCCGAAAGGCGCCGCCTTTCGCGCCGTGCAGCGGTGTGACGTCCAATCGAGTTCGAAAAACGCCAACCGTCAACGCCCGAACGCAAACTAAGGCCCATACGCCCGTTAGGCCCATACGTATCGCCTGATACCTGGACGCCAGATACCTGGACGCAAGATACCTGGACGCCGACCGTGCCCCCGGCCTCGCGCGCCCCTAGAGGAGACCACCGATGAACGAGATGACGAACATTTTCAAGACGCAGGCCCCCCTGCCGACGTTCGATCAAATCAAGATCTCGATCGCCTCGCCCGACGACATTCTGTCGTGGTCTTTCGGTGAGATCAAGAAGCCTGAGACGATCAACTACCGAACCTTCAAGCCAGAGCGCGACGGCCTGTTCTGCGCGCGCATCTTCGGGCCGATCAAGGACTACGAGTGCTTGTGCGGCAAGTACAAGCGGATGAAGTACAAGGGACTGATCTGCGAAAAGTGCGGCGTGGAAGTGACGCTCGCCAAGGTTCGCCGCGAGCGCATGGGCCATATCGAACTTGCGTCGCCGGTTGCCCACATCTGGTTCTTGAAATCGCTGCCCTCGCGGATCGGCTTGCTGCTCGATATGGCGCTCAAAGACCTCGAGCGCGTGCTGTATTTCGAAAACTACATTGTCATCGAGCCCGGCGTAACTCCGTTCAAGGAGCGCCAGCTTCTGACCGAAGAGCAGTACAATCAGGCCGTCGATGAATTCGGCCAGGACTTTACCGCTGGTATCGGCGCAGAGGCGATCCGCGAAATCCTGGCGGCGATGGACCTGCCCAAGATCAAGGAGCACTTGCGCGAGGAGATCCAGGCGTCGACGACCGAGCTGAAGCCAAAGAAGCTCGGCAAGCGCCTCAAAGTGATCGAAGCGTTCATCGAGAGCGGCAACCGTCCCGAGTGGATGATCTTGACGCATGTCCCGGTGATCCCGCCCGAACTGCGCCCGTTGGTGCCGCTCGACGGCGGCCGCTTTGCGACGTCGGATCTCAACGATCTCTACCGCCGCGTGATCAACCGCAACAACCGCTTGAAGCGGCTGATGGAACTGCGCGCGCCCGACATCATCATCCGCAACGAAAAGCGGATGCTGCAGGAAGCCGTTGATGCGCTGTTCGACAACGGCCGCCGCGGTCGCGTCATCACCGGCGCGAACAAGCGTCCGCTGAAGTCGCTCGCCGACATGCTGAAGGGTAAGCAGGGCCGCTTCCGTCAGAACCTGCTCGGCAAGCGCGTCGACTACTCAGGCCGTTCGGTGATCGTCGTCGGACCCGAACTCAAGCTGCACCAGTGCGGGTTGCCAAAGAAGATGGCGCTCGAACTGTTCAAGCCGTTCATCTACGCGCGCCTCCAGGCGCTCGGCCAAGCCGCCACCGTCAAGCAGGCCAAGAAGCTGGTCGAGAAAGAAAAGTCGGAAGTCTGGGACGTCCTCGACGAGGTCATCCGAGAGCATCCGATCATGCTCAACCGCGCGCCGACGCTCCATCGGCTCGGCATCCAGGCGTTCGAACCGGTGCTGATCGAAGGCAAAGCGATCCAGCTTCACCCGCTCGTCTGTACGGCCTTCAACGCTGACTTCGACGGCGACCAGATGGCCGTTCACGTGCCACTGTCGCTCGAAGCGCAGCTCGAAGCGCGCGTGCTGATGATGTCGACCAACAACATCCTGCATCCAGCCAACGGCTTGCCGATCATCGTGCCGAGCCAAGACATCGTGCTCGGGCTTTATTATCTCTCACTGATGAGCGAAAACGAACCCGGCCAGGATATGATGTTCGGGTCGGTCTGGGAGGCGCGTCATGCGCTCGACCAGGGTCTGGTTACGCTTCATGCCCGGATCAAGGGGCGCTACATCGCGACAGGTGCCGATGGCCAGGAGGTCATCGAGGTTCACGACACGACCGTCGGACGCATGATCCTTGCCGAGGCGTTGCCCAAAAAGCCGGGTGTTCGCTTCGCGCTGGTCAACCAGCTGCTGACCAAGAAGGCCATCTCCGGCATGATCGATGCGGTCTACCGCGCATGTGGTCAAAAGGAGACCGTGATCTTCTGCGATCGCATCATGTCGGTCGGCTTCTATCATGCGTTCAAGGCGGGCATCTCGTTCGGCAAGGACGACATGGTCATCCCGCCGACCAAGCTGAAAATGGTCGCGGAAGCAGCCGAACTCGTGCGCGAGTTCGAGCAGCAGTACAACGACGGCCTCATTACGCGGCTGGAGAAGTACAACAAGGTGGTCGACGCGTGGTCGAAGTGCACCGATCGTATCGCCAAGGAGATGATGGAGCGCATTTCCTCGGTCGGGAAGGATCCCAAGACCGGCCGCGATAAGCCGATCAACTCGATCTACATGATGAGCCATTCGGGTGCGCGCGGTTCGCCGACGCAGATGCGCCAGCTTGCCGCCATGCGCGGCCTTATGACGAAGCCGTCGGGCGAGATCATCGAGACGCCGATCATCTCGAACTTCAAAGAGGGCCTGACGGTTCTCGAATACTTCAACTCGACCCACGGTGCCCGCAAGGGTCTCGCCGATACCGCGCTGAAGACTGCGAACTCGGGTTATCTGACGCGGCGTCTTGTCGACGTCGCGCAGGACGCGATCATCTACGAAGAGGACTGCGGCACCGACGGTGGTATCAAGATCCAGGCGGTGGTCGACAGCGGCAACGTGATCGTCACGATTAGTGCGCGCGCGCTCGGCCGCACGGCGGCGGAAGACGTGCTTAACCCGGCAACGGGCGAGGTGCTCGTCGAGCGCAACACGCTGATCGAGGAGCGTCACGCCGAGGCGATCGAAAAGGCGCAGGTCCAAGAGATCCGCATCCGAAGCGTGCTGACATGTGAGACCAACACCGGCATCTGCGGCAAGTGCTACGGGCGCGATCTCGCCCGCGGTACGAAGGTCAACATTGGCGAGGCGGTCGGCGTCATCGCCGCGCAGTCGATCGGTGAGCCGGGTACACAGCTGACGATGCGCACATTCCACATTGGTGGCGCAGCCAGCGTCTCCGAGACGAGCGCGATCGAGAGCAACTTCCACGGAACTGTCAGGATCAAGAACCGGGCGATGGTCCGCGACGGCAAGGGTACACTTGTCGCCATGGGCCGCTCGATGGCGGTCACGATCCACGACGTGTCTGGTAAAGAACTCGCAAGCCACAAGATCCCGTATGGCGCCCGCGTCCAGGTCGACGAGGGCGACGAAGTCAAGCGCGGAACACGGTTGGCGCAGTGGGACCCATACACCCGGCCGATCCTGGCCGAGGTCGACGGTGTGGTTGCCTTCGAGGACCTGATCGAAGGTATCTCGGTGCGCGAGCAGACCGACGAAATGAAGGGCACGACCAACCGCGTCATCGTGGACTGGCGGGCAACCCCACGCGGCGCTGAGCTCAAGCCGGCGATCATCATCAAGGACGACAAGGGCAAGCCGATCAAGGTTCAGCGCGGCGGCGATGCCCGCTATCTGTTGTCGGTCGATGCGATTCTGTCGGTCGAGCCGGGTGCGAAGACCAAGGCTGGCGACGTTCTCGCTCGTCTGCCGACTGCGTCGGCGAAGTCCGGCGACATCACCGGTGGTCTGCCGCGCGTTGCCGAGTTGTTCGAGGCACGCCGGCCGAAGGACCACGCCATCATCGCCGAGTTGTCAGGCACGGTCGAGTTCGGCAAGGACTTCAAGAACAAGCAGCGTGTCACCATCAAACCGGACGATGAGACGCTAGAATCAGTCGAGTACCTTATCCCGCGCGGTAAGAGCTTGACGGTGCAGCATGGCGACCACATCGAACGCGGTGACTTCGTCTATGACGGGCATCCCGCGCCGCACGATATTCTCGCGATCAAGGGCGTCGAGGAGCTGGCAAACTACCTGATCAACGAGATCCAGGACGTCTACCGGCTGCAGGGCGTGACGATCAACGACAAGCACATCGAAGTCATCGTCCGGCAGATGCTGCAAAAGGTCGAGTTGGTCGATCCCGGCGAAACCGATTTCATCAAGGGCGAGCAGGTCGACCGCATCGACTTCGATCAGCACAACCTCGATGTCGAGAAAGAGGGCAAGAAGCGGGCGACCGCGACGCCAGTTCTGCTCGGCATCACCAAGGCCTCGCTGCAGACCCGTTCGTTTATTTCGGCGGCATCGTTCCAAGAAACCACGCGTGTGCTCACCGACGCGGCGGTCAACGGCAAGACCGATACGCTCGAAGGTCTCAAAGAGAACGTGATCGTCGGACGTTTGATCCCTGCCGGTACCGGCGGCATGCTGCGTCGCATCCGCAAGATTGCCGCCAAGCGCGACGAACTCATCGCGCGTGAGACCGGCAAGGGTGAGAAGGTGCTGTCTGCACCCGAAGGAAGCCCACGCCGCCGTCGCCGCATCAGCGACGACGTGACCTCGATGTGATTATGACTTCGATCGGTCGGGCTGCCGCTTGTTCAGTGGCGGCCCGGCCGATCCATTGCCGTCGGCCAAGGCTGTGGATCAATTGTCGAAATTGGTGGATGGCCGCCGTACTGTCATGGCGGTGAAAAAAATCTCGAATGAAGCCAGACTGGGGCGTTGACCGTTGGATGTTGCTATGACATACACCGTGAACTTTCTCGGCAGGCCGTAGAGAGCGGTTTTCAATTGCTGCTTCTCTAAACGCTGCTGTCCCTTAGCCGAGAACAATTTGGACCACGATCTTCGGGCGCTTTCGGGCTCCGTCGTTCCTCTGGTTTTTCGCCGTCGACGGCTTCGAAAGAAGCATGTCGACACGGTGCATTGGCGCTTGGCGCGTCGGCATTCGTGGGTTGTCCCATGAACGCGGCGTCAGCGTCTCAGTCGAAGCCGGACGGAACCGAATGCCGACTATTCAGCAGCTCATCCGCAATCCGCGTCAGCCAAAGACGTATCGCGAGAAGTCGCGCCACCTCGAGGCTTGCCCGCAAAAGCGGGGCGTGTGTACGCGCGTTTATACAACGACGCCGAAAAAGCCGAACTCTGCTCTGCGCAAGGTCGCGAAGGTTCGGCTTACAAACGGCTTTGAAGTGATCGGGTACATCCCCGGCGAGGGCCACAACCTGCAGGAGCACTCGGTGGTGCTTATCCGCGGTGGCCGCGTCAAGGACTTGCCCGGCGTTCGTTATCACATTATCCGCGGCGTTCTCGACACTCAGGGTGTCTCCAAGCGCCGTCAGCGCCGATCGAAGTACGGTGCCAAGCGTCCGAAATAAGATTGTTCCGACAGGCGCCTTCTTCTCCGGGCGCCGAGCCCGCCGCCCGAACGCCAGACCGAGGACTAGCCGATGTCTCGCCGCCATAGTGCCCAGAAGCGCCTCGTCAACCCGGACCCGAAGTTCGGAGACGTCGTGCTGTCGAAGTTCATGAATGCCGTTATGGAGCAGGGCAAGAAGTCCGTCGCTGAGCGCATCGTTTACGGTGCGCTGGAAAAGATGGAAGCTCGCGCTAAGTCCGATCCAATCAAGATGTTCCACACCGCGCTGGAAAACGTGATGCCCGCCGTCGAAGTTCGGTCGCGCCGCGTGGGTGGTGCGACGTATCAGGTCCCGGTCGAGGTTCGCACCGAGCGTCGCCAGGCATTGGCCATTCGTTGGTTGATTGCGGCCGCGCGCTCGCGCAACGAGAATACGATGGTCGACAAACTGTCGGGCGAATTGATGGACGCTTCGAACAATCGCGGTTCGGCCGTCAAGAAGCGGGAAGACACGCATAAAATGGCGGAGGCGAACCGCGCCTTCTCACACTACCGCTGGTGATCTTCTGATCTGGAGACTGGGCTATGGCTCGCGAGTTCGACCTCATCAATTACCGAAACTTCGGTATCATGGCGCACATCGACGCCGGGAAAACCACGACCACCGAACGCATTCTCTATTACACGGGTGTCTCCTACAAGATTGGTGAGGTGCACGAGGGTGCGGCCACCATGGACTTCATGGATCAGGAAGCTGAGCGCGGCATCACGATTTCGTCCGCCGCGACGACCTGTTTCTGGAAGGGTCGCGATGGGACCCGCAACCGCCTGAACATCATCGATACGCCAGGCCACGTCGACTTCACGATCGAAGTCGAGCGGTCGTTGCGTGTGCTCGACGGCGCTGTTTGCGTGCTGGATAGCAACCAAGGTGTCGAGCCTCAGACTGAAACCGTCTGGCGCCAGGGCGACAAGTACAACGTGCCGCGCATCATCTTCGCCAACAAGATGGACAAGACCGGCGCCGACTTTTTCATGTGTTACGACGACATCAAGGATAAGCTTGGTGCGCGTGCTGTTCCGATCCAGATCCCGATCGGCTCCGAGAACAACTTCCAAGGCCACATCGATCTGATTACGATGGAGGCTGTCACCTGGGATAGCGACGGCAAGGACGCCAAGATCGTCATCGGTCCGATCCCGGAAGACCTCGTCGACAAAGCAACCGAATTCCGCGGCATCATGATCGAAGCGGCCGTTGAGCTCGACGACGAAGTTATGGCCGCGTTTTTCGAAGGCATCGAGCCGGACGCTCCGACCTTGCGTCGGCTGATCCGCAAGGCGACCATCACGCGCGCGTTCTATCCGATGTTGTGCGGTTCGGCGTTCAAGAACAAGGGCGTGCAGACGCTGCTTGATGCCGTTGTGGACTTCTTGCCGTCGCCTCTCGATCGCGAAGCCTACAAGGGCATCGACGTGCGCACCGGCGAGCCGGTCGAGCGTCATCCAGACGATGCCGAACCTTTGTCGATGTTGGCGTTCAAGATCATGAGCTTCGAGCACGTCGGCTCGCTCACGTTCTGCCGCATCTATTCTGGTAAGATCGAACAGGGCATGGCTCTGTCGAACACGTCGCGCGACAAGAAAGAGCGTGCCGGCCGCATGTATCTGATGCACGCCGACGAGCGAAAAGAAATCAAGGAAGCCTTCGCTGGCGACATTATCGCGCTGCAGGGTTTGAAAGATACCCGCACGGGCGAGACTCTGTCGGACCCCAACAAGGCGGTTATTCTCGAGAAGATGGAGTTCCCGAACCCCGTCATCGAGATGAAGATCGAACCCAAGACGAAGGCCGACCAGGAAAAGATGGCGATTGCGCTCAACACGCTGTCGCTCGAGGACCCGAGCTTCCGGGTTTCGGTCGACCAGGAGTCGGGTGAGACCATCCTCAAGGGGATGGGCGAACTTCATCTCGACATCAAGGTCGACATTCTTCGTCGGACATACGGCGTCGATGCACAGGTTGGTGCCCCGCAGGTTGCCTACCGCGAGACACTCGCTCGTCCAGCCGACATCGATTACACACACAAGAAGCAGACCGGCGGTACGGGTCAGTTTGCCCGCGTGAAGTTGAAGCTCGAGCCGAACGAGACCGGTAAGGGCAACGAGTTCATCACCGAGGTCGTCGGCGGTACGGTGCCCAAGGAATACATTCCTGGCGTCGAGAAGGGCGTCGAAAGCGTCTGGACGCAAGGCGTGCTGATCGGGTTCCCGCTGGTCGATATGAAGGTCACGCTGTACGACGGCGCGTACCACGAGGTTGACTCGTCGGCGATCGCCTTCGAAATCGCGACCCGCACGGCCATGAAGGAAGGCTGCGACAAGGCCGGCATTCGGCTTCTCGAGCCGATCATGGACGTCGAGGTCGTGACGCCGGGTGATTTTGTCGGTGGCGTTATCGGCGACATCAACTCACGGCGCGGTCAGATCAAAGATCAGCAGATGCGCGGTAACGCGACGGTCATTCGCGCGAACGTGCCGCTGGCAAATATGTTCGGCTACGTCAACCAATTGCGCTCGATGAGCCAGGGGCGGGCGAGCTACACGATGCAGTTCGCGCATTATGCCGAAGTTCCTCGCAACGTCGCTGAGGAAGTCAAAGCAAAATACGCGTGAGCCCGTCGACCCGAAGTATCTGCGCGCCTTAGACAGGCAGACGTTTGGCGCTCGGATACCAGCGGAATGGCCCGTAGCAATGCTGCGGAACAGGAGACGGGCAAGGCGACTGTACGATTACGACCCGGGACCACCCGGCAACGACAATTGTGAATTCATACGCAACTAAGACGCAAGCTGGAGAGCCACGATGGCAAAGGCAAAGTTCGAGCGCAACAAGCCGCACTGCAACATCGGCACCATTGGTCACGTTGATCATGGCAAGACGTCGCTGACGGCTGCCATTACCAAGATCTTGGCTGAATCAGGCAAGGCCGAATACAAAGCTTACGATCAGATCGACAAGGCTCCCGAAGAGCGCGAGCGCGGCATCACAATCTCGACCGCGCACGTCGAGTATGAAACGGATGCTCGCCACTACGCGCACGTCGACTGCCCCGGCCACGCTGACTACGTCAAGAACATGATCACGGGCGCGGCGCAGATGGATGGCGCTATCCTCGTCGTGTCGGCTGCCGACGGTCCGATGCCACAGACCCGCGAGCATATCCTGCTTGCCCGTCAGGTTGGCGTTCCCGCCCTTGTCGTGTTCATGAACAAGGTCGATCTCGCCGACGATCCAGATCTCGTCGACCTCGTCGAGATGGAAGTGCGCGAACTGCTCACGTCCTATCAGTTCCCGGGCGATGACATCCCCATCATCAAGGGGTCGGCCAAAACCGCACTCGATGGCGGCGATCCAAAGATTGGCCGTGAAGCCATTCTCGAGCTGATGAAGGCCGTCGACAATTATATTCCGCAGCCGGATCGTCCGATCGACAAACCGTTCTTGATGCCGATCGAAGACGTGTTCTCGATTTCGGGTCGCGGTACGGTCGTGACCGGTCGCGTCGAGCGCGGCATCGTGAAGGTTGGCGAGGAAGTTGAAATCGTTGGCCTCCGCGACACCATCAAGTCGACCGTTACCGGCGTGGAAATGTTCCGCAAGCTGCTCGATGAGGGCCGCGCGGGTGACAACATCGGCGCACTGCTGCGCGGCATCGAGCGTGAAGGCGTCGAACGCGGCCAGATTCTGTGCAAGCCGGGCTCCGTCAAGCCGCACAAGAAGTTCAAGGCCGAGGCCTACATTCTGACCAAGGAAGAGGGTGGCCGTCATACGCCTTTCTTCAATAACTATCGTCCACAATTCTACTTCCGCACGACGGACGTGACTGGAACGATCCAGCTGCCCGAGGGTACGGAAATGGTCATGCCGGGCGACAACGTGACGGTCGATGTGGAATTGATCACGCCGATCGCAATGGAAGAGAAGCTCCGTTTCGCTATTCGCGAAGGCGGCCGCACGGTCGGCGCTGGCGTCGTTGCCAAGATCGTCGAATAGCGTGTTCGACATCACGGGCGCACCTGGACGTTCCCGGTGCGCTCTTTTCTTTTTGCCGGTTCGCCGGATGATATGTGTGACAGGACGATGAACCAGAATATCCGCATACGCCTCAAGGCGTTCGACCACCGCGTTCTCGACGCCTCGACGCGTGAGATCGTGAATACGGCCAAGCGTACGGGCGCCGAGGTTCGCGGGCCGATCCCGCTGCCGACGCGGATCGAACGGTTCTGCGTCAACCGCTCGCCACATATCGACAAGAAGAGCCGCGAGCACTTCGAAATGCGCACCCACAAGCGCCTGATCGACATCGTCGATCCGACGCCGCAAACGGTCGATGCGCTGATGAAACTCGATCTTGCTGCCGGTGTCGACGTCGAGATCAAGGTCTAACCGACCGAAGCTCTTGGTTTAATGGTTCACTGGATCCTCTGGCGTTGCCACGATCCGAAGCTATGGAAGGAAGGCGCCGAGATGCGTTCCGGTGTCATCGCTCAAAAAGTTGGTATGACTCGCATCTTTACGGATGCGGGCGAACACGTCCCTGTGACTGTTCTGAAGCTTGAAAACCTTCAGGTGCTGTCGCACCGGACGGTCGAGAAGCATGGATATACCGCGCTTCAGCTCGGCTCGGGTACGCGCAAACCTTCGCGCGTCACGAAGCCTGAGCGGCAGAATTTCGTGATCGCCGAGGTGGAGCCGAAGCGCCACGTCGCCGAGTTCCGGGTTAGCCCTGAGAATTTGGTCGAGGTGGGTGCAGAAATCACCGCTGATCATTTCGTGGCGGGGCAACTCGTAGACGTCAGCGCCCGCTCGATCGGTAAGGGCTTCCAGGGCGCGATGAAGCGCTGGAACTTCTCTGGTCTGCGCGCAACACACGGCGTTTCGGTCACGCACCGCAGCCACGGTTCGACCGGCCAGCGTCAGGACCCTGGCAAGGTGTTCAAAGGCAAGAAGATGGCCGGCCATCTCGGCAACGAGCGCATCACCACGCAGAATCTGGTCGTGGTTCGCACCGATGTCGAGCGCGGTTTGATCATGATCCGCGGCGCTGTGCCTGGCCCCAAAGGCAACCTCGTCGAGGTTCGCGATGCGGTCAAGAAGGCGCTGCCCAAGGATGCGCCGCTGCCAGCCGGCTTCAAGCCGCGCACGAAGAAGGAGCAGGCGTGATGGAAGCTCAAGTGAACATGCTGGGCTCGGGTCCGTCGGGCACAATCGCCCTTGACGACGCGATCTTTGGCCTGCCGTCACGGCCTGACTTGTTGCATCGTATGGTGCGCTATCAGCTGCTCAAGCGGATGGCTGGTACGCATCACGCCCAGGACCGCTCTGAAGTGACGGTCACCGGCAAGAAAATGTACAAGCAGAAGGGTACCGGCGGCGCTCGTCACGGCGACAAATCTGTTCCGCAGTGGCGCGGCGGCGGCAAGGCCCACGGCCCAAAGCCTCGCAGCCATGCCATCGATCTGCCCAAGAAGGTGCGCGCGCTGGCGTTGCGCCACGCGCTTTCGGCCAAGATGCAGGCTGGCGAGTTGATCGTGCTTGATCGCGCTGAGATGGCATCGCCGAAGACGAAGATGCTGATCGATCATCTCGAGCAACTCGGCGCGACGAACGCGTTGATTATCGATGGTGCGGAGCTCGACGACGGCTTTGCAAAGGCTGCTCGGAACATCCCGAATATCGACGTGCTGCCGATCCAGGGGATTAACGTCTACGACATTTTACGTCGGCGCAAGCTGGTGTTGACGCGGGCCGCGATCACGGCGTTGGAGGCACGGTTCAAATGAAACATTCGCTTTACGATGTCATCTTGTGTCCCGTGATCACCGAAAAGGCGACGCGGGTTTCCGAGATGAACCAAGTGATCTTCAAGGTTGCCCCGACCGCAACGAAGACCGAGATCAAGGCTGCCGTCGAGCAGCTGTTCAAGGTCAAAGTCACGGCCGTGAACACCATCGTCCGCAAGGGCAAGATCAAGGCGTTCAAGGGCCGCAAGGCACTGTTGTCCGACACAAAGCGCGCGATCGTGACGTTGGCCGAGGGCCACTCGATCGACGTGACGACCGGGCTCTGACGGAACCAGCACCATGGCACTCAAAACATACCGTCCGACCAGTCCAGGCATCCGCCATCTCGTGATGGTCGATCGCTCGGGCCTCTTCAAAGGGGCTCCGATCAAGGTTCTTGTCGAGGGCAAGCGCAAGACGGGTGGGCGTAACGTCCACGGCCGCATTACCACGCGCCACATCGGCGGCGGGCATAAGCAGTCGTACCGGCTTGTCGACTTCAAGCGTAAGAAATACGACGTTGTCGGCAAGGTCGAGCGCTTGGAATACGACCCCAACCGGTCGGCGTTCATCGCGCTGATCAAGTACGCCGATGGCGAGCTTGCTTACATCATCGCGCCGCAGCGGCTTGCGATTGGCGACGAGGTCATCTCGGGTCAGAAAGTCGACGTCAAGCCTGGCAATGCCATGCCGCTCGAATCGATCCCGATCGGTACGCTGATCCACAACGTCGAGCTCAAGCCGGGCCGTGGCGCGCAACTTGCTCGTTCGGCAGGGTCGTTTGCACAGCTCGTCGGCCGTGACGGCGGCTGGGCCGTGCTCAAGTTGATGTCGGGTGAGACGCGCAAGATCAGAGCCGACTGCATGGCTTCGATCGGCGCTGTGTCGAACCCGGACCATTCGAACCAGGTCACGGGTAAGGCTGGCCGTACCCGTTGGAAGGGTACGCGCCCGACGGTTCGCTCGATTGCTATGAACCCGGTCGACCACCCCAACGGTGGCCGTACCAAGGGTGGCAAGCACTGGGCGACCCCGTGGGGCAAGCCGACGAAGGGCTACAAGACACGTAAGAATAAGACGACGGACAAGTTCATCATCCGCGCCCGCAGCAAGGCGTGATGGCAGGCGGTGTGGTGGACGACGTGAGGAGGTTTTAGGTGGCACGTTCGGTTTGGAAGGGTCCGTTCATCGACGGTTATCTGCTCAAGAAAGCAGATAGGGTCCGTGGTTCGGGACGCAACGAAGTGATCAAGACGTGGAGCCGTCGCTCGACGATCCTGCCTCAGTTCGTGGGGCTGACGTTCGGCGTGCACAACGGTCAGAAGCATGTTCCAGTCAACGTGACCGAGGACATGATCGGCCACAAGTTCGGTGAATTTGCGCCGACCCGGACGTTCCCGGGTCACGGCGGCGACAAGAAGGCGACGAGGAAGTAAAATGGGCAAGCCTAAGCACCCGCGCGCACTTCCCGACAGCGAGGCTCGCGCCGTCGCATCTAACCTCCGTGTGTCGCCGCGCAAGTTGAACCTGCTCGCGGAGATGATCCGCGGCAAGAACGTTCAGTCTGCGATCGCCGACCTTGAGTTTTCGCGCAAGCGCATCGCCGATCAGGTCCGCAAATGCGTGATCTCGGCCGTTGCGAATGCCGAGAACAACCACGGTCTCGACGTCGACAGCCTGATCGTTTCGGAAGCCTACGTCGGCAAGAACCTCACGATCAAACGGATGCACGCGCGCGGCCGTGGCCGCTCCGGACCGATCGAAAAGCCGTTTGCCCAGATCACGGTCGTCGTTCGCGAGGTCGACGAGGACAAGCTCGTCAAGAAACGCCGCCGCGTCTCGTCGCGTGTGGACGCCAAGGAGGCCGTGTAACATGGGTCAAAAAGCCAACCCGATCGGCCTTCGCGTCGGTATCAACCGGACGTGGAACTCGCGCTGGTTCGCCGGTCGCGCCGAGTATGGCCGTCTGCTGCACGAAGACCTCAAGATCCGCGACCACGTGATGAAGATGGCGCGCCAAGCGTCGATCGCGAAGGTCGTTGTCGAGCGTCCGCACAAGAAATGCCGTGTGTCGGTCCACACCGGCCGCCCCGGCGTGCTGATCGGCAAGAAGGGCAGCGACATCGAGAAGATGCGCAGCGACTTGGCCCGTCTGACAAGTTCTGAGGTTCACCTCAACATTGTTGAGATCCGCAAGCCAGAAATCGATGCGACGCTCGTTGCCGATGGTATCGCCCAGCAGCTCGAGAAGCGCATCGCGTTCCGCCGAGCCATGAAGCGCGCCGTTCAGGCCGCGCTACGCGCTGGCGCCGTCGGCATCCGCATCAACGTCGCTGGCCGGTTGGGTGGAGCTGAAATCGCGCGGACCGAATGGTACCGCGAGGGTCGCGTGCCGCTTCATACGCTGCGCGCCGACATCGACTTTGGTTACGGCCTCGCCCAGACCGCCTATGGTGTTATCGGCATCAAGGTTTGGATCTTCAAGGGCGAGATCATGGAACATGATCCGATGGCCTCCGAGCGGAAATCGCTCGAAGGTCCAGATACGGGCGGCGGGCGCCGCCGGGATGACGACCGTGGCGATCGCCGCGACCGGCGCGACCGTGGTCCGCGCGGTGGTGGCGGTGGCGACAACCGTGGCGAACAACAGACTTGAGGGCAGCGCTTGCCAGACGTGTGTTTGGCCAGCCGGATAGGATCAGACGATGCTGCAACCAAAGAAGACGAAATTTCGCAAGGTCTTCAAGGGCCGGATCAAGGGCGCTGCCAAGGGCGGTACAACCTTGAACTTCGGCTCGCACGGCCTGAAAGCGATGGCGCCTGAGCGCGTGACGGCTCGTCAGATCGAGGCGGCTCGCCGCGCCATCACGCGTCATATGAAGCGCGCTGGCCGCGTCTGGATCCGCATTTTTCCAGACGTGCCTGTAACAAAGAAGCCAGCCGAAGTCCGAATGGGTTCAGGCAAAGGTAGCATCGAATTCTGGGCTGCGCGCGTCAAACCGGGCCGCATCATGTTCGAACTCGACGGCGTGACCGACACGGTTGCGCGCGAAGCGTTGGAGCTTGGGTCGGCCAAGCTCGGTATCAAGACGCGCATCGTGACGCGTATCGGTTGAGGATCGGCACCATGGCCATCGGTATTGAAGACATTCGTAAGATGACGCTCGATCAACTCGATCTGCAGCTTGGTCTGCTGAAGAAGGAGCAGTTCAATCTGCGCTTTCAGGTTGCTTCGGGCCAGATCGAGAACACGTCGCAGATCCGTCAGGTTCGTCGCGACATCGCACGCGTCCTGACGGTCGCTGAGGAAAAGCGGTCGGGGTCGACCACCAAGCCGGCCAAGACGGCCTGAAGGAAAAGAAGATATGCCCAAACGCATCCTGCAAGGCGTCGTGGTTTCCGACAAGAACGACAAGACCATCGTGGTCTCCGTCGAGCGACGCTACACGCATCCGCTGTTTCGTAAGACAGTGCGACGCTCGAAAAAGTACCACGCCCACGACGAGGCGAACGTGTTCAAGGTCGGCGACCAGGTCGACATTATCGAGAGCGCGCCAATCTCGAAGAACAAGCGATGGGTCGTGGTCGGCAAGACGGGCGTGACGGGTTAGTGACGGCAAGACGGCAGTTTTGAACGGTCGGACGAGACATCGCTGAGACGCACCGGATCCTCCGGTAGCCGGCTCGCAGCACATTCGAGAGGACGACACCGATGATCCAGATGGAAACGAACCTAGACGTCGCGGATAACTCCGGCGCGCGTCGCGTTCAGTGCATCAAGGTGCTCGGCGGATCGAAGCGCAAGTATGCGACGATCGGGGACATCATCGTGGTTGCCGTTCAGGAAGCTGTGCCGAAGGGCCGCGTCAAGAAGGGCCAGGTCATGAAAGCCGTCGTGGTCCGCGTCGCCAAGGGCGTGCGTCGCCCCGACGGTTCGCTGATCCGGTTCGACCGCAATGCAGCCGTCCTGATTAATAACCAGGGCGAGCCGATCGGGACCCGCATCTTCGGGCCCGTGACCCGCGAACTGCGCGCCCGCAACCACATGAAGATCGTCTCGCTCGCGCCGGAGGTGCTGTAATGGCGTCGCTAAAAATCAAGAAAGGTGACCGCGTCGTGGTGACGACAGGTCGCGACAAGGGCAAGCACGGCGAGGTGCTGGAAATGCTGCCGAAGGAAAACCGCGCGGTCGTTCGCGGGGTCAATGTCGTGCGCAAACATCAAAAGCAGACGGCAACGCGCCAAAGCGCGATCGTCTCGAAGGAAGCTCCAATTCAGCTTTCGAACTTGATGGTCGAGGATCCCAAGGACGGAATGCCGACGCGGATCGGCTTCAAGTTCCTGGAAGATGGCAAAAAAGTCCGGTTCGCGAAGCGTTCCGGCGAAATCATTCCGGAGAAGAACTGATGGCTGGCGAGAAGGGCAAAGCGGGCGGTAAGCCCGCAGCTGGTGGCCCAGCCAAGAGTGGCGGGTCAGCGGGTAAAGGCAAGGGTGGCGGCAAGGCTCAGGCGCCGGTCAACACCGAGCCGCGCAATTTTACGCGTCCGAAGGACTATGTCCCGCGGATGAAGTCGCACTACGACGCCACGGTCCGTAAGGAATTGGCCGAGAAGTTCGGCTACGCCAATCCGATGCAGGTGCCGCGTCTCGACAAGATCGTGCTCAACATGGGTGTCGGTGAAGGCGTGAACGACCGCAAGGCCGTTGACCACGCCGCAGGCGACCTCGCGTTGATCTCCGGCCAGAAACCGGTTGTCACGCGCGCCAAAACGTCGGTCTCGACGTTCAAGCTGCGCGAAGGCATGCCGATCGGTGCCAAAGTCACGCTGCGTGGCGCACGTATGTACGAGTTCATCGACCGCTTCGTCACGATCGCGCTGCCGCGCGTGAAAGACTTCCGCGGCCTGAACCCGAAGAGCTTCGACGGCCGCGGCAACTATGCTTGCGGTATCAAAGAGCACGTCATCTTCCCCGAGGTCGATTACGACAAGGCGGTGGAGCAGGGCGTACTCGGCATGGACGTGATCATATGTACCACGGCCGCCAGCGATGACGAGGCCCGCGAACTGCTTCGCGGGTTCAATGTTCCATTCCGGAAGTGAAAGGTGTGACGCCCGTCACAACGGCGTCAGGAGAACGGCATGTCCAAGGTCAGCTCCACTGAGAAGAATAAGCGTCGGCGTAAGCTCACGGCGCAGTACGCCCCCAAGCGTGCGCGGTTGAAGGCGGTCACGACCGACCTGAAACGCCCGGTTGAGGAGCGGTTCGCCGCGCAACTGAAGCTCGCCGAGATGCCGCGTAACGGGTCAAAGACCCGCATTCGCAATCGCTGTGAGCTGACGGGCCGTTCACGCGGCTATTACCGGAAGCTTCGTCTGTGCCGCAATCAGCTGCGCGAACTCGCAACTCAGGGGCTGATCCCCGGCATGGTCAAGGCCAGCTGGTAAGGAGGATCGAAAGATGGCTATGAACGATCCTATCGGTGACATGCTCACGCGTATTCGCAATGCGCTGGCTCGCCGCCGCCCAAAGGTCCGCACTCCGGCCTCGACGATGCGCGCTCGCGTGCTCGATGTGTTGCAGGAAGAGGGATACATCCGCGGTTACACGCGGCTGGAGCCCAAGGACGGCCTGCCCGAAATCGAGATCGAGCTGAAATATTACAATGGTCAGCCAGCGATCAAAGAAATCGAGCGGGTGTCGAAGCCTGGCCGCCGCGTCTACTCGCCAGTCAAGCAGCTGATCCCCGTCGCCAACGGTCTCGGCGTCGCGATCGTGTCAACGCCCAAGGGCGTGATGTCGGACACGCGCGCTCGCGAAGAGAACGTCGGTGGCGAAGTTCTCTGCAACATCTTCTAACGCCGTTTTAGGTAAGCCCAGGTCAGCCATGTCGCGCATCGGAAAAAAGCCGGTTCCCGTCCCGTCCAATGTGACGGCGACGATTGCTGGCCAGCTTGTCAGTATGAAGGGTCCCAAGGGCGAACTGTCGTTCCGTGTCCCTGACGAGTTGAAGGTCGAGAAGACGGCCGACGGCATTACACTCACGATGCGCTCGGACACGAAGACGGCACGCGCCATGTGGGGCATGTCGCGGACGCGGGTGGCCAACCTGGTCAAGGGCGTTACCGATGGCTACGCGCAAGTGCTTGAAATTCAAGGCGTGGGTTTCCGCGCGGCGATGAAGGCAAAGGACCAGCTGCAACTCCAGATCGGGTTCAGCCATGAGGTCGTGCATGCAATCCCTGCCGGCATCGACGTCAAGGTCGCCGGTGCCAAGCAGGAAATTATCACGGTTGCCGGTATCGACAAGCAGCTTGTCGGGCAGGTCGCCGCCGACATCCGCAGCTATCGTCCGCCCGAGCCCTACCAGGGTAAGGGCATCCGGTATCAGGGCGAATACATCTTCCGCAAGGAAGGCAAGAAGAAATAAGGACGGCCGCCATGGCGACGCAGAAATCAATCCACAAGCGCAAGCTGCGGGTTCGCAAGACGCTCAAAGCAAAATCCGGTGGCCGCCCGCGGCTGACGGTGTACCGCTCGTCGGAGCATATCTATGCTCAGGTCATCGATGACGAGGCCGGCCGGACGTTGGCCGCCGCCTCGACCATCGAGAAGGACTTGAAGGGTGCGCTCAAGACGGGTGCCGATACTGCAGCTGCGGCTGCGGTCGGGAAACTCGTTGCCGAGCGGGCGATCCAGGCGGGCGTGAAAGCCGTCGTGTTCGACCGTGGGGCCTATATCTATCACGGGCGCATCAAGGCGCTCGCCGATGCCGCTCGTGAGGGCGGCCTCGACTTCTGACGAACGTGAACTTCGAAAAATTTCGCTGCGGCAGTCTTTCGCCGGGCAGGACTTGAAAGGACGAAGGCAGTGGCACGCGCTCCCGGTGGCTCTGGGTCTGGTGGTGGTGGACGCGATCGCGGTGGGCGCGATCGTGGCCGCGGCGGCCGTGACGAGAAGGTCGACAGCGAGTTTTCCGACAAGCTGGTCGGCATCAATCGCGTGGCCAAGGTGGTCAAAGGCGGCAAGCGCTTCGGTTTTGCCGCGCTGGTCATCGTTGGCGATCTGAAGGGCCGCGTCGGCTTCGGTCACGGTAAGGCGCGCGAGGTTCCTGAGGCAATCCGTAAGGCAACGGAAGAGGCGAAACGCTCGCTGATCCGCGTGCCGCTGCGCGATGGCCGCACGGTCCACCATGATAGCGCCGGTCGACACGGCGCTGGTCGTGTCGTCGTTCGCTCGGCGCCTCCCGGTACCGGGATCATCGCGGGTGGCGCCATGCGCGCCGTGTTCGAGATGGTCGGCGTACAGGACATCGTGGCAAAGTCGCTCGGGTCGACCAACCCTTACAACGTCGTTCGGGCTACGTTCGACGCGTTGAAAGAGCAAGAAAACCCCCGTGGGGTCGCCGCACGCCGCAGCAAGAAGGTGAGCGACATCGTCGCCCGCCGCCGTGACGCGTCGTCGGAAACCGAAGGCGACGGCGCCAGCGTCGAAGCCTGATCACGACAACGAAGCCGGCGATGAACGCACGGCCGTATGACAGAAATCGAGGACGGGCCATGGCTGGCAAAAAGACGATTACGATCGAGCAATATGCGAGCCCGGCGCGACGGCCGGAAGACCAGTTGGCAACGTTGAAGGGTCTTGGCCTCAACAAGATGAACCGCCGCCGCGAGGTCGAGGACACGCCATCGGTCCGCGGCATGCTGACGAAGGTCGGGCACATGGTCCGCATCGTCGACACCAAGTAACGGCGACACGACGAACGTTCACGCGGCGTCCATGCGACGTCGCAGCAATTTTGGAAGAGAAGCGGGATCGCGCCATGCGGCTCAACGAGATCAAAGACAACCCGGGCTCACGCAAGTTCCGGGTACGCATCGGCCGGGGTATCGGTTCGGGCGTCGGCAAAATGGGTGGCCGCGGCGGCAAGGGTCAGACGGCGCGTTCTGGCGTCGCGATCGGCGGCTTCGAAGGCGGTCAGATGCCGCTGTTTCGGCGCCTGCCGAAGCGCGGATTCAACAAGTACCGGCCCAAGCATTACAACGAGATCAACCTGATGGATCTCGCCGTCGGCATCGAGACCAAGCGCATCGATGGCTCTAAGCCGATCGACGTCGCGGTCCTTGTCGCCGCTGGCATGTGCCGTCGTCCAAAGGATGGCCTGCGCGTGCTCGGATCGGGCAGCGACGAGTTCAAGACCAAGGTGACGATTGTCGCCAATCATGCATCTGCCAAGGCCAAGGCGGCAATCGAAGACGCCGGTGGTTCGGTCAGGTTGATCGTACCTAAGATCCTCGATGCCGATGTCGCCAAACGGGCAAAGACTGCGGCCAAGAGGGCGAAGACTTCGGCACCTAAAGCTGGTAAATCCGACGCTTGATGGCAAAATAGACAGGCTGCTGGCTTTTGCTTATGCACGTCCGTGCGGTCGGCAAATGAGACGGGCCAGTACCCACGGTTCACTGGCCTGCAGGCGTAACACTGAGACGCGTGACTGACACATAGGCCGGGGTCGCCAAACGTAACGTTTGTCCGCGATCGCCCGGTGTGGAGAGCGACGCATGGTTTCCGCTGCCGAGCAGCTTGCCAGCCAGATCAACTTCAGCGTCTTCGCTAAGGCTGAGGATCTCAAGAAGCGCCTTTGGTTCACCCTCGGCGCGCTGCTGATTTATCGCATCGGTACGTTTATACCGATCCCGGGTATCAACCCCGAAGCGTTTGCGCAGAACTTCAAGAGCGCGAGCGAGGGCATCATCGGTATGTTCAATACGTTCTCCGGCGGTGCCGTGGAACGCATGGCGATCTTCGCGTTGAACATCATGCCCTACATTTCGGCATCGATCATCATGCAGCTGATGACCTCGGTCGTCCCGTCGCTCGAGGCGCTCAAGAAGGAAGGCGAAAGCGGCCGCAAGCAGATCAACCAGTACACGCGATACCTGACGGTATTGCTCGCGACGGCCCAGGCGCTTGGGCTTGCTTTGAGCCTCCAGGGGCAGACGAGCACGGTCGGTCCAGTCGTGTTGAGCCCCGGCCCGTTCTTCGTCATCTCCACGGTCGTCACGCTCGTCGGCGGTACGATGTTTTTGATGTGGCTCGGTGAGCAGATCACACAGCGCGGCATCGGCAACGGTGCATCGCTGATCATCTTCGCTGGTATCGTCGCGGGCTTGCCGGGCACCATCGCGCAGATGTTTGAACTTGCCCGCACCGGAGCCATGGCGACGTGGCTGCTGATCGCGCTGATGCTGCTTATGGTCGTTGTCGTGGCGGCGATCGTGTTCATCGAACGCGCGCAGCGCCGGTTGCGGATCGAGTATCCCAAGCGTCAGACGGGTCAGTTCCTGGCCAAAGGCGAGACGTCGCACCTGCCGCTAAAGCTCAATCCAGCCGGCGTTATCCCTCCGATCTTTGCATCGTCGCTTCTGTTGGTTCCAGCGACGATCGCGCAGTTTGCGAGCACGACCGAAGGACCAAGCTGGGTCGATGCCTATTTGCCGGCAGCGCTAGCGACCTGGGTTCCGAGTTGGACCGGTATCGCTGCGGCACTCGGACCCGGGCAGCTCGGCCATATTCTGATCTACTCGGCGCTGATCGTGTTCTTTGCATTCTTCTACACGGCGGTGCTGTTCAACCCCGTCGAGACGGCCGACAATCTGCGAAAGTACAACGGCTTCCTTCCTGGCATACGCCCCGGCCAAAAGACGGCCGAGTACATCGACTATGTCCTCACGCGCATTACGGTCGTCGGCGCGATCTATCTGGCGATCGTCTGCGTGCTGCCGGAGGTTCTGATCTCACAAGCGGCGGTGCCGTTCTACTTTGGCGGCACATCGTTGCTGATTGCCGTCAGCGTGACGATGGATACCGTCTCTCAGGTTCAGAGCCATCTGATCGCTCAGCAATATCAAGGCCTCATCAAGAAGAACAAGCTTCGCGGATCGGGACCCATGGGAGGACGCCGTTGAACCTGATCCTTCTTGGTCCGCCTGGGGCGGGTAAAGGTACGCAGGCCGAAGCCCTTGTCAATCGCTACGGCCTGATACAACTATCGACCGGCGGGATGCTGCGTGAGGCCGTCAAAGCTGGCAGTGACGTCGGAAAACAGGCGTCCGCCATCATGTCGGGCGGCGGCTTGGTGTCGGATGATATCGTCATTCGGATAATCGCCGACCGCATACGGGATCCGGACTGCAAGCGCGGGTTCATACTCGATGGGTTCCCGCGCACGCTGGCTCAGGCATCCGCGCTCGATACGCTGCTCCACGATACCGGCATGAGCCTGGACTATGTCATCGAGCTGAAAGTCGACGACGACGCGCTGATCGATCGAATTTCTGGCCGGTTCAGCTGCTCGAAATGTGGTGCTGGGTATCACGATACGAACAAGCCGACCCGTGTGTTGGGGCGATGTGATGCGTGCGGATCGTCAGACTTCACGCGGCGTGCCGACGATAACGTGGCCACCGTGCAAAAGCGGCTGATGGCCTACTATCGTGAGACCGCGCCGCTGACCGGCTATTATTATGCCAAAGGCAATTTGACGTCGCTCGACGGCATGCGGCCCATGGAAGAAATCACGGAACGGTTGGAAGCGCTGCTGGGGCTGCCGGCGTCTCGGGCGACGGCGTGAGGCGAGCAAACGTGACGCGAGGAAGGCTTGACGTTCTTCGAGCTTGATTTTGACTGATTTGGACGCGTCGAGACGTGAGACGGCGATTGACGGAGCGGCGGATTTAAGGCTATCCCCACCCTTCAATCGAGAGACAAGGCTGGCGTCTGTCCGGATCGATCAAAGGATCGGTACGGCACGTCGGCCATATACCGTTTGCGGGCAGCCTGAAGGTTGGGCTCCTCTGGCCGGTGATCGTTAATGCAACGGTATGTTCCAATGGATTGGAACTGCTGACGTCTAGCAGGAATTGGGAGAACAACGTGGCACGTATCGCCGGTGTCAACATTCCGACCCAGAAGCGGGTCTTCATCGCACTTCAGTATATTCACGGGATCGGCGCGAAGTTCGCTGCCGAGATCTGCGAGAAGGTGAAGATCCCGATGGAGCGGCGGGTCAATCAGCTGTCCGACGCCGATATCCTCCAGATCCGCGAGACCATCGACCGCGATTATATGGTCGAAGGCGACTTGCGTCGCGAGGTTCAGCTCAACATCAAGCGTTTGATGGATCTCGGCTGCTACCGTGGTCTGCGGCACCGCAAGGGCCTTCCGGTCCGCGGTCAGCGTACGCATACCAACGCCCGCACCCGCAAGGGTCCTGCCAAGGCGATCCCTGGCAAGAAAAAGGCCTAATGGCGTTTGCTGCCCATGCGCTCATCGGCGTTGGGCTGGTCGATTTCGCCTGACGCACTTGTTTTCCAATCTGTCCCCACGCCGACCCGCCGAACAGGCCGTGCGCCATATCGGGTCCCAGGAGTTCCTCGACGATGGCCAAAGACGCTAAAGCCGGTAAAGTTCGCAAGCGCGAGAAAAAGAACATCACGTCGGGCGTCGCCCACGTGAACGCGTCGTTCAACAACACGATGATCACGATAACGGACGCGCAGGGCAACACGATCGCGTGGTCGTCGTCGGGCACCAAGGGCTTCAAGGGCTCGCGGAAGTCGACGCCGTTCGCGGCGCAGATGGCTGCCGAGGATGCGGGCCGCAAGGCTCAGGAACACGGCATGAAGATCCTCGAAGTCGAGGTCACTGGCCCAGGCTCGGGTCGTGAGTCAGCACTTCGTGCGTTGTCGTCGGTCGGCTTCCAGATCACGTCGATCCGCGATGTGACGCCGATCCCGCACAATGGATGCCGCCCGCGTAAGCGCCGCCGCGTCTGAACTGCATCGCTGTCGAAACGAGGGTGCGCCAGGATTTTCCAGGCGTGCCCATCATTATTTCCCGGCGCCCAGTCGCGCCATTATCCCGCCGCTCGCGATTTTACCGCAGCGTTCGGGGTTCAACCGAAGGAGGCGAGGCGTGCTCAACGTTCTCCAGAAGAACTGGCAGGATCTCATCCGGCCCGGCAAACTGCAAGTCACCCCCGGTCGTGACCGCAAGCGGATGGCGACCCTCGTCGCCGAGCCGCTCGAGCGCGGCTTTGGCATGACGCTCGGCAATTCGCTGCGTCGCGTGCTGCTGTCGTCGCTTCAAGGCGGTGCCATCAAGACGCTTCAGATTCAGGGTGTCTTGCATGAGTTCTCATCCATTCCTGGCGTCCGCGAGGACGTTACCAATATCATCTTGAACATCAAAGAGATCGCACTGCGCGTGCACTCAGATGGCGTCAAGCGCATGGTGTTGAAGAAGGAAGGGCCAGGTCCGGTCAAGGCTGGCGATATCGAGACCGGGTCCGAGGTCGAGGTTTTGAACCCCGATCACATCATTTGCCATCTCGACCAGGGCGCTTCGGTGCGGATGGAATTCACCGCCGACATGGGCAAGGGCTACGTCCAAGCGGATCGCAACCGTCCCGACGATGCGCCTATCGGGCTGATCGCCATCGACAGCTTGTACTCGCCCGTCAAGAAGGTGTCCTACAAGGTCGAGCATACACGCGAGGGCCAGATCCTCGATTACGACAAGTTGACGATGACGATCGAGACTGACGGTTCGGTCTCCCCCGAGGACGCCGTCGCGTTGGCCGCCCGCATTCTGCAAGATCAACTGTCGGTGTTCATCAACTTCGAGGAGCCCAAGAAGGCCGTCGAAGAAAAGCGCCATCCCGAGCTCGCATTCAATGCGGCTCTGCTCAAGAAGGTCGACGAACTCGAACTGTCGGTTCGTTCGGCAAATTGCTTGAAGAACGACAACATCGTCTATATCGGCGACCTCATCCAGAAGACCGAAGCAGAAATGCTTCGCACGCCGAACTTCGGGCGTAAGTCGCTGAACGAAATCAAAGAGGTGCTGGCCACCATGGGTCTGCATCTCGGTATGGAAGTGCCGAACTGGCCGCCCGACAACATCGAAGAGTTGGCGAAGCGGTTTGAAGATCAATATTGAGCGAATTGGGAGTAGCGAATAGCGAGTGGTGGCTGGGTCAGTATTGAACCAATTCGCAATTCGCCATTCGCTACCCCCACAAAAAAAGGCGAGGCCAAAGAACCTCCCAAAACCAATCGAACAATCGAAAAACAGGACGAGAAAGCTATGCGTCACAAGAATCTGGGCCGCCGGTTCAACCGGGACTCCGGCCATCGTCAAGCCATGCTGTCGAATTTGGCAGCCTCGCTGATCCGCCACGAGCAGATCGTCACCACACTGCCGAAGGCAAAAGATCTCAAGCGGATCATCGACAAGTACATCACGCTGGCCAAGCGCGGTGATCTCAACTCGCGCCGCCTGGCCGCATCGCGGTTGCGCGACGAGGACATGGCCAAGAAGTTGTTCGATATTCTGGGTCCGCGTTACAAGGATCGCAGCGGTGGTTACTCGCGCGTGATGAAGGCGGGCTTTCGTTATGGCGACAGCGCGCCGCGTGCGGTCATCGAATTGATCGACCGGGATGTCAGCGCCAAGGGCAAAGACGACCTCGCCCGCGTCGAAGAAGAGCGCAGGGCGATGGCCACCGGTTAAGGCAACATTTGACCGGGAGAAACCGCATTCGCGGTTCGCTCCTGGATCACGTTGTAGTCGACGACTATTGCCAGCGCAGTTTTATCCAATGAGCCCTTCGCCACGGCGGGTCCGTTTGATCGGACTTCGGATTGTGACTGATCGCTTGATCGGCCCAACTGATCGGCCCGACGCCAGTATTCCGTCCAGCGCTCGCGTTTTGCCAATCACGCGAAACGCAGCGGCGGCATCCTAATCAATGCGCTTGAATGAAGACGGGATAAAACCGCCCGTTTTCGTCTTGGACGAACATTTCCGCGACCTTGGGGTTGCGGAGCGGCTCGCCGGTTCGATCCGGCAGCAGATTTTGCTCGGAAACATACGCGACGTATTCCGTATCCGCATTCTCGGCGAGCAAATGATAAAACGGCTGGTTTTTGTCAGGGCGTAGTTCAAGCGGGATCGACTGCCACCATTCTTCGGTGTTGTTGAACTGCGGATCGATGTCGAACACGATCCCGCGGAATGGATAAAACCGGTGTCGAACGATGGCGCCGACCCCGTAGAGCGCTGTCCGCGCGGTGTCTCGCGATTTTGCTTTGCGGCGACGATTTGCGGGCGCAGGCGGTTTTTGGGAGTTTGGCGTTGGCTGCGACGTGCTGGCAGCCGCTAGCGGGGGCGATGCAACTGTACCGGGCACGCCCTGGTTCGTGGCGCGCGTGGATGTCTTGGTTGCGCGAGCTGCCGTCGTGCGTGGCGGTTTGGTGCGGCCGGCTTCACGGCTCGGGGCAGTGTCGGCTTCCGTCGATGCCTCGGTCACCGCCGACGGTCCGGTTATTTTGCTTGGGACCGCATCAATCCGGGCGGCAGCATCCGCCTTGGCGTCAGCTACCGTGTCGGAAACCGGCTTCGGGTTTGCTTTTGATCTTGGTGGGGTCGTTTTTTTGGTTACCACGACGCGTGTTCCGGTGATTTGGGTCGATGAGGTGTTGTGCGGCGCGATGCGCGGCGCGGGGGTCACGATAGCTTACAACGATGGCGCGGGACGAATACTCCCCAAAGGCGTTGAAATATCACGGTGCGTCAATGTGCTGTGATGAAATGTGGCTTAAAAGCCATAGCTGGCGGCGGCTACAGGGTCCTTCGCGGCGACGATTTTCGCAAGGTCGACAATGACCTTGGCCTGTTTCCACGTCGCGTCATCCTGCATTTTGCCGTCGAGCATCACGGCCCCGGTGCCGTCCGGCATCGCGTCGATAATGCGCCGGGCAAAGGCGACTTCTCTTGCGTCGGGGGAAAACACGCGCTTGGCGATGTCGATTTGGCTCGGGTGCAGCGACCAAGCGCCGACGCAACCCTGAAGAAAGGCATTTCGAAATTGCGCTTCGCATGCGGCCGGGTCCGAAAAGTCGCCGAATGGGCCGTAGAACGGCTTCAAACCGTGGGCGAGACAGGCGTCGACCATTTTGCCGACCGTGTAGTGCCAGAGGTCCTGTTGATAGCGCATGCGAGTTTCATTCGCGACGGCTCCACCTACCGCGGCGTTTTCCGTTGCGACGGCTCCGCCTACCGCATCGGCCAGCACCGTGTAATCTGGATGGCCGCCACCAACCCGCGTCGTCTTCATCCCGCGCGAGGCGGCGAGGTCGGCCGGCCCGAGGCTCATGCCGTGCATGCGCGGCGAAGCAGCTGCAATCGCCTCCACGTTGTTGACGCCCTCGGCCGTCTCCAGGATGGCATGGATCAGGATCGGCTTTTTCACCGCATGCTTGGCTTCGAGCTGGGCGAGAAGCTGGTCGAGATAATGGATGTCCCACGGCCCTTCGACCTTGGGCAGCATCATCACGTCGAGTTTGTTGCCAGCTTCCGCGACCAGCGTGGTTATGTCGTCGAGCCCCCAAGGCGAGTTGAGGCAGTTAATGCGCGTCCACAATCCTGTCGCGCCGAAATCGAACTCGCGCGCCATGGACACGAAGCCAGCGCGGGCGTCTTCCTTCTCGCTTGCAGCAACCGCATCTTCGAGGTTTCCGAGCACGACGTCGACTTGGCCGATGGTGTCCTTGAGTTTGGCGCGGATCTTGGCGTTATGCGGCGGGATGAAATGGATCATCCGCTCGAGTTTCACCGGCAGCTGGCGGTATGGTTCCGGTGCGCCAATAGCAAGCGTGGCGAAGAATTTTTGCGGCGTGCGTGTGACGGCCATGGGTGTGTCCGGTGTCGTTTCATGTCAGCGAAAACGTCGCTTGAGGTTCCACACACTGAGCAACCCTGTCAATCGATCGGCAGGGCCGTGACAGGGCGATTGCATGAATCTGAGGGTGACAGGCTGAGAGAATGCTGAATCTATACGGGTCCTTTGATTCGTTTGGAGGACCGCATGGCCGAGGCTCTT
>JAWXCP010000140.1:0-27936 GCA_034408685.1 Hyphomicrobium aestuarii | reverse complement strand
GGTCATCAGCGCCCGCACACCTGACCGAGGCAACCAGCAGCCGCGTCCAGCCTCACCCCATGACCGGCGGTGGGCGTTCGCCATCCGCAATGCGCCGATCGATATCGTCGATCACAGGCATCAACGCCGCCACGCTGTCGATGACATAATCCGGCCCGGCTTCGGACAGCGACCGAACGGCGGCCGCGCGCGCTGCGTCGCGATCGGTTTCCGGCAGGCCCGAAAGCTCAGGCAGCGACAGCCCCAACGCATTGCCCGACATGGAAACCCCGACGGTCCAGCATCCGGCATGGCGCCCCTCGAGAATGCCGACCGTCGTGTCGTCGACCTTGACCACGAGGTGGGCCGGCCACACGTCGAGGTCGATGAAGCAGCGGTACATCATCAAAGGACCAGGCCGTCCGCCGGCCAAATCGCCCGCGCAGACGAGGTTGTCGACCACAAGCCCTTGGGCTGTGGCTGCAGGCTGGAGGCGGTCCATGATCCCGCGGGTGTATCCCGTCGTCGAGCCGATTTTCATGCCGCGTGCCCGGCACGCCGCAATCGCTTCAATGACGCCGGGAATAAGGTCGGCGTACTGGGTCACGACTTGGGCGTTCAGCGGAACGAACACATCATAGATGCGATCGATATCGGCCCTTGACGGCGGAGTGCCATGCTTTGCCGTCCAGCGCGCGGCAATCGTGGGCACGGCCAGAAGGGTCGCGATATGGTCCCACTTTGGCAGCCCCATCGGGCCGCGGGCCTCCGCAATCGTGAGTTCGATGCCGAACTGGCCGAACACCTCGACGAATGCCCCCATCGGCGCACGAGAGCCGTGGTCGACCATCGTCCCGGCCCAGTCGAAAACGATCGCTTTTAATGCGTCAGCACCCATTGCTGTCGTACCCATCTCTCTTGTCCCCCACGACGGCAGTGACGACGACCAGCCTGCTTTCGTCCCGCGGCGTCAACTCGCAACGCGAGCCGGGCCGTCAAAGATCTCGCCGATCACCTCTTCGGCAATCGCAAACCCGGTCGAGGCGCCAGTCCCACTGGTGACGATGACAATGCGGACGGCGTCTGTCGGCCGGTCAACAAGCATCAGCCGGTCGGCTGCCGACGCATAAATGCCCGTCCAGGTCTCGACGGGCGCATATCCGGGCATGTCGAGCACGACGTCGAATTCATCGAGGATCAGTTGGTCGACGGCCATGCTGCCGAATGGATCGGGCGTCTCGCCGTAGTGATGGCTGTCGCCAACGACGAGCGAGCCATCGGCCGATTGCACGGCGATGAGATGGATACCGTTATCGAGATGCGCGGCCTGCTCGTGGACAAGCCGAGCTTTGAGGGCCGCCGCTTCGGGCAACTCGGCATAGCCAAGATACCGCACGAGGCTCAAATCGGTCATCACCGCCGCCCCTAACGTCGGACGCGGCATGCCGCGAGCAGGCGCCAACCGCAGCATCTGCAGCTTGCACCGCGTCAAGCCGTAGGCCGCGATCCGCTCCGGAAAAAGCGTGCGAAACTCATCGCCTGCACACACGACCGTCGCATCGGCGTAGATCGTGCCTGCGGTCGTCTCGAGGCGCGGCGGGTCGACATGGCGGACATGCGTCGAGCGGAGGAACGTCACGCCGTGGGCTTGCGCCAGCCACGCCGCGAGCTTGGCAATCGCCGTCCGGCTTTCCACGCGCCGCTCGTGAGGTGAAAACAGTGCGCCGTCGAGTTGGTCATGGCGCAGGTTTGGTACGATCTCGCGGGCTTCCGCTGGCGTGAGCAGTCGGCAGTCGCGGCCCATGTCGGTTGCAGCAAAAGTCTCGATCACGCGCGTCGCCTCGGTTCGGCGCGTCGCCACGACCAATCCCGCGTGCGCGACCTGGATGCCAGCCGCAGCGGCAACCTCATCCCACACGTCGCGTGTCCGCATGGCCCGTTCCCAGCACGCGCCAGCCTGCTGGCCTGTCACGGTGATAAAGCCGAAGTTGCGGATCGAGGCCCCGTTGGCCTGGGCGTCGCGATCGATGACGACGACGCGTTTCCCGCGCCGTGCGGCGGCCAGCGCGTGGGCGAGGCCGACGATACCAGCGCCGACGATCGCAACGTCAAAATGTTTCGCCGCGCCGGATATCGCCACGTTTGGTGTCGCGGTGACAGATCGCGTCTCCTTGCCGCCCATCAACCCTGCCCCGTTCAGCAATAAGCCCGTTTCGCACCCGGCCCGTTTCGCACCCGGCCCGTTTCGCACCCGACCCCGTTGCGCGCCCGGCCCGACCGCGCCGCCAGCAACTGGCCGGTAACTGGCCGGTAACTGGGTCGTGCCCGGCATATCTTACTTCAGCAAGTCTTTGACGACACCGCTGGCCTTGCCGAAATCCATTTGGCCCGCGAACTTGTCCTTCATCGCCGCGACCACCTTGCCCATGTCCTTCATGCCGGCAGCCCCGATTTCGGCGATGATCGCCGTCGCGGCCGCCTTCACGTCGTCTTCCGACATCTGCTGCGGCATATAGCTTTCGATGACGACGATCTCAGCTTGTTCGCTGGCGGCAAGTTCCGGACGGCCGCCAGTGGTGAACTGCTCGACCGAGTCGCGGCGCTGCTTTATCATCTTTGCGAAGACCTGGAGAATTTCTGCTTCAGTGATCGCGTCGATGCCCTTGGGCCGCGCATCGATGTCGGCCGATTTAATGGCGCTGTTCATCAGCCGCAGGGTCGAAACCTTGGCTTTGTCGCCGCCCCGCATCGCGTCCTTCATGTCGGCCATAATCTTATCGCGCAGCATCGCAGTATCTCCTGTGTCGATCGTATCGAGTGGCACGTCTAAGCGCGTCCGACCCCCACGGCAACCGTCAGCCGCCCTCGCACCGATCGCTGCTCGCGTTGACGCGCGTGCGATCCTCCCCTAAGCCCTCGACCTCACCGACATCATCGCTGTTTCTCGAGGCCTGCCCCGCCGCCGGCGCGCCTCGCGCCGCCGTGTGGAGCCCGCGCCTTGTCCAACTCGATCCCCGCCTCGCTGACGAACCCGCCACCGTGGGTTGAACGCGTCAAGACCGCGCGTCTCGTCCTGGCCGACGGCACGGTCATTGCGGGCTATGGTCTCGGTGCGATCGGCGCGGCCGTCGGCGAGGTTTGCTTCAACACGGCAATGACGGGCTACCAGGAGATCCTGACCGACCCGTCCTACACTGGACAAATCGTGACATTTACGTTCCCCCACGTCGGGAATGTCGGCACCAATGCCGAGGACAGCGAGATGTCGAACCCCGCAGCTCGCTCTGGCGTCCGAGGCGTTGTTGTGCGCGCGCCGATCACCAATCCATCGAACTACCGCGACACGGCGCACTTCGACACGTGGCTGTCCGATCGCGGGATAATCGGCATCAGCGGTATCGATACGCGAGCCCTGACCGTGTTGATCCGTGACAAGGGGATGCCCAACGCGGTGGTCGCACACGATCCGTCAGGGCGTTTCGACATCGAACAGTTGAAGGCCGATGCCAAAGCTTGGCCAGGGCTCCTTGGCATGGATCTCGTGCCAGAGGTCACGACGGGTCAGACATACGCGTGGCAAGAAATGCGCTGGGCTTGGGGCCAAGGGTACAAGCCAAACACCGCACCCGAATTCCACGTCGTCGCCATCGACTATGGCTTGAAGAAAAACATCTTGCGCTGCCTCGCCTCGGCCGGCGCACGCATTACCGTGCTACCGGCAACCGCAACGGCCGAAGATGTCTTGTACCGCGAGCCCGACGGCATTTTCCTGTCGAATGGCCCCGGCGACCCGGCCGAAACCGGCAAATACGCGGTCCCCGTGATCAAGGAACTCATCGACAGTGGCAAGCCGGTGTTTGGCATTTGCCTCGGCCACCAGATGCTCGGCCTCGCGCTCGGCGCCAACACCATCAAAATGAAGCAGGGCCACCACGGCGCCAATCATCCAGTCAAGGATCACACCACTGGCAAGGTCGAGATCGTGTCGATGAACCATGGTTTCGCCGTTGACCGCGTGAGCCTTCCTGCCGGCGTGGCGGAGACGCACGTCTCGCTGTTCGACGGCACGAATTGTGGGTTGCAGGTCGAGGGCCGCCCGGTGTTCTCCGTCCAGCACCACCCCGAGGCGAGCCCGGGTCCCCAGGACAGCCACTATTTGTTCACCCGCTTCGCCAACATGATGCGCACCGCCAAGGGCACCGCTACCAAGCCCGAGCGAGGCTGAACCACCGCCGTTTGACGATCGCCACGAGCCTCCCTATGACGCGCGTCGGCGGTTAATCATCCGCCAGTCGAGCCCTGCCGGGCGGTCGACGTCCCAAAACCAGGAACGGACCCGATCCCGTCCATGGCCATCCGCCTCGACAGCCTGCTTGGACCCGACGTCGCGCTCGACACGCCAAATCCAGGCCTGTCCGACGACGCGTCTGATGGCGGCAGCTCAGCTGCAATCGTGATCACCGCCATCACGGCCGACAGCCGCAAGGTGACGCCCGGCGCACTGTTTGCGGCCATGCCGGGCACTAAGGCCGATGGTGCGGCATTTGTCAGCGAGGCCGTCGCCAAGGGTGCCGCCGCGATCCTGGTTTGCGAGGATGCCGTGCTGCCAGACAGCGCAGTTGGCTCGGTCCCCGTGCTGCGAGCAGCCGAGCCGCGACTAGCGCTCGCCCGCGTTGCCGCCCGTTTCTATGGCCCAGGCCCCGATACGATCGTCGCCGTGACGGGGACCAGCGGCAAGACGTCGGTCGCCGAGTTCACCCGCCAAATGTTTGCCCACCTCGGCCTCGCCGCAGCCTCGCTTGGCACCCTCGGCGTGGTATCGCCGTCGGGAGCGTCCTACGGATCGTTGACTACGCCCGACCCGGTGACGCTTGCAGCCACGCTCGCCGCGCTGCGGGCCGATGGCGTCACGCACCTTGCCATGGAGGCATCGTCCCACGGGCTCGACCAGCGCCGTCTCGATGGCGTTGCGCTAGCCGCTGGTGCCTTCACCAACCTTGGCCGCGACCACCTCGACTATCATCCAACCGTGGACGATTACTTCTCCGCCAAGCTCGGCCTGTTCGAGCGCCTGCTGCAGCCCGGCCAGCCAGCCGTGATCAATACCGACGGGGCCCGCTCCGCCGATGTTGCTGCGGTGGCGCGCGAGCGCGGCCTCGCTGTGGTCGAGGTCGGCAAAGCTGCAGCGAGTACCAGCGATTCGATCTGCTTGCTCCATGTAGTGCGCGACGGGTTCCGCCAGCGCCTGACGCTCTCGATCCTGGGACGTGAAATGGTGGTCACGCTGCCGCTGCTCGGCGCGTATCAAGTCGAGAACGCATTGACGGCCGCCGGACTGGTCCTGGCCTGTGGAGCGCCAGAGCGGGCGATCGCCGGTGCACTCGAAGCGTTGACCGGCGTGCCCGGCCGGCTCGAGGTCGTCGGTCGCGCAAAGGGCGGCCTCGGCGTCGTCGACTACGCCCACAAGCCCGAAGCACTCGCTGCCTGTCTCGATGCGCTCCGCCCGTTTGCTACCGGCAGGCTCATTTGCGTGATGGGCTGCGGCGGCGACCGCGACCGCGGCAAACGCCCGATCATGGGCGGCATCGCCGCCGACAAAGCCGACGTTGTCATCGTCACCGACGATAACCCGCGCACCGAGGATGCGGCTGCCATTCGCGCCGAGGTCCTGGCTGGCGCAGCAGGTGCAGCTAACGTCGTCGAAATCGGCGACCGCACGGAAGCCATCACAACGGCCGTGGCGATGGTCGGCCCTGGCGACGTGGTCGTCGTCGCTGGCAAAGGCCACGAGACCGGCCAGATCGTCGGTACCGCCGTGCTGCCGTTCTCCGACCACGAGGTTTTGAGCTCAGCGTTGGCCGCCCGGGAGGCCGCATGATCGTACCTCTGTGGACACGCGCCGATCTCGTCGCGGCGACCGGTGCCGTGGTGTGCGAACCGGCGGAAAAAGTGGGTGGTCGGGACGCTAGCCCGCGAGACGGGGAACACGTCGCTGGTATCACCGGCATATCGATCGATACACGCACGATTGTACGAGGCGACCTGTTCGTTGCGCTGAAAGATGCACGCGACGGCCAAGACTTCATCACCGCCGCTTTCAACAAGGGTGCCGCAGCGGCACTTGTCGCGCACCATTACGCCCGTCAACCCGACGACGGCCTGCTGCTTCGCGTCGACGACCCGCTCGCCGCGCTGGAAGCCCTCGGGCGCGCCGCCCGCGACCGCCTGTCGCCAGACGCCCGCGTGATCGCAGTCACGGGAAGCGCGGGTAAGACGACGACGAAAGAGATGTTGCGCACCGCGTTGTCAGCCATTGGCCCGACGCACGCCTCGGAGAAAAGCTACAACAACCACTGGGGCGTGCCGCTGACGCTCGCCCGCATGCCTGCCAGTACCCGCTTCGGCGTGTTCGAGATCGGCATGAATCACGCTGGAGAGATCACGCCGCTGAGCCGGATGGTCCGTCCGCATATCGCAATCATCACGACCGTCGGCGAAGCGCACATCGAACACTTCCCAGACGGCGTTACAGGCATCGCACGGGCCAAGGCCGAGATATTTTCCGGTGCCGACAATGGCTGGGCGGTGATCCCCTACGACAACCCGCACTATCTGACCCTGGCCGAAGCCGCGCGGTCACGCAGGACACTTCAGCTTGTGCCGTTCCTCATCGACGGTCCCGTCGCGGACCCCGACAGCCCGAACTGCGCCCGGCTGATGACCACGGCCGAGATCGGCAACCAGACCGTGCTGACGGTGCAACTTCCCTCCGGTTCCGTTCAGACCTTTCAAATCGGCCTTTTTGGCCGCCACAACATCTCGAACGCGGTTGCCGTTGCAGCCGTCATCGGATCGCTGACCAGCGTCGACTTCGGCCCTAGCCAAGCCGATGCGGCGTTTGCAGCCTTGGCCACCATGACCCCTCCACCCGGACGCGGCGCTCGATCACTGCTGGGTCCAAGCGATGATATTTTGCTGATCGATGAGAGCTACAACGCAAATCCCGAATCAATGCGGGCCGCGCTCGCCACGCTGGCGCAAGTCCCGCGCGACCGCTTCCCGCGCCGGATCGCCGTGCTGGGCGATATGCTGGAGCTTGGCGCCAACGCACCCCAGTTGCACGCTGGGCTCGCGGCCGATCTCGATTCTGCCGCCGTCGATCTGCTGCTGGCGTGCGGACCGAACATGAAGCATCTTTACGACGCCTTGCCCACGTCGCGCCAGGGAACGTGGGCGGAGATGTCGGCAGGCTTGGTTGAAGCGTTGCTGGCCATTGTCCGCTCTGGCGATGTCATCATGATCAAAGGATCGAACGGATCGCGAATGGCGCCGTTGGTCGACGCATTGAAATCCCGCCACGATCTCGCGGCACCGCCGCACTAGGGCAGCGTAATCATCGTCGCGATCATCCTGCCGGAACGATCGCGCGCCGAATAGTCAAGTTTGAGGAGACGGGGACACGCATGCTCTACGAATTGGTGAACTTCAGCGACCAGATCGGTGCGCTAAACGTGTTCCGTTACCAGACCTTCCGCACCGGCGGGGCGATCTTCACGTCGCTATTGTTCGTGATGCTGTTTGGCCCCGCGATCATCGACATGCTGCGCATCAAGCAGGGCAAGGGCCAGCCGATCCGCGAAGACGGCCCCAAGACCCACCTCGCCAAACGCGGCACACCGACCATGGGCGGCCTGATGATCCTGGCTGGCATCATCGTCGCAACGCTGTTTTGGGCAAACCTCAAAAATCCATACGTCTGGATCGTGTTGATTGTGACCGTCGCGTTTGGCGCGATCGGCTTTTATGACGACTATCTCAAAGTCACCAAACGCACGAGCGACGGGTCCGGCGGGCGCTTCCGCCTCTTCCTCGAGGTGGCCGTCGCCGCGCTGGCCGGCTGGGCCATCATGTCGATCGGCAACCCGAAATTGGCGGATGCGCTGACCGTGCCGTTTTTCAAGAACGTGGTCATCCCGCTCGGCTTCTTGTTCATCGTGATGTCGGCGTTCGTCATCGTCGGCGCGGGCAACGCGGTCAACTTTACCGATGGCCTTGATGGCCTCGCCATCGTCCCGGTGATGATTGCCGCCGCGAGCTTCGGGCTGATCGCCTACCTGTCGGGCAACGCCAAGTTCGCAACCTACCTGCAGATCCACCACGTGCCAGGAACCGGCGAACTCGCCATCCTATGTGGCGCGGTGATCGGCGCCGGGCTCGGCTTTCTGTGGTTCAACGCGCCGCCAGCAATGATCTTCATGGGCGACACGGGTTCGCTCGCACTTGGCGGGTTGCTCGGTGCGGTGGCGGTGGCAACCAAGCACGAAATCGTACTGGCGATCATCGGCGGGCTGTTCGTGTTGGAGACCCTGTCGGTCATCATCCAGGTCGCGTCGTTCAAAATGACCGGAAAGCGCGTGTTCCGGATGGCGCCGCTGCATCACCATTTCGAACAAAAAGGCTGGTCGGAATCAACCGTCGTCGTCCGCTTCTGGATCATCTCGGTGATCCTCGCCCTGATCGGTCTCTCGACCCTCAAACTGCGATAGTTCGAGCCGTTCACCAGCTTACATTATTCCGATGTCAAAACCCAATGAGCCCAGCAGCGCGCTCGGCAGAACAACGACACTAACGACATGGACCGATCCCATTCGACCGGACGTGAGGGCACACATTGCGTCAAAACTTGTTGCCGTGGCCGCAGAACACAATGTGCGGATCCTCTATGCTGCGGAATCTGGCAGTAGGGCATGGGGCTTCGCGTCCCCGGACAGCGATTACGACGTTCGATTTATTTATGCTCACACGGTCGATTGGTATTTGCGTCTCGCCGACGGTCGCGACGTGATCGAAAAAGGCATCGACGAAAGATTAATAGACCTGAATGGCTGGGATGTCCGCAAAGCATTGCGATTGCTGTTGAAATCAAACCCTGTGCTGTACGAGTGGCTGGTCTCGCCGATCAACTATGCAGATGACGGGACCTTTCGGCCCGCCGTCACCATGCTTTTCGAGCGCCATGCCAGCCCGTCTGCTCTTGCTCGGCACTATTGGTCAATCGCCCGTACTCAATGGCGAAGCGAGATCGACGGCCGCGAGCAGGTTAAGCTCAAGAAGTATTTCTACCTAATCCGCCCACTACTCTCGCTTGTTCATGTGGCGCACGTTGGGAAGCCGCCACCAATGCAACTTGGCGAATTGTTGGCGAGCGCCGCAAACGCGCCTGGTGGCGAGAGCCTAGCTTCCGGCTTAGGAGCAGATATTGCTCATCTTTTAGAACTCAAACGTACGTTGCCAGAGCTGGGTCTCGGTGAGCGGATATCCGCGCTAGATGCTTGGGCAGTGGCTACGCTACATCGGCTCCACCCAGACAACCTTTCCCTGATGTCAATCTACCCCGCCGATTCGCAGAGTGCGGCGGAAAAGTTGTTCCGCGAGTCGATTGGCTGAGCATCGATAAAGCGGCGCAACATCGCTGGGGCCTGCTTAGTGCGATGGGGCCGCCCCACTTTAGAATGGCGATCCGCGATCGCCATCGAGCGGCTCGGTGCCGCGAGGGCTTGCGTCGGCGTTGAACGTCAGCTTCTCGACCCGCGCCTCAGCAAGGCGGAGCAGTTGATCGCAATGCAGCTTCAGCGCTTCGCCACGCTCGTAGATCGAGATGCTTTCCTCCAGCGCCACGTCCCCGCGCTCCAGACGCGTGACGATCGTCTCGAGTTCTTTCAAGCCGGTTTCGAACGTCATTTCTTTGATATCGGTGAACGATTTCGTCTGCGTTTTCATCGAAACTCCTTGATCAGGTCGCACAGTGTCGACGGGTCTCGTCCTTGCGGCGCCGACTTCACGAAGACGCGTTCATCAGCGACTTGACGTGAACGGCAACGGATCGGGCGAGCCCGGTGAGATCATAGCCCCCTTCTAGCATTGATACGATTCGGCCTTTGCAATGGCGGTCGGCAACGTCAGCAAGCTTGTCGCTCATCCACAGGAAATCCGCTTCGACCAGTTCGAGGCTCGCCAGCGGGTCGTCGCGGTGGGCGTCGAAGCCAGCCGAGATCAGCAGCAGGTCGGGCCGGAAGTTGTCGAGCGCGGGGAGGATGCGGCTGTTGACGGCTTCTTTGAACCGGTCGCCGCCATCGCCTGATCGCAGCGGGGCGTTCCAAATATTGCCGACGCCGGTTTCAGACACCGCACCAGAGCCCGGATAGAGCGGCATCTGGTGGGTCGACGCAAACATCAAGTTGCGGTCGGACCAGAAGATGTCTTGCGTACCGTTGCCGTGGTGGACATCGAAATCGACCACCGCGACGCGTTCGACCCCGTGCGCCTTGCGCGCGTAATGGGCGGCGATGGCGACGCTGTTGTAAAAGCAGAAGCCCATCGCCCGTTTCGCTTCCGCATGATGCCCCGGCGGTCGCACCTGACAGAATGCGTTTTTGATGCCCGAACTCGGGTCCATCACTTGGTCGACGGCATGCAGCCCGGCGCCGATCGCGCGCATCACCGGCTCATAGGACGTCGGTGACATCAACGTATCGCCGTCGACATAGACCGACTGGGACTTGGCCGCATCCCGCGCGCGCTCGACGTTGGCGACGTGTTCGGCCGGGTGTGCCAGCAGGATCGCCGATACGGCGTCTTCGCGCATTGGCGCCTCGACGCGCTTCAGCCCGGCATAAAACTCGTGGGCCAGCGCACGGTCGATCGCCCGCATCCGGTCAGGCCGCTCGGGGTGACCGGGGCCGGTGTCGTGGTCGACAAATGAGGGGTGCGTCACGAGCAGTGTCGGCATGTCAGGTTCCAGGCGGCGGGCGAGGGTGATCGACCATGAAAGGTCGGGCGATCATCGACGATAGCAAGCTAGCGCTAAGCGCGGGAAGGAAATTGCACCCAGTGTCTACGGGGCCTTATTGCTTTACACTGCGGGCTAGCCCCACGACGGCCCGCCCGAACTTCGGTTGGCCGCCGCCCGCTCGAGCCTGTCATTGATCGCCTCGCCAAGGCCCACGTCGGGGATCGACATGACGGCAATGGTGTGTGCCCCGCTCGCATCCAGCCGCCGCAACGCGCCAAACAGGTTGCGCGCCGCCTCGGCGACGTCGCCAGTTGGTGACAGGTTCGACATTGCAAGATCGGAGGCTGGAAGATCGGAAACCGAGCCGTTTGTTGCCCGTGCGTCCAGCCGGGGCCACGTCGGCCCAAAAGCCAACAGGGCCTCGCCGGGCCGCCAGTCGCTAACGCGAAGCCGCACCATTGCACGCGGCGCATAGTGGCTCTGCAACTGACCGGGCGCGATGGGGGCCGATGATGCGCCAGTCGTGCCGTCCATCCGGGTCAGCGGCGCGCCGCACGCCGCTTCGATCTCGGCGGCCGGGATACTGCCAGCCCGCAGCAAGACCACTCCCGACGGCCCGAACGCGACAATTGTCGATTCAAGACCCCTGAAGCACGGCCCGCCATCCAGCACCGGCAGATCGTCGCCAAGTTCAGCGACCACGTCGGCCGCCGTCGTCGGACTGATCCGCCCCGACCTGTTGGCCGATGGCGCCGCAAGTGGCCGGCCCGAAGCAGCGATCAGCGCGCGCGCGACAGGATGGTCTGGCACCCGTACGGCGATCGTGTCGAGCCCGGCAGTCGCGAGATCGGCGATGCCATTATCAGACCGCGCCGGTAAAACCATCGTCAGCGGCCCTGGCCAGAACCGGGCGGCGAGCATTTCCGCCATCGCCGTCGGCGCCGCGCGTTCCCACGCCCTCTCGGCACAACCGACGTGAACGATCAGCGGATTAAATCGCGGACGGCCCTTGCGCGCATAGATCGCCGCGACGGCCTCGCCGTTGGTCGCATCCGCTGCAAGCCCATAAACCGTCTCGGTAGGTAGCCCGACGAGCCCGCCGCTTTGGATCAGCCTAGCTGCCGAAGCGAGCGCATCGGGCGATGGGTCAAGGATGGGCATCGGCTACTCGAGCTTCCGGTGCGGTGCTGGGCAAGTCATTGCCGGACCGGTCGGTCGAAGGCGCGCAAGCCAGCCCGCCATCTGAGTTCACGTGCCCCGATAGATCGGTGATCGTCCGATTGCGGCCGCTCAACGGATTGCCCGGGTCCCAGGCAAATTGCACGGTTTCGAACCGGCAACCGAGGCCGTCATACAACATCAGCCGTCCAGCGAGGCTTTCGCCGAGGCCAGCAATCTCTTTCAGCACTTCGACCGCAGCCAACGTTCCAAGAACGCCAACCGTTGCACCGAGCACGCCGACCTCGGAGCAGTTCGCCACCGTGCCGGGCGGCGGCGCGTCGGGGAACAGGCAGCGGTAGGTCGGACACGGCGTGCCATCGGGGTGGACGAGATGCGGCTTCAAAGTCGTGAGGTGCCCGTCGAATGGTCCCACCGCTGCAAACACCAGCGTTCGCTGGGCAAGATAACAGGCGTCGGAAACCAAATAGCGCGTCGCGAAGTTGTCAGACCCGTCGACCACGATGTCGTAGCGCCCGATAAGGTCGAGCGCGTTGGCCGCCGTGATCCGGCACGCGTGCGTTTCGACGGTCACATGCGGATTGATCCGCGCCAACGTGGTCGCGGCCGATGCGACCTTCGCCGATCCGACGCTGGCGGTGTCGTGCACGATCTGCCGCTGGAGGTTCGACAGCGAAACCGTATCGTCGTCGACGACGCCGAGCGTACCGACGCCAGCGGCCGCGAGGTAGAGCAGGATCGGCGACCCGAGCCCACCCGCACCAATCACGAGCACGCGGGCAGCCTTGAACCGCTGCTGGCCCGCACCGCCAACTTCGCGCAACACCAGATGGCGTTTGTATCGTTCTATTTCGTCAGGGCTAAGCATGAGCAGCAATCTCAGGGGGCATCGAGATCGGCGAGCCGCACGGCCAGCGCCGGAACGAGATGCGGCGTCAGCGTCGTGGATGCCGCTTGTGCAACGATCGACGCGTACCCCTCCGGCGTCGGAGCACGATGCACACGGGTCTCCAGCGTCATTGCATTGATGACCCAGTACTCGCGCACACCGAACGAGGCGTAGATCTTTGATTTCACACCGTTGTCGTACGCGAGGCTGGTCTCGGCCACCTCGACAACGAGCAAGGCTTCAGGTCCCGTCAGATCATAGGTCTTGATGGTCGACGGCCTGACAATAATGTCTGGCACCCGATAAGTCGCCTCGTCCAGGTTGAACTGTCGCTCGGTGCTGATTTTGACCCCAACAGCATCGCGAGCGATCCAGTACTGCGCGAGTTCTTCAGCGACGTGCTCATGGCGCCGCCCCTTCGGTGACATCGGAACGATCTCCCCGCCGATCAATTCTATGCGTTCGTCGGGGTGAAGCAGCCCGGCCTCGACCATGCGGATCAGCTCGTCCGTGGTCCATCGCCAACGCGGTAAACCTTCGGCTGCCTGCGTCGCCGCCCGTGGACGGGGATGGGCTGGTAACCCCGGCGTTTCCGGTTGGTGCGGGGTGTGATCGGTCAGCGATGGTCGGACGTGCTCGTTCATCCAGCCAGCGTATTCCCGATTATACGGCAGCGCAACGGACGGAGAACAGGTGTCTCAGCCCGTCGTCCATTCAGCCCGTCGTCCACTCAGCCCGTCGTCCATTCAGCCCGTCGTCAAATCCGGTCGGCGGTCGCGAAAGAAGCCCCAGTCGGCACGATACGCCTCGATCTCGTCGAGGTCGAACGTGTGGAGGATGACGCCATCCTCGCTGGAGCCGAGTTCAGCCACCATTTCCCCGGTGTGGTCGACAATGAACGAGTGGCCATAGAATTGTTGCTTTGTGCCGTCGTTATCTTCGATGCCGAAGCGGTTGGCGGCAATCACCGGCACTGCATTCGATACCGCATGACCCTGCATCGCGCGCTGCCATCGTGAGGCGGTATCGAGCGCGGCGTCGTATGGTTCACTGCCGATGGCGGTCGGGTAGAACAGCAGTTCGGCGCCTTGCAGCATCATGCCGCGCGCCGTTTCGGGGAACCACTGGTCCCAGCAGATGCCGACGCCGATCGTCCCGTAGCGCGTCGACCACGCCTTGTAGCCGGTATCGCCTGGGCGAAAGTAATACTTTTCCATATAACCCGGACCGTCCGGGATATGGCTTTTGCGATAAACGCCGAGGATATCGCCGGTCGCATCGACGATCACCACGGAATTGAAATAACACGGCCCATCCTTCTCGAAGATCGAGATCGGAATGACGACCTTCATTTCGGCCGCCAATGGGGCCAACGCGATGACGGCGGGGTGCTCACGCGCAGGGAACGCCGTGGCAAACCATTTCGGGTCCTGCCGCGTGCAGAAATAAATGTCCTGAAACAGTTCTGGCGGCAAGATCACCTGAGCGCCTCGCTTTGCCGCCTCGCGCACGAGCAGGTCGGTCTTGGCGATATTCTCAGCCATGTCGTGGCCGTAGGACGCCTGGATCGCGGCGACGGTGGTTTCGCGCGCGCGGTTGCTCATGGTCATATCGCAGGTTCTCCCTGGCCCATCGGTTCGTCTGCAGCCATCGGCTGCTGCTGGGTGATGCAATGAAACGAGCCGCCGCCAGCGTCGCCCGATCCGAGCAATCCGGTGGACGGCACACCGACCACCGCGCGGTCCGGAAACACCGCCTGTAAAGCTTCGAGCGCGGCGTCTTGGGTCGGGGTGCCGTAGACCGGGACGACGACGACGCCGTTGGCGATGATGAAATTCATGTGCGAGGCCGGTGAAATCTCACCCAATGGGTTGCGATAGAGCCCGGCACCGGGAATGCGCACGACGTCCAACTGCCGTCCATTGGCATCGCGCGCTGACGACAGCGACTGTGCGATGGCGTCGAGCGTGGCGGCGTTGGGATCGTCGGCACCTGCAGGCGCCTGACAGACGACGCGCCCGGGTCCGACAAACCGAGCGATGTTGTCGATGTGCCCGTCGGTGTGGTCGTTGGCGAGGCCCTCGTCGATCCAGATGACCGTCCGCGCCCCGAGCGCCGACCGTAGCGCGTCCTCCGCTTGCTCCCGTGTCCAGCCGTTGCGGTTCGGGTTGAGCAGCGTCTGGCGCGTTGTCAAAATCGTGCCCTCGCCATCGTGGTCGATAGCGCCGCCTTCCAACACGAACGGAAATCGAGAAATCGGCGTGCCGGAGACGCGCGCGATGTCATCGCCAACCGTTGCATCGGCGGGGAGGTCATACTTGCCGCCCCAGCTATTGGTGGCAAAGCGCAGCGCGGCAATCCCAGCCCCGGTAACGGCGAATATCGGCCCGGTATCACGCAGCCAGATATCGCCATAGGCAGCCTCGACGATTTCGGCGGCGCGGCCGACCGCATGCCGCGCGCTTCTGACTGCTTCTGACCCGTTGGCAAGCAGCTTCACACGATTGCCATGGGCGGCGAGGATGGCCACCAACGCGGCGACGTCCCGTCGCGGGGGCGCTAAATCGCCGTTCCATTCGTCCGGGTCGGCCGGCCACGCGGTCCAGATCGCCGCCTGAGGGGCCCATTCGGGCGGGAGACGGACGGTGGACGCCGTGGCAACACCGGTCGAGTTATAATTGTGAGGCGGTCGTTTCGTGTCAGCCATGGTCCAGCACGGTGTGAGGAGATTTAGGTTTGACGACCCGCATAGGACGCCATTGCCCGGCGCGCCAGCCGGTAAGCTGTAACGCCGATTACCTGTAATGTCGGTTACCTGCTCCCTGTTGCCGACGATCCAAACGGTTCCGCCGGAAACATGCGGCAGACGTTCATGCTGTTGCAAGTTGCGCACCTCCCCCGGCTGGAACGTAACCCGAGGCGGGACGTTGGCATCTCGGATCACGTTTACCGGTTGAGCCGCAGAAATAAGAGTAGGCCAGGTACACCGGAATGCGTTGCCCAAACCAACGACCCGGCCGGAGATTGAAAAGGAAAGTACGCGATGCCGTGGTTTTTTCGAATGGTCATCTGGTTTTGGAGCACGGTCTTTTGGCTGTTCGGGATGTGGCTTCTGTTTGTGCAGAGGCTCATGTTTGGCGTGGCAAAAAGCCCGTCATCGGACGGCCAAGCCATTCCCGACGCTCAAGCGAAACACGCCAACTTGATCGCCGTCGATGAGTTTGGGGCCAACCCTGGCGCGTTGAAAATGTGGACCTACCGCGGCAAAACCTGTGGCCCAGAGGCGCCTTTGATCGTCGTATTGCATGGCTCCACTCAAACAGCAGCCGAATACGCGAATGGTGCCGGGTGGATCGAACTCGCAGACGAACACGGCCTTTTTATACTCTGTCCCGAACAGACAAAAGCAAATAACGGGACGCTTTCATTCAATTGGTTTCGACGCGAAGATACCAACCGGGGTTCAGGCGAGCCAGCCTCCATCAAACAGATGATCGATTCTGTAACGACGGGCGAACGGCTCGACCCGAATCGCGTTTTCGTCACGGGGCTATCGTCGGGTGGGGCGATGACGGCGGTCATGCTCGCAACGTATCCCGAAATCTTCGCCGGTGGAGCGGTGGTTGCCGGGTTGCCTTACGGCGCCGCGACAACCGTGCCGGGTGCGCTTTGGGTGATGTTCGCAGGTCGGCGGCTATCGGCATCGGACTGGGGTGACAAGGTTCGCGCCGCCCATATGTGTATCGGGGCTCGGCCGCCGGTTTCGATCTGGCACGGCGACAAGGATAAGGTGGTGAACCCGAAACTCGCCGATGCGCTCGCGTCACAATGGACCGACGTCCATGCTGTTGACGCGACCGATGCGTCTATCACGACATCTGCGGGGCGGCGGACGACCGAATGGAAATCGCCGGAAGGAACGCCACTCGTTACCCTACACATCATGTCCGGGATGGGTCACGGCGCGCCGGTTAAGACGTCCGGTGCCAATGCTTACGGAACACCGGGGCCCTACTTGCTCGAAGAAGACGTGTCGTCGAGCTACGAAATTGTACGGTCTTGGCAACTGATTGTCCCAAATCCGGCGCTCGCAGCATGAGGTTCTACCCGTGCTTGGCAATGGGCAAAGCACGAGCAGTGTAGCCCCGCAAGCAGAAGGGTACCGGTCGGTCAGCCCTTTGGTGGTTCGATGGGCAAGAATAAGTCCGACGAGAAATAGCGCTCGGCCGACGAGGGCGCGAACGTCACGATCGTCTTGCCGGCAAACTCCGGCCGCGCGGCGACGTTGAGCGCAGCGGCGAGGTTTGCCCCTGTCGAGATACCGCCTGGAATGCCCTCGACCTTGGCCAGCATGCGCGATGTCTCGAACGCTGCGTCTGACGTGACCGTGATGACATCGTCGATCAGGTCGCGTTGAAGCACGGCTGGCACGAACCCAGCGCCAATGCCCTGGATCTTGTGCGGACCCTTTTCACCGCCAGATAGCACCGGCGAGGTCGATGGTTCGACAGCGAAAACCTTAAGGCCCGGATTGCGTTGTTTCAACACGCGCCCGCAGCCAGTGATCGTCCCGCCTGTACCGACACCGACGACGAGAGCATCGATATTGCCGCCAGTGTCCGTCCAGATTTCTTCAGCCGTCGTCAGCTCGTGGATGCGCGGGTTGGCCGGGTTGACAAACTGCCCGACAAGAACGGCTTCGGCCGTCTCTTTGGCGATCTCTTCAGCCTTTGCGATCGCGCCGCCCATGCCAGCCGGGCCAGGTGTCAGCACCAGTTCCGCGCCGAGCTGTGCCAAAATCTTGCGCCGCTCAATCGACATCGTTTCGGGCATCGTCAGGATCAGGCGGTAGCCGCGCGCCGCTGCGACATACGCGAGACCAACGCCGGTATTGCCCGATGTCGGCTCAACCAATACACTTTTGCCCGGCGTTATGCGGCCCTCGGCTTCCAGCGTGTCGATCATCGAAACGCCGATGCGATCCTTGACCGACGACAACGGGTTGAAGAACTCAAGCTTCATCAGGATCGACGCTGTAGAGTTGGCCGCTGCCGTCACCTTGGATAGCCGCACCAGCGGCGTGTGCCCGATCGTCTCGGTGATGTCGTTGTAGACGCGTCCCCGCCCCCAGGTCTGGGTGGCCTTGATCGTGCGGATCATCTCGTTCATTGGGGGCTCCGGTACTTTTACAGAATGGGTTGACGTCGACCCTAGACTGGGAGCCGCCATGGGGCAAACAGGCGCTGGATCGATGCCCGTTGTCCTAACGCAATCTGGACCGGAATCGCCTCAATCCGCCACAACGAGGGCTTCGGCAACCGGCCGGCCCGGCAAGGGTTCCCCGAGCCGTATGATTTCCCAATGCAGATCAATGCCGGAGTTAGCCTTCACGCGTGCGCGCGCCGTCTCGCCGAGCCGCTCGACGTCTTCCGCCGTGGCACCCTGGTCGTTGATCAGGAAGTTGCAATGCATGTCCGAGACTTTTGCCCCGCCGACGCGAAAACCGCGCAGGCCCGCCGCATCGACAAGCTTCCAAGCACTGTGCCCGTCCGGGTTCTTGAACGTCGATCCGCCGGTCCGTTCGCGGATCGGTTGCACCCGCTCGCGATAGTCGGCAACCTCGTCCATCTCGCGCAAGATGGCTGCCGGCTCACCCGGCTCGCCTGCAAAGATCGCGGACGTAAAGATCAGGTCGCTTGGAACGCTGCAGTGGCGGTAGGTGAACCCCATGTCGGCGTTCGACAAATCGTGGATGCGGCCCGTCCGGTCGATCGCCCGCGCGGAGATCACCGCGTCCTTCGTCTCGCGACCATGCGCGCCAGCATTCATCCGCAACGCGCCGCCGATCGAACCGGGAATGCCGCGATAGAACGCGAGGCCCGAGATGCCAGCCTCTGCTGCCGCCCGCGCAACTTTGACATCAGGGACGCCAGCACCCGCCCGCAACTGATGCCCGGGCAGCGTCTCGATCTCGGTAAATCCGCGACCGAGCCGGATCACGACACCCCTGACGCCACCATCGCGGACAAGCAGGTTCGAGCCGAGCCCGATCGCAAACACGGAAACGTCGGCGGGGATCGTGCGCAAAAAGTACGCCAGATCGACCTCGTCGGCCGGCATGAACAGCACGTCGGCCGGGCCACCGACGCGAAACCACGTGATGTCGGCCATGGGCGCGTTCGCCGTCAGCCGCCCGCGTAGATCGGGCAGTCCGCTGCGTAACTCGGTGGCCAGCCCCGTCGGCTCGGTCTCGGCGTTCGCGGTCGCAATTTCGGTCAACGCCGCGCTCATTGCGCGGCCTCGACAGCGAGCCATCCCGACAAGGCGTGCGCCCAATCCGTCGAGTTTCCTGCCCCGAAAAACACGACGCTGTCGCCGGACCGTCCATGCCGCCGGAGAAGCGGCACCAGTTCATGCGGACTGTCGACGGCGATCACCGGCTTGCCGGTTGCAGCGATGCCACGCGCCAGCGAATGTTGATCGATACCTTGGACCGGGGCCTCGCCTGCGGAATACATCGGCCCGACGATCACGCTGTCGGCATGCTCAAAGCAGGTGCAAAATTCGCCGAACAGGTCGCGCACTCGGGTATAACGGTGCGGCTCGCAAATGGCGACGATCCGGCCGCGGGCCGCGCCACGGGCCGCCGCGAGCACCGCCGCGATTTCCACGGGATGGTGCCCGTAGTCGTCATAGATCGTCATGCCGTTCCAGGTGCCAGAGATCTGGAACCGCCGCTTCACACCGGAGAAGGTCCCGAGTGCGGCGCGGATCGCCTCATCTGGAATGCCCGCGTGCGCAGCGATCGCGATCGCTGCCAGCGCATTGAGCGCGTTGTGATGGCCAAGGATCGGGATCGACCATGACCGAAGTTGGCGCGCGCCGCCGCGCACCCGGGGGCCGAGATCGGCGTCGATAACCATCGCCCCGCCGTCATACGACAGCCCCTTGAGCTGCAGGTCAGAGCCCACTGACGATCCGTAGGTAAGCAACCGCCGCCCGTCGGACCGCAACGCGAGCCGGTCGAGCATGGCGTCGACCACGGGATGCTCGCTGCACGCCACGGCAAGGCCGTAGAACGGAATGTTGCGCAAAAACGTCTCGTACTCGCGGTGCATATTTTCGACCGTCTTGAAGTGGTCGAGATGCTCCGGGTCGATGTTGGTGACGACGCCGACCTCGGTTGGCAATTTGATGAACGTGCCGTCGCTCTCGTCGGCCTCGACGATCATCCATTCGCCCTTGCCGAGCCGCGCGTTGGAGCCCCAGGCATTGATGATGCCGCCGGTGATCACCGTCGGATCGAGCGTCGCCTCGGTAAAAATGTGCGAAACGAGCGACGTCGTCGTCGTCTTGCCGTGCGTGCCGGTGATCGACACGGTGCGATAAAGCCGCATCAGTTCGGCCAGCATCTCGGCGCGTCGAACGATCGGCAGCCCTTTGGCGCGGGCCGCGTCGAGTTCGGGATTGCCGGGCTTCACCGCCGTCGAGATAACGACGGTGCGCGCGCCGACGAGGTTGATCGCATCATGGCTGATGAAAACGCGGATACCGTTCGACCGCAACCGGCGCACGTTGGCGCTTTCCTTCTGGTCGCTGCCCTGGACCGAATAGCCTTTCGCCATCAAGATTTCGGCGATCGCGCTCATTCCGATGCCGCCGATGCCGATGATGTGAAACGTCCCGACGTCCTGGGGCATCTGCATCGTTGAACGTCTCCGCCGTCTGGCGCGAATAGCCGCGCCGTTACATCAGGTGCCGCGCGGATCGTTTGCGCGCGCTCTCGTTTCGTAACCCAAGACCGTTCGGGCCGCCGGGTCTAGTGCTCAGCGCTACCGGCCCGCCTCGACCAATTCCATGGCCAGATCAGCCAACCGTTCGACAGCGTCCGGCCGACCCTCGGCCCGCGCCCGTTGGGCCGTAGCCGCCAGTCGTTCAGGATCCATCAGGGCCTCGGTCAGCGCAGCTGTCAGCCGCCCCACGTCCAAGTCCCGCTCTTCGATACACCAAGCGCCGCCTGATTCGGCAAGCCGCGTAGCGTTCTCAAGCTGGTCGTTGTCAAGCGCGTGCGGTAACGGCACCAGGATCGACGGCCGCCCGATCACCGTCAACTCGGTAATCGTGGAGGCCCCCGCGCGGCCGATCACGAGGTGCGCCCACGCCATCCGTGACGGCAAATCCGTGAAGAACGGCGCCACTTGGCTCGCGATGCCGCTGTATCGGTAGGCGGCTTCGACAGCGGCTACGTCCTCGGGCCGCGCCTGCTGCACAACCTGGAGCCGTGACCGCAGGTGGACCGGAAGTGAAGCCAGCGCGGGTGGGACGGTGTTTGACAAAAATCGCGCGCCTTGGCTGCCGCCAAACACCAACAGCCCGATTGGGCCGTCGGCCGCTGGCGGCACATACGCGTAGTGCGCCGCATCGAGTACGATGCTGCGGACTGGATTACCCGTGTGGCGCACCTTCTCGAGCAATGGCCCGTCGAGATATTTGGTGATCAAGAACGACGTCGCGATGCGGTCGACACGCTTGGCCAACATCTTGTTGGCGCGGCCGAGGACGGCGTTCTGCTCGTGGATGATGGTTGGTATGCCGCGCAGTTTTGCAGCCATAAGTGGCGGAAACGTCGGGTAACCGCCAAAGCCAATGACAACCTTTGGCCCGATCTCACCAAGCGTTCGGGCTGCAGAGGCGATGCCTCGGCTCAGCGTGACGGCGGCAGCCGCAGCTTTGAGCGGGTTCGACGCTGACGCGGTGGCCGACGGCACGATGTGCACCGACCGCGCCGGGAACCCGACACCGTATTTGTCGGCCCGCTCGTCGCTCATCAGGTCAACATCGACGCCACGGCGGCCCAACGCTTCCGAAAGCGCGAGCGCAGGAAACAGATGGCCGGCGGTCCCGCCTGCCGCCAGCATGATCGACGCCTTGCCGCCCATATCGTCTGCGTCTCCCACCCGTCGTTCAGACTACGAACTGAACACGCCCCGTGCCGTATCCGCCCGCGTCCACTCTCATCATCCGAGGCGGATAGCACGTATTCGAACGAATTCGCCCGCTTCAGGTGGTCGGGACCAACCGAGGCTTTTTTGCGTTGGCAACGTCATGGCGGCGTCGCGTCAGGGCGAGCAGCATGCCGACCGTGATTGATACCGCCATCATCGACGAGCCGCCAGCCGAGATGAACGGCAACGTCATTCCTTTGGCCGGGAGGAGCCCCGTGTTGACACTCATGTTGATCGCCGCCTGCGCGGAGAACATCGCCGCAAGCCCGATCACCGCAAGCCGGTTGGCGTGGTCGGCCTCGCGGGCAGCCCGTACCACTGCAAGCATGGCAATCGCGGCGTACAGCGCGAGCAAGCCGAGGCAAGCAATGGCACCGTATTCTTCGGCAACAACGGCGAAGATGAAGTCGGTGTGCGCGTCAGGCAACACGATCTTGACCGTACCCTCGCCCGGCCCCCGGCCAAGCATGCCGCCCTCGGCAAACGCCTGCAGCGCGCGGTCGACTTGACTGCGCTCGCCCGGGTTACCGGCCAGATACCGGTCGATACGGCTACTGACGTGGGTGTAATTGGCATAGGCGAACGCCAGTCCCGCGGCCCCGAACCCGGCGATCGCGGCGGCCCCGATGATCGGCTGCCCCGACACGAGATAGAGCAACCCGAATACAGCAACGATCAGCATGGTTTGTCCGACATCGGGCTCGGCCATCATCAGCCCGGCGATCGTCGCGGTCAGGCCAAACGCCAGCCACAGCCCTGGCATATCGGGACGCCGCCGCGCTTCGGCGAGCAGCCACGCAACGATCACGACGTACGCCGGCTTAACGAACTCCGACGGCTGGATGGTCTGGCCCAACACCGGCAGCCAGCGCCGCGCGCCGTTGATCTCCGGCCCGACCCACAGCACCGCGATCAATCCGCCGATCGCGCCAACCAGCATCGCCGTCGCGAGTTGCCGGATCGCAGACGGCTGAAGGAACGAGACGACCAGCAGCACGGCCGTCCCGAGCGCGGCGAACACCACATGGCGAGACACGAAATGATAGGGCTCGAAGCCTCGCTTTAGCGCGACCGCCGGACTTGCCGCGAGCGACAGCAAGATACCGGCGCCGATCAAGGCCAACAGCATGGCGAGCAGGCGCCGGTCGACGGTGAACCACCACTCGGCGAGGCGCGAGCGATCCGAGCGGGAGAAGCTCATGTTCGTGGCTGGCTGGCGGGCGTGGATGCTGCGGCGTCAGCGGCGGCGACGAACCCGGGCAGCTTGGCGACGAGAGCGCGGAAGGCATCGCCGCGCTTTTCGAAGTTCGCGAACTGGTCGAAGCTCGCGCACGCGGGCGATAACAGCACGATCGGTGCAGGCTCGGCTGGTCCGCGATAGCCGGTCGCGCCAGGAAACGGCTCGCGGCGGGCGTAGGCGGCAGCATCGGCAGCCGCTCTTGCAACGGCCACGTCGAGCGTCCCGCACCTCACGACGTCCACCTGTCCGTCGAGAGTGGCAGCGAACGCGCCGCTCGCCTCGCCGATCACGTACGCACGAACGATGCCATGGAAAAACGGCCGTAAGCTATCGATGCCGCCGTCCTTTGGCTTGCCGCCAACGATCCAGAGCACCTCGCGCGGATAGGCCCTGAGCGCCATTTCAGTAGAGTCGGCGTTGGTCGCCTTGCTGTCGTTGACGAACCAAACGTCCCCAACGACGCCGACCCGTTCCAAGCGGTGCGCCAGCCCTGGAAACGTCGCCATATGCTGGACGATGACGTGTGGCTCGAGAAAGGTGCGCAGGGCGGCAAACGCGGCCGCAGCATTCTCGCCGTTATGGGCTCCGCGCAGCGAGCCGACGCCGCGCAAGTCGGCGACAATTTCGAAGGTATCGGGCGATCCCGATCGCTGGACGTTGAGCCGTCCGTCGGCGACGTGGATCGGGGCGACACGCGACCCTGAAATCAGATCGCTGGCATCGAACGGAAGCGGACGATCATCGAGGCTCGCAATATCGGCCAGCATCGGCGCCGCGTCGCTGCCGACCACCGGCAGGACGGCGCCTTCGATCAGCCGTGCCTTGATCCGCGCATAATCGAGCAGCGTCCCGTGCCGGTCGAGATGGTCTGGCGTGATGTTGAGCAGCACACCGACGGTCGGCGCCAACGACGGCGTCAAGTCGATCTGGAACGAGCTCGTTTCAATGACGTAGAACCGCCCACGGGCCAGCGGCTCGAGCGCCAGGATCGGCACGCCGATATTGCCGCCCATTTGCACATCGCGGCCGGCCGCCCGCAGGATGTGAGAGATCAGCGCGGTGGTGGTCGATTTGCCGTTGGTGCCGGTGATTGCAATAAACGGCACCACGTTGTGGACGCCGCCAGAAAACGCTGAGCGCTCGCGGCAGAACAACTCGACATCGCCGATGATTTCGATTGCTGGCAGATGGTCGACGTGGCGATTGACCCGCCGCCGCTCCGTCTCCGCCTGCGCCAAGCGAACGACCCAATGCGGCTCAGGATGGGTCAGCGGCACGCCCGGCGCCAGTACCAGCGCGGCGATGCCGCTCCAATCGGCCTCGCGAAGATCACCGAGCGGGATCGGCGGATCGGCGCGCGCCGCCGCAGAGCGGCCAGCTTCGCCGTCGTCCCAGGCGATGACCTCGGCACCGCCAGCGATCAGCGATTGCGCCGACGCAAGGCCCGAGCCGCCAAGCCCGAACACAGCGACGCGCTGTCCCGCGAAGGTTGAAGATCGAATCATGGCAGACACGATAGCCGCCCGCCCCCGCCATGCGAAGCAGATTACGAGGACGCGAGGCCATTTCGTTGTTTCGGCCGTCGAGACCTGTTAGCGCGTTATCCGGCGTTTGGTGCGGAGCTGTCCGCGCGCGATGATATCGTTCGCTAACGCGGCAGGGTCGGCCATCTCGTGGTAGCTGCCTTCTGCGAAGGCATCATCGCCCTTGTCGATGGCGGCGCGCAGTTCGCCCAGTTTCAACTCGCGCTCCTCGAGTAGCCGCAAGCCAGCCCGGACGACTTCGCTATCGTCATTGAAACGACCGGCAGCCACCTGCGCGTCGATAAATCGTTCGAAGTGCTCATTAATTGCAATATTTTTCGCCATGCAACGCTCCTCGGGAATGAACTTCAGGCCACGCGTGGAGACCCGTTCATAAGTCAACGAATACCACAAAATCCTGTTTTGCTCGTCAGCCAGCCGCTCGCGCTCATCGCGACCTAGGCGTCAATACAGCGTCGCACGTTGCCGCTCCTTCAACGCGGCATCGTAGGCGTCGGCATCGAACGCGCCATCGCCGCTGCGCGTCATCTCGCCCGCAGTCGGCAGATCGGTCGGCGCTGTCCCCGCTGTCTCCCACAACCGCGACCGGATGATCGCCCGTGCGCACTGGAAATAGACGGTGCCGATTGTCACGACGATGACCGTCACCGGCAGGTTTCCGCCGTGGGTGTCCCCGGCAGGGAACAGCCCGCACAACGCCGGATCTGTCGAGATGATCGCCGACCCGTTGACGCGCACGCACTCCGGCACGCCCGGCACCAGAAACAACAGCGCGATGCGCGGGTCAGCGATAAGGTTGCGCAGCGTGTCGAGCCGGTTGTTGCCGCGCCGGTCGGGGATCACGATCGTCCGCTCGTCGAGCACGTGGCACAACGTCCCGGGCGCATCGCCCCGTGGCGAACAGTCGAGCCCACCGGATGCGGCTTTACCGGCCGCGTCCGCCCCGCCGCCCGTCGCTACCAGAACGAACGGCGACGCCGCGATCCACCGCCGATAGGCTGGCGTCAGGACAGGCACTTCCTTCTTCAGCGAATTCGCGTTGATCTCGCCGTAAAGCGCAAGCAATGCGTCAAGGCTGGTGATCTGGTGTGGATCGTTCATGGTGTGCAGTGCATTCATGCTTGAGACCGATGCCGGACGGCCAGGAACACTGCAAAAACACCGCCTTGCCCGCGCGCGCCCCCCCCGTTAAACGCACACCATGCTGATCTACAAGGACTTCACCTTCGAGGCCGCCCACTATTTGCCGAGCGCCGAACCCGGCACGGCGAACGCGCGTATCCATGGCCATTCCTTCCGCGCCCGTGTCACGCTGCGCGGCGAGCCGTCGGCTGAGACCGGCTATGTGTTCCACTTCGAAGAACTGTCGCGGATGATCGACGAGGCGCGCGACGAACTCGACCACCGCCTGCTCAATGACGTGCCGGGCCTTGCTGCCCCAACGCTGGAGCGGATCGCGGTCTGGTTGTGGAACCGCCTCGACAACCGCGTCCCAGGCTTGACCGCCATCGAGGTCGCCCGCGATACGTGCCGCGAGGGCTGCATTTACGCCGGTCCGCGCGGCGCCGAGACCGCAACGCGGATGGCCGCAGAATGAGCAACCACCCCGACCCCGCGCGCCCCGCCGTTGATAAGCCAGCCGTCACCCAGCTCGGCCAGCTTACGCCAATCCCCGCCTCGCCCGAGGCCGCGATGCTTGACCGGGTGCCAAATCCGCACCCCGATACGGACTACGTCGCCCGCTTCACGGTGCCGGAATTCACCTCGATTTGCCCGGTCACCGGCCAGCCCGACTTCGCCCATTTGGTGATAGACTACGTGCCGGACCAATGGCTGGTCGAAAGCAAATCGCTGAAACTCTACCTGACCGCGTTCCGCAACCACGGCGCATTCCACGAGAATTGCACCGTGGCGATCGGCAAACGGCTGGCAGGCCTGCTCGCCCCGCGATTCATGCGGATCGCCGGATATTGGTATCCGCGCGGCGGCATCCCAATCGACGTGTTCTGGCAGACCGGGCAGTTGCCAACGGGCGTGTGGCTGCCCGACACCGGCGTAGCTCCCTATCGCGGGCGGGGATGACCGGAGAAGCTGACGCAAGGCCCAGCGGCCTGCCTGAATGGCTTTGAGCTGACGCAGTGGCCGTGAATCGGGCATTGGGGTCGTCGTCATGCACGTGAGGCGGCGCTCTTCAGCAATCGGGTGGCACAACCGCTAGGTTGCCGGAACAGAAACCTGGGTACACGATGAACGCGACCACCAATTACCACCGCATCGCGGTTCTGATGGGCGGGCTATCCGCCGAGCGCGAGGTGTCCCTGCGCTCCGGCGCGGCCGTGGCCAACGCGCTGCGCCGCGAAGGCTACGAAGCGATCGAACTCGACGCTGGCCGTGACGTTGCCCAACGTTTGGCCGACATCGCGCCTGACGCGTGTTTCAACGCGCTGCATGGCAAGTTCGGCGAGGATGGCTGCATCCAGGGCATCCTCGAGACGATGGCGCTGCCCTACACGCATTCCGGCGTGCTGGCGTCCGCACTCGCCATGCACAAGGAACGCGCCAAAGAGGCCATGGCGCGGGCTGGCGTACCCGTGGCCGAAGCGCGCCTCGTGTCGCGTCAGGAGGCCGCCCGCGAGCACGCAATGCCGCCGCCCTACGTCGTGAAGCCGGTGGCGGAAGGCTCCAGCGTCGGGGTGATCATCGTCGGCCGCGAGTGGAACGCCCCACCGCAGGCCATACTCGATGGTGGCGACGCCAGCGAGATCGTCATGGCCGAGCGTTTTATCGCCGGGCGGGAACTGACCTGCGGGGTGATCGCTGGAAAAGCGACCGGCGTGATCGAGATCGTGCCGAAGGTCGGCCTCGATTTCTACGATTATGAGGCAAAATATGCGCCGGGCGGGTCAAACCACGTTCTACCGGCGCAAATTTTACCAGATGTTTACCAGGCCATTCGATCACTGACGGTGATGGCGCACGAAGCGCTCGGCTGCCGTGGCGTGTCGCGGGCGGACTTCCGCTACGACGATACACCAGGAGGCACGGGCGAATTGGTCTGCCTGGAGGTCAACACACAGCCCGGCATGACGGCGACCTCGCTGGTGCCGGAGTTGGCGGCCTACGACGGGCAGTCCTTTGCGAGCCTGGTTCGTTGGATGATCGAGGACGCGAGTTGCAGCAGGTGAACGGCCAGCGCCGGACGGCAGACCGGGTGCACCACGCGCCGCGGATGCCCGACGGCGGCCATCGCCTCGCCAAAGCCACCGACATCCATACCCCCAACATCCATACCCCCAACATCCATACCC
>JAWXCP010000139.1:0-17440 GCA_034408685.1 Hyphomicrobium aestuarii | reverse complement strand
GTCCGGGCAGGGCGGCACGATCGTGTCGGCGTACGCTGTCCCTTCTCCCTGCTCGCGGGGAGGAGGGGCGCCGCTGGTGCTGTTGATGGCCTGGCATGTGCTGAAAGAGACGTCAGTCAGCGCCGGTGATGGAGGGTAAGCCGCCGGTGTCAGGGGCAAATTCACGCGCGTGTGGGGCCGTGGAGACTGATCCGAAGCCGACCTCAGCGACTCGGCGATTGCTCGATGTGTAGAGCCATGCTTGCAAGCGAGCCCGTGTGTCCCGACTTGGTATTCGAGATCATGTCTTCACCGACAAATGACGTCACCTGAACCGTGACCGTCAAGCGTGTGCGGTTACCCTCGGAAATGAGTTCAAGAGTTGTGACATTTGCTGCCAGTGCATGGTCGGCTTCGCGGATGGTCTCCGTCCACACAACCCTGCGCTCGTGGGTGATATCAACGTACCGAGCCTCCACAATAAATCGCGGGTCGGATTTGGCACCGCATCGGGCGATGTCGCGGCCGCCAACGCGAAAATCGGCCTCTTCATAATAATAGGCCGTACTGTCTGATGGTGCTCCCCATGCTTCTCGTTCCTTCGAGTTTGCAAAGGCCGCGTAGACGCGTGAGACCGGTGCATCGATCACATGTTCGACGACGACGGTACCGTGATGTGTGGAAGCCTGTTTCATAAGCACGAATCTACTACGTACTGGCTTGATCGCAAAGGCAGCAATTGGCCCTTTGCCGACTCGCGCTAGAATTGTTCTTACTCGTTCGAGATCAGTGGGTAAGCCGACGATCTCGTCGCGATTTCGGAGCAAGCGGCCGCCCCTCATCCGCCCTTCGGGCACCTTCTCCCCATCGCGAAGGGCTATGGGGAGAAGGAGGAACGTGTCTCGGTTGGACAGTCCCGATTGGACGATATCGGTCGGACAGTCTCGGTTGGACGTTAAAGGCGGTGGTCGGCACCGCGGCGGGCCACGATCGCGTGAGGCGCCAAGCACGATGATCGCCTCGACCGCGGAATCTGTTAGGATCGATCCGTAATCCGGCTATGGCGGGCGTCACGCGCTGCGGCTCGGCCGGCTTCCGGCGCGTTCTGTCCCCATTCGTGTACGGGGGCAGGTGCGCGGGCGGGGGCGCGTTCGAGTCCTGAGTTCGAGTCCCTTCAGACGATTTTCGGCGGCGAGAGATCGGTATGGGCGAGACAAAGTCCACGGGGCGCGGCACTGTTCCAGGCGCGGGCCAAGGTTCGGGCCTAGGTTCGGGGCCAGGTTCAGGCCTAGGTTCGGGCCTAGGTTCAGGCCCAGGTTCAGGCCCAGGTTCAGGTTCGGGCCTAGGTTCGGGGCCAGGTTCGGGCCTGGGTACGGGCCTGGGTACGGGCCTAGGTTCAGGCCTAGGTTCAGGCCTAGGTTCAGGCCTAGGTTCAGGCCCTGGTTCGGGCCGAGGGTCTGGCCAAAGCACGGGCGGTGGCACAAGGCCCCAGACGCCAGCGGAGAAGCCGCCGGTTGGCCGGAGTGTGGGCGGGCACGTCAGCAAGGCGCGTGCCGGTTCGGCCACGCAGAGCCCCGCGCAGTCAGTGCGGCTGCCGCCACTCGATGATGTCGCAGCCAACCACCTGATGGACGAACGGCGCGTCGTCTCGGGCCTCGTCGAGCGGGCAGGGTTCACCGATGACGAGCGCACGCGGGCCGCCGACCTCGCCCGGACGCTCATCCTCGGCGCGCGGGCCAATACGGCCAAGCTGTCGGGCATCGATGCGTTTTTGCGCGAGTACGCGCTGTCGAGCGAGGAGGGCGTGCTGCTGCTCTGTCTCGCCGAGAGTTTGCTGCGCATTCCCGATAGCGACACCGCCGATCAGCTGATTGCCGAAAAAATCGCCGACGGTCAGTGGAACCGCCATCTGGGCGCGTCCGATAGCGCGTGGGTCAATGCATCGACGTGGGGCCTTTTGTTGACCGGTGCCGTCGTCAAGTATCGCGACGCGACGGGTATCAATCCGGTCTCGGTGCTCAAGCGTCTCGTGGCTCGCTCCGGCGAACCGGTCATCCGGCAGGCGGTGCGGTCGGCCGTGAAACTGCTCGGTGACCAGTTCGTGCTCGCCCCGACCATCAAGGACGCGCTGGCTCGCGCCAGCAAACTCGAAGCCAAGGGCTATCGTTTCTCCTATGACATGCTGGGCGAAGCCGCACGTGCGGAGGCTGATGCGCGGCGCTATTTCGATCTTTACATGGATGCCATCGAGGCCGTCGGGCAGGCTGCCGGGCCGCTCAACTCGGCTCACCCCGATGCGCTGATGGCGCGGCCATCGGTGTCGGTCAAACTGTCGGCGCTGCACCCGCGTTTTGAGCCAGCGAAGATGCCCCGGCTTGAGGCCGAACTTAGCCCGCGCCTTGCCGAACTCGTTCGGGCGGCGGCCGCACGAAACGTGCCGCTGACGATCGATGCGGAGGAGCAAGAGCGTCTGCACGCCACGCTTCAATTGTTCGGCCGGGCCTATGTCGAGGCCGCACCATCGACGTGGTCCGGGCTCGGCATCGCGGTCCAAGCCTATGGCCGCCGTGCCATCCCGGCGTTGCGCTGGCTGCGCCGGTTGGCCGAACTGAACGGCCGGCGCATCCCTGTGCGGCTCGTCAAGGGCGCATACTGGGACACCGAGATCAAACTCGCGCAGGAGGCCGCGCTGCCCGGCTACCCGGTGTTGACGCGCAAGGTTCATGCCGACGTGTCGTTCCTGGCGGGTATCCGCTATTTGCTGTCGTCGCCCGAGGCATTCTATCCGCAATTCGGCACGCACAATGCCCACACCATGGCGACGGCGATTAACGCTGGCGGGCGCGCGCCATTCGAACTGCAGCGCCTCCATGGCATGGGGGATGCCATCTATGAGCAGATCGGTACTGGTGCCAGCGCTTTAAACGGCGGCGCCTTTGCAACTGCGCATAGCGTGCCGTGCCGCATCTATGCCCCGGTCGGGCCGCGGTCAGATCTCGTCGCCTACCTTGTGCGGCGGTTGTTGGAGAACGGTGCCAACTCGTCGTTCCTGCACCGGCTGTCGGACACCGACATTGCCGTCGCGGAACTGACCGCCGATCCCGTAGCCCTCGTCGAGCGCGCGTTGCAAGCTGGCGAGACCTCGCGATTTGAACTCGGCTCGCCGCTCGATATTTGCGGTGGCCAGCGCAGGGGCCAAAGCAGCGACGGGAGTGGTGGCGGGCGGACGTCGAGCCCTGGTCTGCCACTCGGCGAGGCGCACGTTCGCAACGGCCTTGTTGCCGAGATGGGCGAGCATCTCGCCGCATCGTTTGCAGCCGCGCCCATTGTATCGGGCCAATTGACGCGAGGGGCGGGAGAGGCGCAGGTCGTCCGCTGCCCGCACGATCGCCGTGAGCGTATTGGCACATCGGTGGTTTCGAGCGCCGCCGACATCGAGGCCGCGCTGGCGCGTGCGACGGCGGCCGCCCACGCCTTTGAGCGCACGCCCGTCGAGGAGCGCGCGCGGGTGCTGGAGACGGCCGCGCGGCTGTTCGAGCGGGACCGCGCGCGGCTCGTCTCGGTCATCGTGCGGGAGGCCGGGCGCACGCTTGCCAATGCTGTCGCCGAGGTACAAGAGGCCGCCGACTTCTTGCGCTATTATGCGGCTGAAGCGCGCCGCACGCTTGCCGCGCCGCTGATCCTGCCCGGGCCAACGGGGGAGCACAACGCGCTTGATTGGCGGGCGCGCGGCGTGGTCGCGTGCATCTCGCCATGGAACTTCCCGCTCGCGATATTCACCGGCCAGATTGCCGCCGCGCTTGCCAGCGGCAATACCGTCATCGCAAAGCCAGCGCCGCAGACCGCCATCACAGCAACGCTTGCGACGCGGCTTCTGCACGAGGCTGGCGTTCCTGGCGACGCGTTGCATCTGTTGCCGGGCGATGGCCGCGTCGGGGCCGCGCTGGTTCGCGACGCGCGCGTCTCGGCAATCCAGTTCACCGGCTCGACCGGGACGGCGTCTGCCATCGTCCGCATGCTGGCCGATCGCCGTGGACCGATCATCCCGTTCATTGCCGAGACCGGCGGCGTGAACTGCATGATCGCCGACAGCAGCGCGCTGCCCGAACAGGTGGTGCGCGATTGCGTGCGATCCGCGTTCGACAGCGCTGGACAGCGCTGCTCGGCCGCCCGCGTTTTGTTCGTCCACACTGACACGGCCAACCGGATCATTCCCATGCTGACCGGCGCCATTGAGGCTCTCGATCTGGGCGACCCGCTCGCTGCGGCGACCGACGTCGGCCCGGTCATCGATCCGGCCGCGCAGGATGCACTGGATGCCCGCAAGATCGGCCTGCAGCGCTCCGGCAAGACGCTGATCGATGCGGTACTGCCTGAGGCCTGCCGCTCTGGAACGTTCGTCACGCCAGCAGCTTACGAGGTCGCCGCGCTCAATCCGGCCGAGCCGGAGATCTTCGGGCCGATCCTCCAGGTGGTCCGCTATTCGCGAGGGGCGCTGCCGCAAGTGGTCGAGGCGATCAACGCGACGGGATCGGGCCTGACGCTTGGCCTCCACAGCCGGTTGCAATCGGTCGCCGATTATGTCGCTGAACATGCGCGCGTCGGCAATCTCTACGTCAACCGTTCACAAATCGGCGCGCGGGTCGGCGCCCAACCGTTCGGCGGCGAGGGGATGTCCGGCACTGGGCCGAAGGCTGGCGGGCCGCATCTTTTGACCCGGCTGATGACCGAGCGCGTCCGCTCGACCGACATCACGGCAACCGGCGGAAATTGGGAATTGCTCGGCCGGTGAGGCTGGCGCACCTTACGCCTGCGCTAACCCGTCACAGCTCCAGCTGCGGCAACCGGCGGTCGAGCAGCGCTGCCAGATCGTCGAGCGGGTTGCCGGTGATCGGCGTCACACGTTCGAGCGCGGTGAGCGCCCCGGCTGGTGTCGCGGCAGATAACGGCATCTCTACCGTCCAGCCGTTTCGGGCGAGATAATCGCGATATCCGCTCTCGAGCGCGGGCAGCGACCAGCGCTCCGGCGTCAGCACCGCGACCGGTCGGCGCGCCCAGATCGCCTCTGAGATCATCGAACTCGAATCGACCGTGGCCAGGATGGCGTGGCTGCCGGCCAGCAATGGCCGCAAGGTGCCAGGGCCTGCGGTCCGGACATCGACAAAGCCGATACGCCCGGTCGCGGCGAGCGCCACAAGACGGTCCGAGACCGCGTCTGGCGTCCGGCGCGAATTGGCCACGACGAAGCAGACGGTTTCTGGACTACTGCGCTGACACAGCGCCAACAGCGCGTCCCAATCGGCAGGCGCATAGCGGATCGTGCCGCTGTCGCCGCCGACCAGCACGCCAATCGACACCGGACCACTTGCCAGGCGAGGTGGCAACGGGATCTCGCTCGGGTCCTGGGCCGATGGCTTCAGCGTCATCACCGTGTTCGGCTGGCCTGCGTGCTCGAGGTAGGACGTCAGTACCAGGGCGAAATCCTCGGGACGATAGCGGCGCAGCGATCCGTAAAACACGTTCGGTCTGTTGTAATACCGCGCGGCGAAAACGTTGGCGGCCAGCGTGTCACCGCCGGCCGAGACGATGATGTCGGGACGGTTTGGATCGCGCCCGGCCGGGGCGGCGAGGTCTAACCCGACCAGCTTGGGGGTAAAGCCTGCGCGCAGGTTGGTCAGCACCGACAGCGCGCGCGGCGGCAGCCACGATGGCCTTGCCACCTCGACACGGGTGACGGCCACCTCGCGCCGCCGCGCGAACGCCGCGACAATCGCTTCCGACAACGCGTAATGGCCCGGCTTGCCATCTTCGATCAGCAGGACGGCGAGCGGGGTGGTGGACACGATGGGGGCGTCTCCGTCGGGTTCGCGTGGAGCACGTGACAAAGCGGAGGCCGTTTGCGAGCTAGCTGCCTCGGGCGATCTCATCCATCGCCGCGCTGGCGAGGAACGCGGAGCGGGTGAGCCCCCGGCGCTTGGCCTCGTGATCAATGGCCTCAAGCAAACCAGCATCGAGTGAAATATTTGCACGTACGGGCCGCGATTTGTCGAGAACGAGCCGAATGGAGACGCCGCAGACCTGTCTGCCGCCGACATCGTGCAGGGCTTCATTCAACACGACATCAGGCTCGCGCGGTTCTGGTAAGGGTTCGCCGTCCGCGATCATTTGCGCCGCAACCTCGCGCAGGGCGGACGTCGCGTCGGCAACCGCTGCTTCGAGTGACGATCCACCGCCATGTGCGCCGGGAACGTCTGGAATGATCACGCCCCAGACATCTCCCGATCCGTCGATCACTCCCGTATATCGTGTCATCGCGTCCTCCTAAGCCCAACCTGCCAGTTTTGCGATAGAGCGCGCCACCCCCGGGGAAACCTCACGGTGCCGGGGAACGACGATCCGGCCCGGCAGTGTCGGGTGGCGAAAAAAGTCGTGTGCGCCGCCGCCAGTATTGACCCAACCTTCGCGTTCGAGGCGGGCGACGATCTTTCATGTGTTGGTTTCTACCACGGGCCACCTGACGTTGCGCAATTATTTGCGCAATTATCGTCAACGTGTCAGCGCAATATCCTGGGCATTTCGGGCGGGTGGCGTTTGTCGATAGATCGAGCGGCCCGCAGTGCCCGGTAGCAAGGCGACCCGGCGCGCATGCGCCGCCCATCCGGAGCGCCTCGGCGCGTGAGGTGCATATTGCCCGACAGGGCAGGGAGCAAGGCGACCCGGCGAGCATGCGCCGCCCATCCGGAGCGCCTCGGCGCGTGAGGTGCATATTGCCCGACAGGGCAGGGAGCAAGGCGACCCGGCGCGCATGCGCCGCCCATCCGGAGCGCCTCGGCGCGTGAGGTCCCGCGCGCAGGGTTGGTGTGGCGTCTGCGCGCAAACGAAAAATGGTGGGCCCGGCAGGACTCGAACCTGCAACCAGACGGTTATGAGCCGTCAGCTCTAACCATTGAGCTACAGGCCCGGTCGGCCGCGATCATAACCCGCCGGGCCGCCACGTCTAGCGAAGCTGTAGGCCGTTGTCGATTGGTGTAGAACTCGTCGCTGTTATCGCTCGAGCATGCCCGACTTTGGCCGATCACATGTTGCCGCCCCTCACCCGCAGTCGCGGACGTTGCTTCGCGCATCCGCGACCTTGCCCTCTCCCCGCGAGCGGGGAGAGGGCGGAGACCAGCCATCGAGCGTTGAGCGAGTGGCTGGTCGAGGGTGAGGGGCGGCCACGGGCGATGAACCCGTCGCCAATCTGATGCAGCAACGCGCATGTAGCGGTCGCTCTCGCCACAGCGCATTGGTCGACTTCAAATGTCGAGTTCGGACTGGTCGTCGGTCCCTTCGCGCGCGGCGGCCTTGAACCCGCGTGCCATGCGTCGTTATTTCCTTGGCGCATGGCTGCGAAAGCTGCGCTTTCGGATTGCCCATGCGTCGCCCGCGCTTGTTCTTGTCAACACACATCCATCGCCGCATGACACAAGGAACGCAAGGTGTACATCCTGCCGCAAACGGGAGATTCGACGCCGTGCGGGTGAAGTCCTATTCAGAGGCTGTGCAGTTGGCGCGGTGCGCTGGCGAAGACGCCGCCAACCGGCGCATGCGCAAGGCTGGCCGCAAGGCCTGGACCGATGGCGATCACGCGCACGCCGGTGCCACCACCGAGAAAATCTTGGCCGACCTGGGCTTTGACATTGCCGGTTGGGTGGCTGTGGCAGGCTTTCCGCGCAATGAGCCGGAGCCGCCGAAACCGGTTCGGAAATCGCGGCGGCGGTCAGACAGCGAGCCGATCCAGCTCAGTTTCGGGTTCTGCTGATCGTGTCACCGATCGCTACTGGTTCACGTCGCCATACCGCAGCACCGGCGCGAGGCCGCATGCGGGGCCGGTCAGGGCTGCCGGGACGGCGGTGGCGGCCTCGGTGAATGCGATCTCGGTCGTGACAAGCTGATCGAGCACCGGGCCGACGACCGGATCGCCGAGCATATCGAGCGCTTTCGTCAGGCGACGGCGGTAGTCCCAGCGCGGGCGGTGGCCGGGCGAAACCTGGCCGACCTGCGACGAGATCAGCCGCAACCGCCGGGAGTGGAACGCCCCGCCGAGCAGCGCTTCTACCGGTTTCGTTCCATACCAGCTCATCTCGACGACGGTCGCTTCCAGCCCGGCGCAGGCAAGTGCCGTGGCAAGGCCCGCCGGATGAGCGGACGTATGGAAGATGACATCCGCATCGCGAGCACCATCGGCCGCTGCACTGCCCGCCATATCGGCTGGCCCGGAAAACGTGGCCCCGAGTGCCTCGACGATGGCGCGGCGCTCGGACAGGACGTCGATCACCGTCACATCGGCACCCGGCAACTTGGCGCACACCGCCGCGACCATCAGGCCGACGATGCCAGCGCCGACGATGACGATACGGTCGCCAGCCGATGCAGCCGAATCCCACACCGCGTTGAGCGCCGTTTCCATATTGGCGGCGAGCGTGGCGCGCTTGGGCGGGATACCGTCAGGCACCGGGATCAGCATGGTCACGGGCGCGTGAAACAGGTCCTGGTGGGGGTGGAGACAAAACACCGCACGTCCGACCAGTTCTGGTGGGCCCTGCTCGACGACGCCGATTGCGCAATAGCCGTATTTGACCGGGAACGGAAAATCGCCCGTTTGGAGCGGCGCGCGCATCGAAGCGTATTCGCCGGGCGGCACCGCTCCTGCCAGCACGAGGCGTTCTGTTCCCCGAGAAAGCGCGCTGTACAGCGTCCGCACTTGGGCTTGGCCGGGCGGCAGGGCCGGTAACGGCTCGTGGCGAACCTCGGCGACACCGGGCCGGACGTACCATAGCGCACGGGCGATATGGCGCTGGCCGATGGATCGGCCGGGTGAATGCCCCGGGGACGATTGCCCCGCGGACGCGTGGGCCGTGGATCGGCGCGCTGCCGGATCGGAGGGTTTGTCCATGGTGATGGCGTGCGGCTCCGGTCTGTGCTGAATGTTCATCTCGGCCTGCCCGGTCATCCACGATCCGTTGCGCTGCATCAAGGTCCGGTTCATCTGCCATGGCGCATGAGGCACGAAATAACGGCCAGACGGACGCTTCCCCCATGACAAACGTAATCGACCTCGCCACCAGCCGCGCGCAACCGCCGCTTGCCAACACGGGCGCCGACACTTCGGGCCCAAGTAGTTCGGGCTCAAGTAGTTCGGGCTCAAGTAGTTCGGGCTCAAGTAGTGCGGGCTCAAGTAGTTCGGGCTCAAGTAGTGCGGACTCCGGCAAACCCGCAACCGGCGCCCTTGCGGCCGCTCCGCCTGCCAGGGACTTCACCGCCGTCGGGATGACGCCGGCTGGCATCCAGTCAACCGCCGAGATTGCGTGGCGACGCTGGCTCGTGATCGCACTCAATGTCGTAACCTACATCGCGATGCTGGCTGTCGCAGCGCAGGTGCTATCGACCGGGGGGTGGACGGTGATCGGCGGGGTCATGTTCCTTTGCTTTGCCGTCGGAACGCCTTGGACCGTGCTCGGCTTCTGGAACGCCGTGATCGGGTTGTGGCTGCTCCACGGCTCGAAAAATGCGGTCGCCGAGGTTGCCCCGTTCATGGCCGCTGGCGCGATCGCCACACCGGTCACGACACCGACTGCGATCTTGATGACGTTGCGCAACGAGGACCCCGCGCGCGCTATCCTCCGTCTGCGCACCGTGAAAGCCAGTGTCGACGCTACCGGTCAGGGCGGGGCTTTCAGCTATTACCTGCTGTCTGACAGCAACAATGCCGACGTATGGGCGCGCGAAGAGGCCGAGGTTGCGGCGTGGAAGGCCAATGACGCCGACCGCGACAGGATCGTCTACCGCCGCCGCGAGGTCAACACCGGCTACAAGGCTGGCAACGTTCGCGATTTTTGCGAGACTCACCCCTCATGGACACCGGGTGGCCGCGACCACGAACTGATGCTGCCGCTCGATGCCGACAGCGTGATGAGCGGCGTGGCTATCGTTGCCATGGTCCGCATGATGCAGGCCTACCCGAAACTCGGCATTCTCCAGAGCCTCGTCGTGGGCATGCCGTCGGCGAGCGCGTTCGCCCGCATTTTCCAGTTCGGCATGCGCCACGGCATGCGCTCCTACACCATGGGGCAGGCGTGGTGGACGGCCGATTGCGGACCGTTCTGGGGGCACAATGCGGTCGTGCGGATCGCGCCGTTCCGCGACGCATGCCATTTGCCGGTGATCCCCGGCGGCGGTCCGTTTGCTGGCCACGTGCTATCGCACGATCAGGTCGAGGCGACGTTGATGCGGCGTGCTGGCTACGAAGTTCGCGTGCTGCCCGTCGAAGGCGGCTCATGGGAGGAAAACCCGCCGACCATGCTCGACTTCATGGTCCGCGACGTGCGCTGGTGCCAGGGCAACCTGCAATATACGCGATTGCTCGATATCCCAGGCCTGCTTCCCATGAGCCGGTTTCAGTTGATCTGGGCGATCTTGATGTTCGTTGGCCTCCCGGCGTGGACCGTGATGATCGCGCTGTTGCCGATTGCGGCGTGGCACTTCGGGTCGGTGCCGGAGTTTCCCGCTAGCATGGCGATCGGGCTCTACGTGGCGTTTTTCGTCATGTATCTGTCGCCGAAGTTCGCCGGGCTGATCGATGCCGTTTTGACCAAAGGCGAGGTCGCGCGCTTTGGCGGACCGGTTCGGTTTACGCTCAGCGCCATCATCGAATTGGTATTTTCGTTTCTGCAGGGTGCAGTTTCGACGATCCGCACGACCGTGTTCATGATCATGCTACTTGCGACCGGGAAATCCGTTGTGTGGGGCGGCCAGTCACGCGACGCATACGGCGTGTCATGGTCGACGGCCGTCCAACAATTGTGGCCGCAAATGCTGTTCGGCTCGATCGTGTGCGGCGCGCTTTGGTGGATATCGCCGACGACGCTGATGTGGAGTTTGCCGCTGACGGCTGGCTACCTGCTCGCCGTTCCGTTCTGCGTGCTGACCTCAAACCCGGCGCTTGGCGCAATCATGAAGCGGGCTGGCATCGCGGGCATCCCCGAAGATTTCGATACCCCGCCCGAGGTCAAAGCCGTGTTGGCGTGATGGCTGCCGTCTGGTATTCAGCCGATCATGAACCTGCGCGTTGAACTGATCGTCGAGGAGACCCGCAAGCTCACCGAGGCTGAGCGGGCGGAGCTGTTCGAGCGGCTGGCGACCGAGTTCGACGGCGAGCCAGCCGACGGTACGCCCGAAGAGATCGAGGCGGCGTGGCTCGAAGAGGTCGAGCGCCGCGCGTCGAGGGCAGATCGCGGCGAAGCAACGTTGATCGACCACGCCGAGAGTATGGCTAAACTTCGCGCGCGCCTAGCCGCGCGCCGCGGGCTTGCATGAAAGTCGTCCGCGATTCCGATGCGGACGCGGAGCTCAATGAGGTATCTGAATACCTCGCGGATCGATCCCTCGAACAGGCGGACGGCTTCCTGTCTGATTTTGAGGAAACGATACTTCGGATCATCCAGTTCTCTCACGCCCATCCCCCGTTACGAAAGGGATTTCGACGCATCTTGCTCGCGCGGTTTGCCTATCAGTTCGTCTACCGCGTCGAGGGCGATACCATCCGCATCTATGCCGTCGCCCACCTCAAGCGCCGACCCGGATCTTGGCGCAAGCGCCTCCGTTGACTGGGGCTTTTCAGTATAGCGCGCAGCGTGGTAAAAGCGAGGGCATGAACCAGCGCGTGGAACTGATCGTCGAGGAAGCCCGCAAGCTCACCGAGGCTGAGCGGGCGGAGCTGCTCGAGCGGCTGGCGACCGAGTTCGACGGCGAGCCAGCCGACGGCACGCCCGAAGAGATCGAGGCGGCGTGGCTCGAAGAAGTCGAGCGCCGCGCGGCCGCGTTCGAGCGCGGCGAGACGACGTCGCGTCCGTTCGATGAGGTTATGGCTTCAATCCGCGCCAAACTTGGCGTCACGTGATCGTCGCCCCGGTTGGCGAGGCGGAGGCGGAAATTGCCGAGGCGGTCGAGTTTCATCGAACGCGCTCAGCGGAACTTTCGCAGCGTTTTCTGATCGATCTTGAAGCAGCGGTCGCTAAGATCATTCACTTCCCCAACGCCCATCCCCCGTTACGAGGGGGATTTCGCCGAATCTTGCTCGCGCGGTTTGCCTATCAGATCGTCTACCGCGTCGAGGGCGATACCATCCGCATCTACGCCGTCGCCCACCTCAAGCGCCGCCCTGGATATTGGCGCAAGCGCCTCCGTTGACTGGGGCTTTTCAGTATGGCGCGCAGCGTGGTAAAAGCGATAGCATGAACCAGCGTGTGGAACTGATCGTCGAGGAGACCCGCAAGCTCTCCGAAGCTGAGCGTGCGGAGCTGTTCGAGCGGCTGGCGACCGAGTTCGACGGCGAGCCAGCCGACGGCACGCCCGAAGAGATCGAGGCGGCGTGGCTCGAAGAAGTCGAGCGCCGCGCAGCCGCCTTCGAGCGTGGTGAGACGACGTGCGTGCCATCAGCCCTGGTTCATGACCGCATCCAGCGTCGCTTGGCCGGTCAATGATCGTCGTCTATATTACGGCTGCGGCAGGTGAGTTCGATGCCGCAGTCGACTATCTCATTGTGAGTGGTCAAAGAGAAACAGCAGGCCGATTCCAGCAAAATGTCGCTGATGCCGAAGCCGCCATCCTGCAGTTCCCCAACGCCCATCCCCCGTTACGAGGGGGATTTCGACGCATCTTGCTCGCGCGGTTTGCCTATCAGATCGTCTACCGCGTCGAGGGCGACACCATCCGCATCTACGCCGTTGCCCACCTCAAGCGCCGCCCCGGATATTGGCGCCAGCGCACCGCGCGATGATGGTCGAGTGCTTAAGTCCCGCCGAACCGCTCAAACAGTACCGACGCCGGTGTGCGGCCATAGCCGAGCTTCTGCGATTTTGGCCTGCTCGACCCGGCCAGCGATTTTCTGGCGCACCAACTCGACTGCGCTTCGCAAGTTGTACAGTTGATCGGAGTACATGAACGGTACCGGTATCACGCTCAAGGCGTCTTCAATCCGGTCGATCTCGGCAACGTGCATCGGGAGGGCTTCAACCGAGCTGTCCGCCTTGACTTTCGCTTCGAGCTTTTTCAGCCGGTCATACCAGAACAGGATGCGGCGGCGAATGCGCCACTGGTAGATCATCGGCAAGATGCGGATCAGCGGTAGCGAGATCGTCGCGATGGGGATCAGCAGGATTGCCGTTCGGTCGATGAAGGTCGCCAGCCAGAATGGCAGGTACCGCTGCAGGAACGGCAGACCGGTCTTGTGAAACCTCGCGGCGTCGGCGTGGAGCGGCAGGTCCGCTTCCAGGCCTTGCGGGAATTCGTTGGCCTTTTGGAACAACCCGGCTTTGGCGTGGACCTCCTTCATCGCCTCGACAATCAGTGAAACCAAGGCTGGATGCAGGTCCTGGCGGGCCACCACGCTCGCCACCGGGGCGATGAGGCTGCCATCGTCGGCGGGAAGGTTTGCACTAAGATCGGTGACGCCAGCTGGAAGGACGATTTTTTGCAGGAAGGGGAAGACGCGCGTGAAGGCATCCGCCTGTTTCAAGCTCAAAATGCTCACCGTTGGGGCATGGATGAGCTTTTGCGCCAGTTCGCTCGCCGCTGCCATCGTGAAAAACGCTGCGTCAATATCGCCTGCGATCAACTGATCGGCTGCGTCTGCTGATTTTGGCCCGAGGATTGTCGCCGTATCGCTGTCGATTTTGCTGGCGGAAAGCAATTTCACGGACAACGCGCGCGTGCCGCTGCCTTCAGGCCCAACAGCGATTTTCAATCCCTTTAGCTCAGCGAGGCTGCCGATCTTCAAGCCCGCGCGATGGAAAATCCACATGGGCTCGATGAAGGCCCGGCCGAGCGACACCAGCCCCGGATGATTGACCGGGTCGGCAACGCCGCCTTGGACGAAGGCCAGTTGCACGCCTGACTTGGCATCGAGCATGCGCTCGAGGTTTTCGATCGAACCAGCCGATGTGCGAATTTCAAGCGTCACTCCGGAGCGTGCGAGGTGTTTCGCATACTGCTCGGCGTACTTTGTGTACGCGCTTGCCGAAGAGCCGGTCGACATCACGATGTACCGTGGCGGAGCTGGCTCGACAAACTGGTAGGCGAGCGCTACGACACCAACTATCACCGCCACGACCGGCACCACGATCGACAGAATCTCGCGCCAACGAAGCGTCGTATTCGATGTCATCGGCTCATCCCCAAATCACCGTCTGCGCTACGCGTTCAGCTACCGTCGGCAAAGATAAGCCGAGCAGCGCCTAGACCGGATACTCGTGAAAGTCGCAGGGGGCAAACGTCAAACGGCTCAACCGATGTGGCGAGATCGCCACGCGATGGTGCGCGAAAACAAATGGCTCTAAGCGGCGCGGATGCGGCGGATCGTTGCAATCCTCGTCGCCGGCATCCGGCGATCCTTAACCAGCTTTTGCAGACGCGGGTGGATTACCGGGCCGAGCACGGCGAGCGTCGCAACAAGTTCCTGCATCGCTGGCGTGCCGGGCTGTTCATCGAGGGCAGCAGCCAATTGGACGGCGTCAAACTGGCTAGGCTCTTCGCCGGTGATGATTGCGATACGCTGGCGTTCAAGAGCCTCGATCGTGCGCTCCTCGATCGACATCGGGCGGTAGGCTGCAAGAAAATCCCCGCGCGTTCCCGCTCCATTTCCCGGCGCCAACACGGTCTCGCGTGCGGGCCCAGCGTAACCCGATGCGGTGAGGGCGGCGTCGGCTAGGGCGGCAACGAAAAAGGCGTCCCAGCCGTTCGCGCGCGATAACGCTGCAGCGTCAATTGCAAGAATAGCCCGCAACTCGATGGCCGTGATCCGCAGCCCGGGGTTTGCGGCACTATACAGCACATGGCGGATGCGGTCGATGTCGGTTGTGGTGATGGTGCCCGCGTCGGCATGTGCATCTTGACCATCGGGCCGCAACGCGCCGTCGCCAGCCGCGATGGTGCAGAGGATCTCGTCGAGAACCGCAGCCGTCAGCCGTTCCGGCAGCCACCGGGCATGGGCCATGACAACGGTCAACATCTCGAAAATTGCTGGCGTTGCGATCCGTCCAGACGGGGCAACCAGAGCCAGCAAACGGTCTGCCTTAGCGATGTCAATATACCCTTCAGGCGCCGTGTCGGCTATCATGTAGGCCAACATGGCGTCGATATAGAACGCGCGCCAGCTAGGATGCCGAGGAATGGGGGAGCCTTCGATCGCTGTCAGCGCCAGCGCTTCGGCAAATGTGACGGGGCCGTCATTGCGCAGCGCATCGCCGAGGCGCACAACGTGCAGATCGGTGATTTCCGGGCGTCGGCTCAAAAGATCGAGCGGAATGGAATTGAATGCCATAAATGCCTCGCCGCCGGGTCAGGGCCGTTGGGTGTTCGAAGCATCATCCTCCCGAGGTCTAAACCATCTCCTAACGGCCGTGCCGAACTGGCACGGTGTGGCTGGAATACACCATGAGCTTGCCTGACGCGCCACCACTTCCCGACCCTGCGCACACCACGGCGGTTCGAAAATCGTGGCAGGCCGAGTTTGCCGAAGCCCAGTCGACGCGTCGCGTGAACGTCGTCTGCATGAAGTGGGGTGACCGTTATCCTGCTGTGTTCGTAAACCGGCTTTACGCGATGGTGCTGCGCCACACGAGTTGGGACATCAACTTCGTGTGCTTCACCGACGACGCGACGGGCATCCGCCCGGAGGTCGCTGGTTGGGCAATTGGCGGCGTAGCGCTGCTGTCGCTCATCACGCTCGCGATCGGCAGGTTCATGTAAACGGGCCGCGCGAACGCGGCCCCGGATCAATCTAACGCGTTCGTCCTTCGATCAATAATAGAAGCGCGGACCCCAACCGAACACCCAACGGTGGCCATTCCAGCGGCGGCCATACGAGCGGTCGTGATCATGGGACCGATAGTGGAAACGGCGGTCCTGGTGATCGTGCTTTTCAGCTCGGATATTGCGGCTAGCGCGATCCTGCTCGGCCAGCAAACGGCGGCGCTCGTGGGGGTCGAGATAGCCATCGCGCTTGGCGTTGCGCTCGATCGCGCGGATACGGTCTTGTTCGGCTTCGAGGCGATACGCCTCGCCGCGGGTCAAAGTACCAGAGCGGATGCCTTGCTCGATGCGGTACGACTGACGGGCTTGGCGGCTATCGGTGACATCGGCCGACGCCGGGGCCGCGGCAAACGCGGCGCTCGTCATGATCAGCGTCGCAACAAGAGGGCGTAGGTAGGTCATGTGGAAGTCCTTCCGGTGGTCGCATCGTCCGGGATGATCCCGCTCTCAGCTTGCCATCGGATATATTCTGTTTGCCTTGAACTCGTTGTGAATGAAGCGGTTAGCGCGCGTTCATGACGGCATGCCGGGCGCTGGACGAACGGCGCCCGGTATGCTTGCAATTAAACGTCGAAGCCGTATTTTTGTTTGAGGAAAGTGCGGGTCGCCTCGGTCGGCTGCTCGCCATAGTTCGAGGCAATGACACGGCCAAAATCTTCGAGGTCAATCATCCCCTCGCCGCCGATGGCAGCGTGGAACTTTTTCTCGCACGACGGCTGGACCAGCACGAAGTAGTACGCCCAACGTCCAGACGAATCTTTGGCTTTCAGCTTGTGGATCAGGTGTCCCTGCCGCGCGATCTCGCGGTCGCAAAAGGACGCCGTCTTCGGCATTTGCTGCTGCGTCCGGTCTTGCAAGGTTCGGTTCATTGGGCGCTCGCTCGTGTGTGGATGGATGGCGACGGCTCGCGGGCAGCGCTGAAATTCGGGGCACTTCAGCGGCTCGGCCCGTAGCGGGCATTTCGATCGAAGCGACCGCGAAAATGCCGGTCGGTCATGTAGTCGAGCTTGGTCAACATTCGGGTTGGCTGTTTTCGCAAGCGCAAAGCCAGCTCATTCGGCGCCATGGCGATCAGCTGTTCCGGCGTGATGTCGCCGAGCAGTTCCGCAATCGGCTTGGCCATCGCCGCATTCGAAATGCCGAACGCTGCGACCGCGGCGCAATTGCCGACGATTGTATTGACACTTTTCGGGTAAAGCTTTGCCAATTGCTCGACATGCTGCAAAAACAACACGAGCCGAACGCCATAGCCACGCATGAGCGTTACGCAATCTTCAAGCAACGGGAATGCACCAATGTGGGCAAACTCATCGATCAGAAATAGCGTCGGCGTTTCGGGATTGGTCGGCCGATTGACCATTGCGGTCAAAATAGCCCACAGCCACATCCGCAACATCGGCGAGTGGCTGCGGATTTTGTTGGGTGGAATAACCAGATAGATCGTGAGTGGACGCCCATCCTGCAAGGCAGCCAGATCGAACGACGTCGTGTTCATCGCGGCCTTGACCAGCGGGTCATGCCTCTCCCTTTAGCTCAGGCCAACGCTGCGTGAACTGAGCCGAAGCGGCGGCAGCGGCGGGCGCCATCGATGATCTGGCGCATGGTGCGGGCG
>JAWXCP010000138.1:0-6301 GCA_034408685.1 Hyphomicrobium aestuarii | reverse complement strand
GCCACAGATCGTCCGGCAGCAACTGCGTCATGGGCTATCTCCTTGTTGGAGATCACATACCCGCTGACTGCGCCGGAACTAAGGGGAGAGGCATGCCTCCAACGCCACCCGCTGCGCTTTGCCGATCAGTTCCAGCAACCGTTGTAGCGAGGCTGTGATCTCACTCGGGGTCCGCGCGCCCGATGTGATGTCGAGCCCGAGTGCAACCAAGTTGAATGGCACAAATCCAGAACTGTCAAGACTGAGCGATCCAACGGCCATGCGGTGGAGCATTGCCAGTATGCCGTTCTGAGTGGCCGCGTCTTTGAAGCGCGCTTCGAATACGGCGGTGGTATACGGCTCAATAGCGTGAACTGCCGTGGCATTTTTTGCAAAGTGGACGATGCTGTTTGGATATCCGCCGATCTCGACGATTGCTTCTCCTGGCCGGTCGATCCAGTCGGTGACAAGGCGATAGCGCGTCTGGTAGGTCGGCGTGTCGAGGTAACTCCAACGTTCGAAACGGGAGCGATGGTTGCTGTCGTCAATTGCCGTCTGAACGCCGACCGGATCAATCGACGTTTTCCGGCTCAGGTCGCCAAGATCGGCAACCGTCTGAGGTCGGCGCGGCACGTCGAGTGCGCCGCGCCGACGCAATACGCCCGTCCCATTTCCGATTTCGCGGAAGCCGATCATTTCGAGATCGGGCTGCGCGGCCAAGATCGCCGTCAACGCCTGGTCGACCCCCGGCATCCGCAAATCATGGAGGCTGACGACCGCATGCGCTGACAATAATGGCGCAAACGCTTGGAAATCAGACAGGACGCCTTTCGCCGAATGATCGCCGTCGATGTGGAGATAATCGACCAGTATATTGTTGTGAGCGAGTAATGCTGCCGCATCGACCGACAGCATTGGCAGCACAACGATATCACGTTCACGATCGAGAAACTTATTCTCAACCGTCATCCAGCCACCGGCTTGGACCGGACTTCCGAATGCCAAGTCGGGTAGGTTCGCGTCGATGAGATAGGTGATGGCTGGTGCAATGTCGGCATCGAGTTGGGCGCGGCGCATAAGGCTTGGCACGAAACCGCCGCCTGACCCGATGCAGACCGACACCTGGGAGCGAACCAAGTGTCCGAGGGCGTAGTAGAGCATTCCCGCGCCAAGATGCCGACTGAAGGCGCCGTGACTGTCGGCGAAAGCGGTGGAGGTCAGCTCACGCTGCGCAACATCCGTGTCGATCAACGGCCGCCGTTTCCCGGTCGAGGAACTGGCGCCCGGCCCGGCTGTCAATGTCGGCGTGGTCGGCGAACCTGCCTCTGCAACGGCCCCCGCTTGCAATACGGCCAGAGCCGAATGCGGTGCCCGCGCGGCGTTGTTGCTTGCGGCATAGGCACCGTCCGGACCGACCATATCGAACACCAGTCGATAGTTGCCGGCGGCGAGCGTGGCGGTTGGCAGGCCAATCCGATAGTCGACGGGGACGTCGGGCGCGAGCTGAGTAACCGGCAGCGGCTGCCGAACCTCGGCCAACACGAAATCTGGTTCAGCTTCGGATGTGACGCGCACGCTGGCAATGATGTGAGGCTTGGATGCCTCAGTCGGCCACGGATCGAGGCTCTCGTTCGAGACGCGGCACGTCACGACGGTGCTGGCGCCCTCCGCAACGGGCTCGATGGGCATCCGCGGTCCGATGTAGAACACGGGACCACGGCCGCGCTTCAACGCGTCATGTTCGGCGCTGAGCTCCTTGAGGCGTATCGCGACGGCTGCCGCACCGGGAAGCACGCTGTCGTTGGGCAGCAGGCACCAGAAGAAGTCGACCCGGATGAACGCGCGCTGAAAGCGGTCAGCAAGGCGCTTGGCCCCGTTCATCACATCGGGAAATCGGGGCCGGTAATCGTCGCCGCAAATAATTCCGGTGGGCTTCAGTCGCGCCGACCAGAAGTCCAGATTTTGGCCCAAAATCGGATCGTTGTGAACGGCATCCTCATAATACAGGTCGATGGGATCGGACCAGTCGAGAAAGTGTACCGGCGAATAGCCCTGAAGGGCCGTGATGTTCGGACAGTCGGCGGTGTGCTTTTTGAACTGTTCGATCCCGTAGGTGATGCCGAGCCGCGCCTCCATCGACCGAACGCCCTCGTTCTTCTCCCACGGGTCGATGCAGTAGACGGTGACGGACGGGTCGACGCTCTTGGCCCACGCCCAACTCGAGCAGCCAAACAGCGAGCCGACTTCAACGACTTTGCCATTTTTCGGCACGAGCGCAGCAACGGCCTCGATGGCCTTGAGCTGGTGCTCGGAGACCTGACCGGGGATGGAAAGATTATAGGGCATGCCGTGTTTCCAAAAGCCGATCGGGCGAATTCCGGACTGCTAAACTGAGACTACGCGGACTGCCAGCGCGATTGCATAAGCTTTGTACCAACGTCAGGACCAGAAAGACTGCGACTCCAGGAGACACCGGTGCGCAGGACCCTCGCTGGACTGCCAGCGACCAACGAGAAATCAGGCACATCCCCAGTCACGACGCTAGCAGCGCCGACAATCGACCCCTGCCCAACGCGCGCTCCAGCCAGCAGCGTCGCCCGTAGGCCGATCCAGACGTGGTCTCCAAGCGTGATGCCCGAGCGTGTATTGATCTGCGAAAGGCCCTCGAGTTCGAAGATCGCGTGCTGGTCATTGGGCTGGAACACGATTTCGTCGGCCAGCATGCAGTCGCGGCCGAGCGTCACATTACTATTCATCACGGAGAAACGAGCGCCATTAATGGTTGTGCCATCACCGATGGCGACGTCAACATCGCGATAGCAGGCAATTGTCGCATTGATACGGCCGCAGCGGCCAGTGCTCACCCGGCCCCCTGGCTCAAGAAAATCGATCCGAGTTGTCCCGTCAAAATCCTCAATGTAGAGGCGGGCTCGCGTTCCGCTCCAGGGACGGCTGCCGACGTGGAGCCGTGCTCGCCGCTCGCGCAACTTTTCTCGAGCTGCCGTAGACAAAAAGATATCTACACAATTGAGCGTTCCGCTTGCTGCGGACATGCCCGCGAGGCCTGCCAACTCCTCCCCAACGAGAGGGCTCATCATTGCGAGCTTTCTTCTACATCGCGCTTGCGCGCAACAAATCTGTTGGAGACCTGATTGATGCGAGGAATCGAATTGTCACGATAGACGCTAAGTAGTTCGCATCCAGCCTCGGCAATCGCCGAAAAGATCGCTTTCTGCGGCAAGGCATGAAGTTCTTGATTGTCAATCTTATGCATGCCGGCAAGATAAGTTGAGACGCTAAACTCGTAATCCTGGATGTAGGTCGGGCACTGGAACACCGCTACGCCACCCGGCTGCAGTGCCGCCAAAGCCCGTCGGATAAGGAAATTTTGAACCGGCGGCGGATTGTGCTGCAAGACGATGCGGGAATAGAACAGGTCGCAGCTCGGAAAGATGACAGTTTCCGGCTCCGCGACGTGCCGCAAAGTCACGTTCAGGATTTTCTCACGGTCGATATATATCCGTGCGAGGTCCAAATGCGGCTGGGAGATGTCAAACCCAGTCGTCTGCTGACCAAGATCAGCGAGATATCGCGTGACGCGTCCAACGCCACTGCCAAGCTCGACCACGTGGCGGTAGCCTCCAGATCTCAGCCCAAGCCCCGACAACTCAGATTTCAGGAGCTCCGTTTCGCCCACCCCCGATCGATAGAAAGCCGCCAGATTGGCGTCGAGATGCTCAGGCTTGAAATTTGGGGAGCTGAAGACTGAGAAATGCGGCTCCACCTGCCCCAGCCTACTCCAAACATTTCTGATATGTGCAAACAGCGCGTCGAGCTCGGCTGGCCCACAATCGTACTGGACGGCGCCATGCCGACGCTGCGCCTCTGCCACTGCGAAGAAGCGGAGTATTTCGCGTGCATTCGTCTTAAAAAACTCAGGAGCAGATAAGCAACGAGCGCGTAACGACGCGAGGTCTGTTACGTGCCTCAAATGCTCATCAACAACGGCGTCACTCTCTGGGTCGCGACCCAAAATATAGCGATAGGCTAAGCGAATATCGTCTTTGGCGAGCATCGGCCGCTCCTTCTACTTACAATTTATGTGTTACGTTGTGTCAAGTCTGTGGCGAACTTGAGTACGTCCAGCATGTAATCGCGATTGCTCTTAGCAATTCCACTGAAGTCACTACTTTGATGCTCTCCCTTAATCGCGAGATCGACATCGGCCAATAGAGTTTCAGTGTCTCCTAGCTGCCCGTGCTCGATAGCGCATTTCGCAGCTGCACACTTCATAACTTGCTGCACTCCCAAGGGCGCCTTTTGACGCGCGCTGGTCAAAAGCTCCATTTTTCTCTCATAGCTCAGCGCCTTTAAATCTACGCTGGCTTCGGCCTTGGTCGGCGCCCGCTCGCAGGGATAGTATGCTGTCGCCCCCCAGATAAAACCAAGTGGCCTGAAGCATTCGGAGAAATGCTCCATAGTGATGTGGATCCAGTATTCATTGAAATGGACATAATCTTGCTGGATCAAAATCGACTTCCCGGGGATCAGGCACGGGAACATTTGCTTAATAGCATGGGCGTTCAGCGCCCACGATTTGGCCAAATCCAGAAACAGAATCTCGATCGGTTCATTGGGCCAGGCCCAGCTCATGAAGTCGCCCTGATGGATCACGATGCTGTCGAGATAATCGCGATTGATCGCGACAAATTCAGGCAGCAGGCTTCCCGTTACGGCGGCTGGTTTTAGATCGCCGAGGAATTTCTCATAACCGTGACTGCGGAACAGGTCGTAGCTGTAGATCTGAGATTTGCGTTGGGCGTCTGTGATGGTCGGGTTGTCGGCGAGGCCGCGCGCCAATGCGAACGTCGAAGCACCAAGCAGTGGCCCAGCATCGATGATGGCACCGTGCCCCTGGTAATGGTTGCGCGCCAAGGCATACAGCAGACCCATTTCATAGACCGACAACATGGATTGGGACGTGTTGTACCCAGACGGGGAGCTGAATTTAAATCTCTGCCATTTGATCGGCTCGATACCGATCTGCGTCGACGCCGTCTTTGCGTCCCGACAGTAGCGCAGCCAGTATTCTCGGTCGTTGAGTTCCATGACTACTATCTCATTCTCGCACTGATGGATAACTGTTCCTGAATCAAGTTTTCAGAATCAAACTTGCTCGACCCGCCGTTGTTTGTGACTTAGTGCTGTACTGAGGTTTCTGCCTCAAATACTTGCTCGAAAGCTCACGACAAAGAGAGCAAATATCTGTGATCGCAGTCAAGTTCCACTGCTGACTATGGTCACAGATCACAGACGCCGACCACACCTTTTTTTGCCCTTCCGGCACAATATCGTTCTTTCATTAACTGCAGATCAAGAGACTTAGACCACGATAGTATCGGCCAATACCTTTCGACATGCCTCGATCTGGGGGCCACCAACTCCACCGCTCCATCATACGATTGATATGCATGCGACACATACTCACTCAGTGTCAGCTTTTCCGATATATGTGCCTGAAACACATAACCTCCGTTAATGTTTAGTTTACGCCCCACCTCGGGATAAATAGGCCAAACAACGCCTTCTGCCAACTCATCTGCCGGCGATAAGCGCCCTTGAGGCCCGATCGGAACCCCCGCCTTCTCAAGCGCCAAGATCGTCATTTCATGAATGATGTCTGCTGTTGGATGATTTATTGTATGCATGAACGGCTTTCCACCGGTTTGCTCGATGAATGGACCAAAGTCAAAACCGAGCAAACGATTGGCTTTAACGAATCCTGAGATCAAAACATCGGCGCCATCCGTATAGCCCACGGACGCGAAATAATAGTTATTGAACAATTTTTCGACCCTGTTTTTGGGAACTTTGAGAAGATAACATGCCGCCACAAGGGCAGAGTGGTACGGACCCATCGGGCCACGCAACCCTTCCCCCGCACATCGTACGTAGGTGCAGTCTGGATGAAACGCCGTTGTCGCGATATATGGATACTTCACGACTTTACGGCAGGTCTCCGCAAGCCTGGATGTTTCCAATGGCCCACGTGTTCTAGCCTTATCTTCCTGAAGCAGAGTAAACACGACATCGCACTTAGCAAGTGCGTTAGCCCATCCCTGCAGGCGATCCACCGACGGCTCGGTAAAAACCTTTGCGAGATGGAAAACAATTGTCGTTGAACCAGGCACCAAGACGTCTAGGCTACGCGCCATACCACGCGCTCATGCCTCTCCCTTTAGCTCAGGCCAACGCTGCGTGAACTGAGCCGAAGCGGCGGCAGCGGCGGGCGCCATCGATGATCTGGCGCATGGTGCGGGCG
>JAWXCP010000137.1:0-7257 GCA_034408685.1 Hyphomicrobium aestuarii | reverse complement strand
CGCTATTTCAGCGAACTCGTCGACCCCGGCGGTAGCCCCGCGTTCAAGGCCGAACCGGGCAAATTCCGCTCCGAGTTGCATGACCGCCTGTCGGGTCCGCTCTATCCGATCGCGTTCGTGCTGATCGCGCTGGCAACCGTCGGCCGCGCGCAATCGACACGCCAAAACCGCACGCAATGGATGGTGGCCGGGTTCTTTGCAGGCGCCGGGACGCGGCTCGTCGGGCTCGCCGCCAGCAACCTCGTGACGTCGTCGGCAGCAGCGGTTCCACTGCTCTATGCGATCCCGATCGGCGCTTCCGTTGTGAGCCTCGCCATGATCGTGGCGCCTGGACTAAGGCGCGGCCGGATGTCGAGCAGCCGCGCGCTCGCCCGCTCGCCATCCGCACCAGGCAAGGCTTGACGCCATGGCGCGCACACTGAACGGCTATATCCGCCGGCGCTTCTGGATCGCAATCCTGTCGACGTTCATGATCTGCTCGGTGCTGATCTTCATGATCGACCTCGTCGAGATCTTGCGCCAGCAGAGCAAATCCGGCGCGGCCGCGTCATGGCGCATCGTGGCCATCACGCTGTTGCGGTTGCCAGCCTACACTGAGTTTCTGATCGGGTTCGCAGTGCTCGTCGGCTCGATGATCGCGCTGCTGATGCTGGCGCGCAAAAGCGAACTAACGGTGATGCGCGGCGGAGGCATGAGCGCGTGGGGCTTCATCTGGCCGGGCATCACGGTGGCATTCACCATTGGGTTGTTCGGCGTGCTGGTCTACAACCCGCTGGCCGCCACTGCCCGAGCGGAAGGCGAGCGGTTGTTCGCCGAGACGTTTGGGCGCGAGTCGAACCTGCTGCGCACCGAATCCGGCGGGTCGTGGTTGCGCCAGGACGGCGCCGATGGCCAATCGGTGATCGGGGCCGGGGCTGCCACCCATCGCGGTTTAAAGTTATCCGCCGTCACCGTCTACGCCTTCGACCCGAACGGCGCTTTTATCGAGCGTATCGACGGGGCCCGCGCCGAACTCAAACAGGGTTTCTGGCGGGTCGAAAACGCCTGGGTCACGCGCGCTGGCCAGGAGGCCGAGAAATTCGACACGTACCTCGTTTCGACATACCTGACGCCAGAGCGGGTCGCCGACGCGCTGGGAACGGTCATCTCGGTCTCGTTTTGGGAATTGCCGGGCCTCATCGAACTGGCCGAAAAAGCCAAGCTGTCGTCATCCCGACTGCGAATTCAGTACGAGTTGCTGGTAAGCCGCCCGTTGTTGTGCGTCGCGATGGTGTTTTTGGCAGCGACTGTGTCGTTGCGGTCCTTCCGGTCGGGGGGTATCCAAACTATGGTCCTGACAGGGATGGTAGGGGGTTTCTGCTTTCTCCTCGCGGCAGAGGTGTCGCGGCAGATCGGGGTGGCGGGCTTTGTGCCGCCCTGGACGGCCGTGTGGCTGCCGATCGTGCTGTTGTTACTCGCGACGACTACGGTGCTCCTGCACCAGGAGGACGGCTGAGTGGATTGTGACGCGCCAAAACCGCAGCCCGGACGCCGGGACACACGCGGTTTATTGCGCATCGCCGGTGGCCGTGTGGCTTCCGCGATCGCAGGCCTGCGCGTCGTCGCGGTAGCCGGGTTGATGCTCGCGCTCGCGGTGGCCGATACGGCCTTCGCCCAAACAGCATCGTTCCCAAAAGCGAGCGCGCCGAAGTTGGCGCCGCCAAGCAAGATCGACAAAACCAAACCGCTCAATCTGAATGCCGACGAGCTGGTCTACGACAACGCGGGCAGCCGGGTCGTGGCCCGCGGCAACGTCGAGCTCTATTACAACGATTACAGCTTGACCGCCGACGAGGTCGCCTACGACCAGTCGGCCAAGACAATTATCGCAACCGGCAACGTGACGATTCGCGACCCTAACGGCAGCATCTGGCGCGGCGGTGCAATTCAACTGACCGACGATTTCAGCGAGGGCTTCATCGAGAGCCTGAGCTTGGTCGGCACCGACGATACGCGGATCACGGCCCGGCGTGCGGTGCGCAAGGAAGGTAACGTCACGGAGTTCACCAACGGCAAGTATACGCCGTGCAAGGCCGATACGAATATGCCGCCGCTGTGGTGCATAAGTGCCGCGCGCATTGTTCACGACCAGAAATCGGCGACCATCACCTATCAGGATGCGACGTTCGACTTCTTGGGCGTTCCGCTAGCGTTCTTCCCATACTTCGAGCATCCCGACCCGACCGTGAAGCGTAAGTCCGGCTTCTTGCTGCCCGACTTTGGCAGTTCGTCGACGCTTGGCTACAGCGCGTCGACGCCCTACTATTTCGCCCTGTCGCCACAGTACGATTTTCTGTTCAGCCCCGAGTATCTGTCGAAGCAGGGCATCCTGTGGCAGGGGCATTGGCGACAGCGGCTGGCGAACGGCCAGTATGAAATCAAAGCTGCGGCGATCGACCAGGACGCCGACGATTTGCCGGCCGGCGTTCGGACCCCCGACCTCGAGGGCTGGCGCGGGTCGGTCGAAACCAAAGGACAGTTCTCGCTCTCCAGCTGGTGGAAATTTGGCTGGGATGTGACGCTGGAAAGCGACGATAGCTTCCGCCGGTTTTACAAGCTCGACAACATCTTGCTGACCGATCGCATCAACGAGGTTTACGTCGAAGGCCTCTCGGGCCGGAATTTCTTCAGCGCGAAACTCTACCAGTTCGGCGGACTGCTGCTGTCTGATACGCCGCAGTCGGAGTCGCGCGTCCACCCGGCTATCGACCACGAGTACATCGTCTCCGATCCGGTATTGGGCGGAGAATTGTCGTTCCGCAACAACGTGTTGTCGCTGACCCGTGATGACGCGGTTCGCAACCGGCTGAACGAAAGCTACAGCCACGTTCGCAGCGAAGCGAAATGGCGTCGGCGGCTGACCGATCAGATTGGCATCACCTACACGCCGTTTGGCGAAGTTCGCGGGGACCTGTTCTACATCGACAATGTTCTCGACCCCGTCACCGGGCAGATCATCTCCGACGAAACGGTAACGCGGGGTCTCGCCACTGGCGGCGCCACGGTGTCGTGGCCGTGGGTTGCCAACAGCCTGAAAGGCTCGCATGTCATCGAGCCGATTGGCCAGATCTACGTCAGCCAAGCGCAGGTCGAACAGCGCCAGCTGCCCAACGAGGACGCGCGATCGTTGATCTTCGACGACAGCAACTTGTTTGAACCGGTCAAATTCTCCGGCAGCGATCGTGTCGAGACCGGGACACGGGCCAACGTCGGCGTCCAGTATACCTTCCAGGCCAACGACGGTTGGTATGCGCGCCTGCTGGCCGGTCAGCATTTCCACCTCTCGGGCGACAACGCTTACCAAAACCCTGGCCGGATCAACGATGTCGTCAACGGCGTCTCGACCAACCGGTTCGAGTTCTCGCCTGCCAGCGGCTTGGAGACCCAACGGTCGGACTATGTCGTTGGCGCCTACCTCGCACCGAACGAAACCTTCCGCTTCCTGGCGCAAAGCCGGTTCGACGAGGAAACGCTCGAACTGCGCCGCGAAGACCTCTACGCCAGTGCGAGCTACGGCCCGATCAGCGCGACCGCCATTTACACCTTTGCAGCTGCCGACCCGCTGCTCGGTATCGACAAGTCGCAGCAGGAAATCACCGGGGTCGCCTTCTTGAAGCTGACCGACCGTTGGAGCCTGATTGGCACCATGCGGTACGACCTCGATGCCAGCACGATCCTGACCGACAGTCTGTCGTTGCGTTACGCGGACGACTGCTTCGTGCTGACCACGACGTATCAAGAGACGTTCCTCGAGAACGTCGCCCAGGGTATCGAAACGGACCGGTCGCTGATGGTCAGATTCGAGCTGAAAAACCTCGGCAGCTTCGGTCATAAGACGAGCGTGTTGGATTCGCTCAGCGCTGACCGGTCGACGAGATAAGCGCTGGGCCAGATAAGCAAGGGCCAGATAAGCGTCGGCGAGATAAGCAAGGGCAGTTCGCAAGCGCCGACACCGTCTTGCAATGCAACCGGCCCAGCGTCACGGAAACATCCTCGGCGCACCAAATCCGCAGGGCAATTGCCTCAGACGCGCCATGGTGTTAGCGTAAAAGACGTGGACGAAAGTTGAACCTGGGTTGCCGTGGGGGCCCATCTCGGTTCCGCTGGAGCAACCGTCGGGACCATGATTCGAGATGTCCTGGCCAAACGCGCTGCCTTAGAACGGAACCGCTTGCCCCATGATGTTGCCCCGCTCGAGTCTTGCCCTGTCATGCCTTTGCCGTTTGGAGGCGGTCTCGGCTGGGCCGCCCGCGAGACGAAACCTTCTGGCGGCCCGCTTGACGGCCCGTCTGGCGCCCCGTTTGACGGACCGCCCCTCGGGTTTGTTTTTGAGCGTTGCGGCAACGTTACTCGGCTGCTCGGCCATCGCCATCACGTCTCCCGTTCATGCGCAAACGCCGTCGGCCCAAACCCCGCCAGCAGCACCTGCTGCATCAACACCCGCAGCTCCATCGTCGCCGTTTCCGTCGTTTAATTCGGTGCGCATCGCGCCGGGTAGCACCGGTGTCGCAGTCGTCGCGCCGCAAACGGGCGCTGAGCCCGCGCCGCGCGGAACGGCCGTGCCCCCGGTTGCCGTTCAACCGCCGCGCGCCGCACCGGCGGCGGTTGCACCGCCTGGGAATGCGGCCGCGGTTTCGGCCAAGCCGGTTGCGGCAAAGCCAGCCAAGCCCAAATCGGCGACGGTACGCACTGCAGCCGTTCGGACCAACGATGCGGCGGCCGAGCGCGCGGCTGAAACCAAAGGCGTCGGCATCGCCGTCCTTGTCAACGACGATCCGATCACCGGCTATGAGATCGACCAGCGCCAACGCTTTATGGCAATGTCGACCAACATCGGCGAGCGCGCGCAGGCGAATTTCAAGCGCTCGCTCCAGGACCCGTCGGTATCGGAACGGCTGAAGGCGATCCTCGGCCAGATCATCGAAGCCAACAAAGGCAAAACCAAAGAGCAGATCCTCGCGATTTTCGAGGAGCGCAAAAAGCAGTTCGCGCTCGGTTTGCAGAAGCAGGCGATGGAAAGTGCACGCGCCAGCGTGTTTCCCGCGCTTCGCAAACAGGCACTCGATGAACTCGTCGAAGAGCGGCTGAAACTGCAAGAGGCCAAGCGCCTCAACGTCACGGCCTCGGAAGAGGACGTCAGCCGGATCGTGAAGAGCATCGCCGAAAAGAACAAAATGACAGAAACCCAGTTCGCTCAGCACTTGAGCAGCATGGGCTCCGACATCGAGGCGATGCGCGCGCGGTTCCGCTCGACGATGTCGTGGAACGAGGTGATCAAACGCAAGTACGGCCACCAGATCGCAATCAGCGAGCGCGACGTGGAACGCATGGTCAGCCAAGGCCCGGCTGTCGACGACCAAGTCGAGTTGCAGATCCAGCGCATTGTCTTGCCGATCGCTGGCAAGCTCGCGCAAAAGTCCGTCGACGCACGCGTTGCCGAAGCCGAGGCGATGCGGGCGAAGTTCAGCGGCTGCTCGTCGATGGCGGGCCTCTCGGGTGGTAGTGCGGGGGCCAAGTTCGAAGATCTCGGCACGCGCAAGGCTGGCACGCTCAGCGAGCCGACGCGCAGCTTCCTGATCAATGCCAAGGATGGCGAGATGGTGCCGCCGACGGTCGGCTCGAGCGGCGTCGAACTTTATGCGGTGTGCGGGCGGCAGGTGGTGAAAGCCGACGAGCAGAAGCGAACCGCAGCACTCGAGGAACTCCGCCAGAAGGAGTTCGAACTGTTCGCCAAACGCCATTTGCGCTCGCTGCGCGACGAAGCCACCTGCCGATTCGTCGCCGACGCTGGAGCCGCCGCCGAGAAGGATTGCAACTTACGGTCGGCGGCCAACAAGATCACGCAGTAGCGGCCGTCCCGTCTTTAAAACCGTTCATCGTCGAACCGATCCGCCGTTGCCACGACCGAAGGGGTATGATCGAACGCACGGATGATCGACGCACACCCCAACCCCGCGCACACGTCGCCTCTGGCCGTCACAATGGGCGACCCATCTGGGATCGGCCTCGAAATCACGCTCGATGCCTGGTTGGCACGGACCGATGCCGGTCTGCCGACATTCGCGTTCTATGCCGATCCTGGCGTTCTAGCAGCCCGCGCCGCGGCTGTCGGCCGAGCCGTTCCGGTTTGCGTCATCGGCAGCATCAGTGAGGCGGTTGGCGTATTTCACCATTCGCTTCCCGTGATCCCGGTTTTGGTTTCAAATCGCGTCGAACCAGGCCGCCCCGATCCAGCGAACGGACAGTCAGTCATCTCGTCGATCGACCGGGCCGTCGCCGACGTCCTGGCTGGCCGCGCATCTGGCGTCGTGACCAACCCGATCGCAAAGTCCGTGCTCTACGCCTCCGGCTTTGCCTATCCCGGACATACCGAGTATCTCGCTTATTTGGCCAAGACGGCGCCCGACCGCAGCGCTGCCGCGCCATCTGCGATCCCGGACCCGCTTGTGATTGTGCGTCCCGTGATGATGTTGGTCGGGGCCGATTTGCGGACGGTGCCGGTCACAATCCACATCCCGCTTGCCCGTGTTCCAAGCGCCCTCACACCCGGTCTCATCGAAGAGACGATCCGCATCACGGCAAACGACCTCACGCGATGGTTCGGCATCGCCCAGCCGCGGATTGCCGTGGCGGGATTGAACCCGCATGCCGGAGAAGATGGCACCATCGGCACCGAAGACCGCGATCTAATTGCGCCGGTGATCGAGCGGTTGCGCGCCGAGGGTTTCGTCGTTTCCGGGCCGCATCCAGCCGATACGCTATTCCACGCCAGCGCCCGCACGCGCTATGATGCGGCGGTGTGCATGTATCACGATCAAGCGTTGATCCCGGTCAAGACGCTCGCCTTCGATACCGGGGTCAACGTCACGCTTGGCTTGCCGTTCGTGCGTACTTCACCCGACCACGGTACAGCGTTCGACATCGCGGGCCGTGGCGTTGCGTCTCCAGCGAGCCTGATCGCTGCTCTGCAACTTGCCGGGCAGATGGCTACCTTGCGCCAACCTCCCATTGGCCACCGACCTCCCGTTGGACACGTTGGCGCCGCGTCGAATGCCGTCCCATGACCAACCCGTCCAGCGACCCGTCGAGCAACTCGCCGACCGGGCCGTCGATCGACCCGACAATTGCCCCCGAAACCAACCGCGCCTCGCCCGACGGGTTGCCACCGCTACGTGAGGTCATCGCGACCCATGGCCTCGACGCTAAGAAATCGCTCGG
>JAWXCP010000136.1:0-6501 GCA_034408685.1 Hyphomicrobium aestuarii | reverse complement strand
TCTGCGATCGCGTCGTGCTCTTGATGCGCACCGTGATCGCAGAAGTGCGGGACGCTGCCGAGATTATGGGTCGAGACCAGCATCAAGCGGCCCTCGGCGCGCATCGACCGCAACAGGTCGACAATCGCGTCCTCGGTCTTGACGTCGACGCCGGTGAACGGCTCATCGAGCAGGATGAGCTGGCCTTCCTGGGCGAGCGCGCGGGCAAGGAACACCCGCTTTTTCTGGCCGCCGGATAATTCGCCGATCTGGCGCTTGCGCAGCGACGACAGGCCGACGCGTTCGAGCGCGGTGTCAACCTTGCGGTGATCCTCGGCCGACGGCCATCGCAGCATGCCCATGTAGCCGTACCGGCCCATCATCACCACGTCCTCGACGAGGACTGGAAAGTTCCAGTCGACTTCTTCGGCTTGGGGCACGTAGGCAACGAGGTTGCGTTTCAGCGCGGCCCGGACATCGAGGCCGCAGATCGTGACGGAGCCGGATCTCGGCGTAACAAAGCCCATGATCGATTTGAACAGGGTCGACTTGCCGCTGCCGTTAACGCCGACGAGGCCGCAAATCGTGCCAGGGCCGAGGTCGAAGCCGACGTCGTCCAGCGCCAGATTGCCGTTCGGATAAGACACCGAAAGGTCACGCACGACGAGCGACGGGGCGACCATGGTGCCGACTGCGGCCGGTGCTGCGGGCGTTGCGGGCGATGTCACCGGTGCTGCGACGGTCGCGATGAAGGCAGGCGCGTCTATCATGTGGCGATCAATCATTTACCGAAGCCGGTTGCGATCGTCTCAACGGTGACCTCGAGCAGGGCGAGGTAGGTCGGGACCGGACCGCCAGCTTCGCTGAGGCTATCGACGTACAATACGCCGCCATAGCGCGCGCCGGTTTCCTTTGCGACCTGTCGGGCGGCGCGGTCCGAGATCGTGCTTTCGGAAAATACGACGGGGATCTTCTCGCGGCGGACGGTATCGATGACGCGGCGAACCTGCTGGGGTGTGCCCTGCTCATCAGCGTTGATCGGCCACAGGTAGAGTTCGCGCAGGTCGTAATCGCGCGCGAGGTAGCTGAACGCGCCCTCGCTGGTCACCAGCCAACGCTGGTCGCCGGGAATGGCCTTGAGGCGGCTGCGAAGTGGCTCGTCCAGCGCTTTGATCCGCGCAACGTATGCGGCCGCATTGGCCTCATAAATGGCAGCGTTGGCGGGGTCGCGGGCGGCCAACGCCCGCTTGATGTTGGCGACGTATATCAGTGCATTCGATGGCGACATCCAGGCGTGTGGATTGGGCTTGCCGGTATAGGGGCCAGCGCGGATGCCGAGCGGTTCGACGCCCTCGCTCGCAACGACGCTCGGTACGTTTTTCACGTTCGCTAGAAACTTTTCGAACCAGCGCTCAAGGTTGAGGCCGTTCCAAATGACCAAGTCGGCGGATTGGGCCTTGGTGATGTCGAGCGGGGTTGGCTGGTAGTCGTGGATCTCGGCGCCGGGTTTGGTGATCGCCTCGACCACGGCGGCATCACCCGCAATGTTCTTTGCGATATCTTGGATGACGGTGAAGGTCGTGACGACGCGCATCTTGCGGCCGGGTTCGATGGGAGCTGGATTTTGGGCTGACGGTTGCGCGGCGATCGCTACGGTTGCGGTGGTCCCGATGATCCCGATGATCCCGACAAGCCCTGCGGTCGCGGCAATAGCGGCCAAGTTGTAAACGCTCCGACGAAACTGAATGCTCACCTGCAAGCCTCTATCCGTTACCCAAGCCTCAGCTTCCTGATTTATTAGCCTCGACTAACAATGTTGTCAACGGCCAGACTTTTCAGTACTGTGCACATCTCATGCAGCGGCTGACCGCAGGACACGATGACCCGTTCCGACGATACGGATGAAACCAAACGTCAAGCCGAGCGGTTCCGCCGCGTACGGGATGCTCACCAGTCGGAGGTCGCGGAGGACTATGTAGAAATGATCGCCGATCTCATCGCGCAAACGGGAGAGGCGCGCGTCGTCGACTTGTCCGGGCGTCTTGGCGTCACGAACGCAACCGTCACGAACACGATCCAGCGACTTCAGCGGGACGGACTGGTGGTCAGCCGCCCTTACCGGTCGATTTTTCTGACGGCAAAGGGATATGATTTGGCGACGGCAGCTCGTCTGCGGCACCATATCGTGAGGGATTTCCTATGTTCGCTCGGCGTTGACCGCGAAACGGCAGAGAGCGACGCGGAGGGCATCGAGCACCACGTCAGCGAAGCCACGCTCGACGCTTTCCGGCAGCACCTCGACCTCATGCGAAAGCGCCGGGCCTGAAGCGGCGACCGCCTACTCATTGGTATCAGCCGTTCACTCAACCCCTTGTAACCATATGATGATCTGCGGCTTGCCTCAAAGTGTCAGAGCCAGCATGATCTCGCGAACCGCGACGCGTTTATGGGGCAATCTGCTGTGATCGATACCCTTGCCCGACATCTGGCCGCCTTAAGCGAGGCCCGGCGGTTGTTATCGATGGTTTTAGATCGCAACCCCGCATTCATTCAGTGGCGCGACGGCGACATCCAACGGGGGAGCGACGGGCGTACTTCTGAGGGCCAACTGCCCCCGTTCCTCGATCCGCAGTTGGCCGAAGACGCCTATTTCAAAGCCTACCGTCACATCTGTGCGGCGATCGAACTGTTGCAGCCGATGCCGGTCGCGTTCGATGCGCAAGATATGACGCGTGGGCCAAACGATCCGCGAAACCCGAACGCCGAAAATCGGAACACCGAGATCGCCGCTCGGGTGCAATTGATCGCGCCAGTGTCGAGCAGCGGCAGCCAAGCCACCGTGCGGATGGCAGATGCCATCAAACAAGCCCACGCTGAGCTTGCTAAACATGCGTTCGTACAGTCCCAACCCAAGCTCGTCTGTGGCGAGGCGGCCGCAACTCGGGCCGATACCGTCGAGGCCGTCGGCGATGGGGCCAAGGCAGTGGTGAATGTCAGTCGATCGACCGAGCCCGTCGCCCGCGTGGTCGGCGACCATCTCGTCTATGCGGCGCCGGGGTGGATGGAAGCGTCGGTGGAAGTCGTCCGTGGTGCGCCGATTTCGCCGCCCAGCCCGCCAATTGCAGCGGCGGCCGCACCCAAGAACGAGCGAAAAAGAGGTTGGCTCAACTTGATGGTCCGCGCTTCCTGACCGGCCGCGCGCGGGCAGTTGTATCCAATCGGGTAGCCCATACTTGCCCCAACGTCGCGTTGCCGGGCTCTGCGAAATGTGCGACCGATTAGGTCCAATCGCCGCGCGCCACCGAATATCAAGCTAAGTGGCCGACCGCACGTCTCATCGGCCCGCAAATCAGGGGCCGCTCGGTCGTGCTCCGTCCGGCATACGAACCAGGAGGACTCCGATGAACATCGCTGCCCGCAAATTCGATCTCGATCCCGTCGTTGCTCCTCCAGCCCTGCTCGATCGCGCCAGTGAAGCTTTGACAGCTGCCGACCGCATTTTGAGTGACGCCAAGGCTGGCGTGCGGGCGAAAATCTCCGACGCGGGTGGGGACATCGACCGGGTTCAGCACAGCGCCCACGGGCTTGCTTGGCTGGCGACGACGGTCGAGGGCCTCCGGCAAATGCTGAGCTGGGCGCGCGATCTCGACGAGGCCGCCGCATTGGGCGAGTTCGAACAATTGCTGCTGGCGGCGGCGTTCGCCGAGTATCTCGTTCAAGTGTCGTCGGGCATTCCGATGAACCAGGCCGAGGTCGTGCGGCCCGACGCCATGGGCATCACCAAGGCAGCGGTTCGCGCTTTCGAAGACGATGCCGCTGTTGTCGAACTGGTCGCATACGGCGCATCTGATGCCGTCAAGGCCCGCCTTGCCGCGTTCATTGCAGCTCAACCGAATGCGGCGACGTTCGGCGCATCGGGCCTCGATGACCTGCACGCCGAAATGTTCGACACGATGCGCCGGTTCCAGCTGGCCGAGGTCGCGCCGCACGCCCATGAGTGGCATCTGGCGAATGAGTATATCCCGCTCGACATCATTCAGAAGCTCGCCGACCTTGGCGTGTTCGGCCTGTCATTCCCGGAAGAATTCGGCGGCATGGGCCTTGGCAAGCTCGCCATGTGCGTCGTCTCCGAAGAGTTGTCGCGCGGCTATATCGGCGTCGGCTCACTCGGGACGCGCGCCGAAATCGCGGGCGAACTGATCCTGCACAACGGTACGCCGGAGCAGAAGGCGAAGTTCTTGCCGAAAATCGCCGATGGCACGTGCCTGCCGACGGCCGTGTTCACCGAGCCAAACACCGGGTCGGACCTCGCCTCGCTCAAGACGCGGGCGGTTCGCCATGGCGACACCTATACGATCACCGGCCAGAAGACGTGGATCACCCATCCGGTGCGCGCCGATGTGATGACGGTGCTTGCCCGCACCAACCCGAACGAGGCTGGCCACCGGGGCCTGTCGATGTTCCTGGCCGAAAAGCCGCGTGGCAGTGACGAGACGCCGTTCCCGGCCGACGGGATGTCGGGTGGCGAGATCGAGGTTCTCGGCTATCGCGGCATGAAGGAATACGACATCTCGTTCGACAATTTTCAGGTACCAGCCGAGCACCTCCTCGGCGGCGTCGAGGGTCAGGGCTTCAAGCAGCTGATGAACACCTTTGAAGGTGCCCGCATCCAGACGGCGGCGCGCGCAGTTGGCGTTGCGCAGAACGCGATGGATCTCGCGCTCAAGTACGCGCTCGACCGCGTGCAGTTCGGCCGCCCGATCTATGGCTTCCCGCGCGTTGCCAACAAAATCGTGCTGATGGCGGTCGAGACGATGATCGCACGCCAGCTGACGTATTTCTCCGCCCGCCAGAAGGATCTCGGCCGGCGCTGCGATCTCGAAGCCGGGATGGCGAAATTGCTCGGCGCGCGCGTGGCATGGTCGAATGCCGACAACGCGCTGCAAATCCACGGCGGAAACGGGTTCGCGCTCGAGTATCCCATCAGCCGCGTACTGTGCGATGCACGCATCCTCAACATCTTCGAGGGTGCGGCCGAAATCCAAGCGCAGGTCGTTGCCCGCCGACTTCTGGAAACATCGAACTAACGCGTCTTGCGGACGGCGGATCACTACAGTGATTGCCGTCGTAGGGACGCAACCGTTGATTAAGGGTGCCATATGACCGTGACCTTTAAGGTTCTTGAGCATACAAATCATACTGAGATCGATCGACTGATCGAAATCTATCAAGAGGCCATCGATCCATCCGAGCAGAAGTCGCCTCCTGAAATAATCGGAATGTTGCAAGACCACAGATATGTACTTATGATCGGATCCGATGAGTGTGGCACGCTGGGATTTTCGATATCATTTTATCCTCAAAATGCCGATTTTTGGCTACTCGAATATATGGCTGTTGATTCCAAGCAGCGTAGCAGGGGGGTGGGTGAAGCACTTTTTAACGCTGCGTACAATCATGGCCTATCATTTGATCCTAACCGGATTATGGTCCTCGAAGTCGATCAACCGGGTCAGTCGAATAACCCTAAAAATGATACCGTTTCGCGATTTCGATTTTACAGCCGCATGAAATGCCGCCGCATAACTGGCCTCGACTACATTCTTCCGCTTGAAGCTGCTGGGCCTCCTCCACCCATGATGTTGTTGGTCTTCAGGCAGCCCCCAATAGATCGGCTGCCGAAAAGTAAGGTTCGGGAGTGGTTGATAAGAATGTATGTTGATGTGTACGGGCAGTCGGCGAACGATCCTCGTATCGACATTAGCATGTCACAGCTTGGTGATAGCGTCGTATGCGACAGCCTAAGTTAGTCGCTACGGTAGCGGGAGGGCAGCCGTGATATTGTTCATACGGATTCTAGTAGGCCTATCGTGCTTGGTTGTTTTGACGGCAGGAGTGCTGCTTGTAGCAGACGGTCAGGTCCGGCTTCCTGATCTCCAGCATTCGGCGGCCATAGCGGCCAGCATTGTGACAGGCGCTGTCGCGATCGCCGGTGCATTCGCAGCGAACCGCTGGCTATCATTGTTCAACGAGACCAGGGAGAACACTTTCGGAAAAATTGAAGCTGCGCTCAATAATCAGAATATTGCGCTCAACAAACAGAACGAAGAGCTAAAGAAGCAGAGATCAAGCCGCAATATGTTAGCCTATACAGAACTTGACCGCTTTTATGCTGACATCCTGAAACTCGCTATCCAACACCCGTTTTTGAGAGTTCCTATCGAATGCGACCATGACTGCAAGTGCATCCAGAAACCATACGATCCTTTTCCTGACTACGTTGACTTTGAACTTCCGCAGACGTTTAAAAGCTTAGGTGAGCTTGAGGCATTTGCAAAAGTTGAGAGCTTCCTCCCTCATCATCGGCAGGCTCAATATGATGCATATGCATTTATGGTTTGGAATTTTCTTGAGACAATACACGATCATGCCTCTCCCTTTAGCTCAGGCCAACGCTGCGTGAACTGAGCCGAAGCGGCGGCAGCGGCGGGCGCCATCGATGATCTGGCGCATGGTGCGGGC
>JAWXCP010000135.1:0-12755 GCA_034408685.1 Hyphomicrobium aestuarii | reverse complement strand
CGCCCGCACCATGCGCCAGATCATCGATGGCGCCCGCCGCTGCCGCCGCTTCGGCTCAGTTCACGCAGCGTTGGCCTGAGCTAAAGGGAGAGGCATGCGATCATGGCCACCGCTCGCATTGGCCACGACTTGAACGTTGAGGACAACACCGCTCGGCATGACCGCAAGAGACGAATAGTTGGCATCAGCGACGGCGCCGGGCTTGGCGACTTTGGGCGGAAACGGATTTGGCGAGCCAGCGACGACTTCGAATTTTGGCGAAAAGTCAACGGCGCCCGGCATTTTGATGAGGCCGTTTTCGACGGTGACTGGCATGGCACCGCGCGTTCCTACCGCGTGACGCATCTTTGGCGCATAGTTCACACCTAATGCGTCGGCAACTTTGTGGTCGGAAGCCTCAGTGATGATGAAATATGCATCTTTGCCGTCGGGTCCAAGGCCGCGGTAAAGCGGTAGTGTGGCCGTTGCCTTGTTGTAAGTGAAGTCTACAGCCAACGTACTCTTAAGGTATACGTTGTCGTCGGAACTGAATTTGACGGCGGTTGCTTTAGAATAAGAAGGGCGGCCGGATTCTTTGGCGGAGAGGGTGAGGATTTGCTTGGCTTCTTTCATGCCGTCGGCAAATGCTGCGACAGATGAAAGACACAGCAACGAAAGCGCGACTAAGGTATTCTTCATGCGTGTGGACTCCCAATGACCTGCGAAAGATGGCCGGTAGGATTAGACATCTGGCCAAGATCGCTACGCGGCCGAGGGACCTAAGAACGCTTAGTCTTTCTTTGGAAATACTTTTGAGGTGCACGCGTCATGCTCAAACAGTATCGAAAGTCGACTTTGGTCTTGTGTAACAAGTGCTTTGTCTTCGCGTATTCAGCCATTTGGTTGGGCTATGCCTAATGGGAGCCCCTCCGCAATCATGCTGGTGAGGCGCGTCTAAACGGTCGCTTTCGCACGGCCGCGCTGTCGTGCCGTGGGAGCGGTTCAAGACCATGGTCAACGCCAAAGCAGCCAAGGCGGGTGTGGCCGGGTTGGTTTAATTCCGACCGACTTGGGCGAGCGGTCCTTGCTGCCGGTTCGCACATTGCGCAAGCTGTGCTAGCGTTTGGATATGACACTTGCTCAGCAGCAACACCTGATGACCTTCGAGGACTACCTTGCCTGGTCGGCGAGGCAGGAGCGCGGGCGCTACGAGTTTATCGACGGGGGGATCGTCGAGATGCCGGCCGAGGGTGTCGAGCACAATCGCGTAAAGTCTGTGATGTGGATCGCTCTGCGGGACGCGGTCGCGTCGGCTGGCTTTCCGGGCGACGCGTTGGCCGACGGCATGGCAATCCAGACCCGGGGCGGCGCGCGTGGGCGGGAGCCGGATGCGATGGTCTCGGTGACACGGGTCGCTGCAAAATCGCTGTTCGTGCCCGATCCGATGATCGTGGCGGAAGTCGTGTCGCCGTCGTCCGAGCGGGACGATACCGGCGATAAGCTCGACGAGTATTTTTCAGTGCCGACGATCGCGCACTATCTGATCGTGCGGCCGGAGAAGAAGCTGATCGTTCACCACGCCCGCGCCACAGACGGCACCGTGCGGACGTCGTTCGTAACGGGTGCAACCCTCATTCTCGACCCACCCGGCCTCACCCTTGACCTCGCGCCGATATGGGCAGCATGTGGGTGAGGCGGCGCGTTGGTTGGCACACGGGTGATAAGCGCGTCGGCAACCGGACGGGCTTCTCAGGTCGCATGTGCTGTTGCTCCAACCGACTGCGCTCTATATGATGTTGTGACGCTTGGTTCCACCATCCAGCAAACTGAGCCATCAGAGATAGGGCCGCACGCGCGCCCACGGCACACCGGAGAGATCGTGGAACACGCGGTCGGCGCAAATGCGCGAACAGCTTGTTGCGCAGGAGCAGCGTCCATGGACTGCTGTCCCCATCGGTAATTGAGGAAAATCGTGCCCGCCACGCAACCGCCCCGCCGCTGAATGATGAGATCCTAGCCGACCGTGGGCGGCCTGTCGTGCGGGAGTGGTGTGCGGCAGTAGACTGAAGCGTCTGGGTGACGGGTGCGTGCGGGCGGTGTAGTCTGCGCATCACGATAACGATCAGCGGCAACCCCCATGAACGTACAATCCAAACGCAGCGTGTTCGAGCCTGTCGATAAGGCTGCTTTCTTGCGGTTCATCGCGACCGAGCCGGAGGGACGCTACGAATTCGAAGGGGGGCGGATCGTGCAGCAGATGGCCGGGACGCTGGTTCACTATCGGATCGCGCAACGGTTCTTACTATCCCTCCTCGCGCGGATCGACGCCGCCCGATGGGAGGTCTTCACCGATTGGGGCGTCGAAACGGCTAAGACCATCCGTTTCGGCGACGTGGTGGTTTCGCCGACGTCGGAGGCCAACCACCAGCGCTGGACGACCGCGCCTTCGGTTATCGTGGAAGTGCTATCGCCATCGACCGTTCGGACCGACCTCGACATCAAGCCGACCGAATATCTCTCGCTCGGCTCGCTTCAGGGTTACATTGTCGCCAGCCAGAGCGAACCCGTTTGCCTCGCCTGGGTTCGCGCTGCCGACTGCCGGTTTCCCGACCAACCCGTCGAATTTGGCGCGGGCGATACCATCACGGTTGACGGTCTGCAGCTTGCTCTTGCGATCGACGACATCTATCGAGGCGTAGAGCTTATTCCAGCAGACCAATTCCCGTCCTCGTGACGGCTTTTTGCGGCACACTCATCATGGCAGACGGCGCGATCCCAGCCAAAATCGACACGACAGCACCTGTACCCGCCCCGGACGCCAGGGTGTCGAAATCCGGCGAAACCGACATTCGCCAGTTCAACATCAACTTTGGTCCGCAGCACCCGGCGGCCCACGGCGTGCTGCGCCTCGTGCTCGAACTCGACGGCGAGGTCGTGGAGCGGGTCGACCCGCATATCGGCCTGCTCCATCGTGGTACCGAGAAGCTGATCGAGCACAAGACGTATCTGCAGGCCATCGGCTATTTCGACCGGCTCGATTACGTCGCGCCGATGAATCAGGAGCACGCGTTCTGCCTTGCTGCCGAAAAATTGCTCGGCCTCGAGGTCCCGCGCCGGGCGCAGTTGATCCGCGTGCTCTATTGCGAGATCGGGCGGCTGCTGTCGCATCTGCTCAACGTCACCACGCAGGCGATGGACGTCGGCGCGTTGACCCCGCCATTGTGGGGCTTTGAAGAGCGCGAAAAGCTGATGGTGTTTTACGAGCGCGCGTCGGGCGCGCGGATGCATGCCAAGTATTTCCGCTTCGGTGGCGTCCACCAAGACCTACCGCCGGAGTTGATCGACGACATCGCCGCGTTTTGCGACAGCCATCCCAAGGTGCTCGACGATATCGAGGGCCTGCTGACCCACAACCGCATCTTCAAGCAGCGCAACGTCGATATCGGCGTCGTCACGCTTGAAGACTGCTTCGCGCTGGGCTTCTCGGGCGTCATGGTGCGCGGCTCGGGCGCGGCATGGGACCTGCGCAAGTCGCAGCCCTATGAGTGCTATGCCGAGATGGATTTCGACATCCCCATCGGCAAAAACGGCGATTGCTATGATCGCTATCTGATCCGCATGCAGGAAATGCGCGAGAGCGTGAAGATCATGCGCCAATGCTGCGACCTGTTGCGGTCTCCATCTGGCGCCGGTCCTCACGTCGCCACCGACAAGAAGGTCGTGCCGCCAACGCGCCCCGAGATGAAGCGCTCGATGGAGGGGCTGATCCACCATTTCAAGCTCTACACGGAAGGCGTGCGCGTGCCCGAAGGCGAGGTCTATGCCTGCGTGGAAGCGCCCAAGGGCGAGTTTGGCGTCTATCTCGTGTCGGACGGCGGCTCGAAGCCCTACCGCTGCAAGATCCGCGCGCCGGGCTTCCCGCACCTCGCCGCCATGGACCACATGACGCGCGGCCACATGCTGGCCGACGTGTCCGCCGTTATCGGCTCGCTCGACGTGGTGTTTGGAGAAATCGATCGGTAAGGCGAGTCGAATGTTTGATTGGCTTATGGGACGACAAAGTCCACCTACGTACTTAATCGAACTGAAACTGCACGAGACCAAGCCACACCAGAAAGCGGCTATAGGGGAAATGCAGGCTTGGATCGATGAGCTGCTGACGGTACACAAGTTTCGCTTTGATCCCGTCGCCAGCCAGATTGATAGCTACGACGTAAGACTAATCCGCAATGAAGATGATCCAGAATGGCTTCGTTGCACAGTTGAGTTCCGGCTATACGTTGAGGAGGATCAACGAGATATGCGCTTGTTGGGTGGTCATTGTAGCGTGCTGGTCGATTGCAGTTGGAAGCAATTAGAGGAGTCTCAAGGAATAGGAATGGAGGCTGCTTTCAGCAAAGAGGCCATCGCAAATGCTAAGCAGAAAGCATCCGCCTTCTTCGCACAAATAGAACGAGCAGGGCGGAACTAATCGTTTCCGAGGCTTAAAGGATTTGGACGGCTAATCCCCCTCAATTACGACGTTCTGGTCCCGCCCGGCAGATTCGAGAATTGCCAGCGCCTCATCGGCACTGCCTCTCGCCGCCCGTTCACGCAGATAGTCGAGCGTCTTCAGCGCGGCGATTTTCTCCGCCACGGCGACGTTGATGAATTGATTTAGCGTCGTCCCTTCTGCCGCAGCCAACGCCTCTGCTTGCGTTTTCAGGCTCGCTTGCAGGCGGAGGGCATAGTTCGATGTCGTCATATCGCTTCTCCGAAGTTACCCGTCCAGGCTGGACCTGGTCGAACGGCGCGAACTCCAAACCGTTCGGCACCTGAAAAATCCCGGACATTGAATGTCAACAGCAGGTCGGCGCGGCCCAAGGCGGCGGCTTCAAGGACCATTTCATCGTCGGGATCGCGGAGCTGCGGCCTCCAGAGGTAAGCGATGTCGACATGCACGGCGACCGAGCATAGACCGTCTAGAAGTAGCCCGACTTGTTCGGTGGTAAGCCCGCTCGGTTCCAGATGCTCAGGCCGGGTCAAAACTGCCTCATATTCGAGAACAAGTGGGACGGACACCAACGCCGTGTGTTCGCCACGAAGCGTACTTGCAAGCCAAAGCCGGGACGCACCATGGCGGCTGCGTAGAGCCGCAACCATCACGCTGGTGTCAAATACGATCCGCATAGCGCACAGTAGCATATCGCGGGCAATATGAAAAGTGTTGTTGTTGGCACGACCCGGTTTACAGCGATGCATAACTTGGAAACAAAGGCCCCCCATGTCCACGCAACCCTCTTGTCCGAAATGCGCCTCGCCCCACACTTACGAGGACGGGAGCTTATTCGTGTGCCCGGAATGTGCGCACGAATGGTCGGCTGGTGCGGCGGCTTCCGCGGATGACGGCGCGGACGGGCCGCGCGTTGTCAAAGACGCTAACGGCAATGTTCTGACTGACGGCGACAGCGTGACCGTCATCAAGGACCTAAAAATCAAAGGCTCGTCTTCGGTCGTCAAAATCGGCACCAAGGTGCGCAATATTCGCATCATCGACGGCGCAGGTGGGCACGATATCGACTGCAAAATAGACGGCATCGGCCCGATGCAATTGAAGTCCGAGTTCGTCAAGAAGGTGTGACGGAGGCACGACAGCGCTTGCATGCATCGGTAGAACCATTCGCCGACCAGACCTAACCCGGCAGCGGGATGAACTCGGCCTCGTCGCCTGGCACCGTGTCGAAGCGACCGGCGGTCCAATCGGCTTTAGCGGCGTCGATGCGGTCCTTGCGGGATGACACGAAGTTCCACCAGATGTGGCGCGGGCCGTCCATCGGCTCGCCGCCGACGATCATCAGCCGGGCGTCCGATTTAGCGAGTATCGTGATCGCATCGCCGGGCTTGAACACCAGCAAGCGCCCACCCTCGAACGAATCGCCCGCGATCTCGATCGTGCCTGAGACAATGTAGACAGCGCGCTCGTCGTAGGTCGCGTCGAGCGGCATCTGGCTGCCGGCTGCCATCTCGGCATGGACATAGAGCGCGGGATGCGGAAACACTGCTGGCGATGTCGCCCCGAAGGCTTGGCCCAGTATCACGCGCGCGGTGACGCCGTCGCCGTTGATCACTGGGAGGGCATCTGCCGCGTGATGAACGAATGCTGGTGCCGTCTCCTCATGCGACGCTGGTAGCGCCGCCCAGGCCTGGATGCCGTAAAGCTGATGGGGGGCGCGGCGTACGTCGGGTCCCGTCCGCTCCGAGTGGACAATTCCCCGGCCTGCGGTCATCAGGTTGAGCGCGCCGGGCCGGATAGGGATCGACGTACCGAGGCTGTCGCGGTGGAAGATTTCGCCTTCGAACAGATACGTTACCGTCGACAGGCCGATGTGGGGGTGGGGGCGAACGTCGATGCCAGCACCGAGCAGAAACTCCGACGGTCCCATCTGGTCGAAGAAAATGAACGGGCCGACCATTTGTTTGCCGGCCGCCGGTAAGGCCCGGCGCACCTCGAAGCCGCCGAGATCACGCGCGCGAGGCACGATCACCTGCTCGATCAGCGCGCATGCCGCCCGGTCGCCGGGCTTTGGGTCGTGGGCGTCGTGACTGCTCATGGTCATCGCTCCGTTGTATCACGCGTCCGTCTTCCGCTCGTGGCGGCGGACCCTGCGCCAATATATATCGGGCCGCGATGCAAATAGTATCGGCTTCCAGATTATAGAGCACGCCGTAGGGAAACCGTCGCATGGGCCACAGCCGAATGCCGCCATCCGCCTCAGTCCGCGCTTTAGGGTAATCCTTGATGAAGCTGAGCGTTGCTGTCACCTCATCCAGGAACCGGTCTCCCAGCCGGGCCAGTCTTCGATCATAGTGGTCGGCGGCTCGAAACAACACACGGCGCGCCGCGACGCTAAATCGAAGGCTCACTTCGATCGATGCAAACGGAGGCGAGCGTCGCGTATGACGTCGTCGGCATCGAAGGTGGCGGCGCCCGATTGCGTTATCTCGACGTGGCGCCTTAACGCTTCGGCGGCCCAAGCGGCCTCAGTTCCAGCGTCAGACCCTTGCAATCGCGCGGCTATGTCTGCCGCGATGCGCGCTTGTTCGGTGTCACTCAGCTCGGCGATGTGCCGGTCGAGTTCCGTTGCGGACATCGGCATGGTCATCACCCCATTATCTCTACCAATGACGGGTCGGTGCTGAACAGACTAACTCGATCAATGCTCGTAGGCAACGCTGCGGCCCCAAGCGCTGACAACGGGAACCCGCTGGCTTTTCCGATCACAGCCTTCACATCCTGTGCGAACCGCGCTACCGGCTGAGGAAAATCCACCCAAGATGGCACGAATATGGGCGCGCTGATGAACCTCGACAACCTCAAAACAACCGCTGGCCTCGACGTTGCGGGCAAGCGTGTCCTCGTGCGCGCCGACCTCAATGTGCCAGCAGCAGGCGGCAAGGTCACCGATGCGACGCGTCTCGAACGCATCATACCCGGCCTGCGCGACCTTTCCGAACGCGGCGCCAAGGTCATCGTGATCTCCCACTTTGGCCGGCCGAAGGGCGGACCGGACCTCGCGTTCTCGCTCGCGCCGGTCGCTGCCGAGTTGGCGCGGATTTCGGGTCTACCGATTGCGTTCGCCGCCGATTGCGTTGGACCGTCTGCGGAGGCGGCCATCGCGGAAATGGCGCCGGGCGGGGTCGTCGTCCTGGAAAACCTGCGCTTTCACACGGGCGAAGAAAAGAACGATCCCGCTTTCACCGCGCAGCTTGCCAGCCTGGGTGACATCTACGTCAACGACGCGTTCTCGTGCGCCCACCGCGCGCATGCCTCGACCGAGGGCCTCGCCCACGTGCTTCCGGCCTATGCGGGCGCCCTGATGATGGAAGAGATCACCGCCATTCGGCTTGCGACAGACAACGGTCAACGGCCGATCGCGGCGGTCGTCGGCGGAGCCAAGGTCTCGACCAAGATCGAGGTGCTGACCAACCTGCTCGACAAGGTCGACGTGTTGATCATCGGCGGCGGCATGGCCAACACGTTCCTGCAGTCACTCGGCGTCTTCATGGGCTCGTCGCTAGCCGAGCCAGAGTTCCACGCCACCGCCCGCCAGATCATGGCCGAGGCGAAGGAGCGCGGTAAGCAGGTCGTATTGCCGACGGATGCGCTCGTCGCCAAAGCGTTCGAAGCCGGCGCGCCTTACCAGGTACTCTCGGTTCATAAATTGCCGACGGATGGCATGATCCTCGATGTCGGGCCGGTCTCGGTCGCAGCGATGACGGCGGCACTCGCCAGTTGCCGAACCGTGATGTGGAACGGCCCGCTTGGCGCGTTCGAAATCGAACCGTTCGGCACCGGCACGTTTGCGCTGGCGCGGGAGGCCGCGCGCCTGACGAAAGAGGGCAAGCTCGTGTCGGTTGCTGGCGGCGGGGACACGGTCGCGGCGCTCAACATGGCCGGTGTCACGTCGGATTTCACCTACGTATCGAGTGCGGGCGGCGCATTCCTCGAATGGCTCGAAGGCAAGGAATTGCCGGGCGTGGCGGCGTTGGCGAAAGGCTGAGGTGGTTCTGTCATGTTGCGATCACGGGCCGTCGTCTTCGACCTGGATGGCACGCTGGCCGATAGCGCGCCCGACATTGCCGCAGCGTTGAACGTTGCTCTCGGCTTGCGCGGGCTTTCGCCACTGCCGATCAGCGATGTTATTGCGATGGTCGGACATGGGGCGCGGCGGCTGGCGGAACGTGCGCTTGCCGCACAAGGGGTCACCGGCGACGACACGGCGACCCGAGCGTTGGTCGCTGAATTCGAGACCGCCTATGCCGCCGCACCCTGCGTTGGTACGAAGCTCTACCCAGGCGTGCTCGGCGACCTTGCCGGTTTGCGCACTCAGGGGTGGTATCTGACGGTGTGCACCAACAAGCCACAGGCCCTCGCCGACCGGGTCATCGACGGCCTCGGCATTCGCGGCCATTTTGATGCCATCGTCGGCGCGCGAGACGGCGTTCCGCTGAAGCCGTCGGGAGATATGGTCCGGCTCGCACTTTCCGAGGCGGATGCAACTCATGCCCGCGCGGTGATGGTCGGCGACAGCAAAGCCGATCTTGGCGCCGGGCGGGCAGCGGGGCTGCCGGTGGTCTTGATGTCCCACGGTTACAGCACATTGCCGCTGGCCGAACTGGGGGCCGATGCGGTCCTGCCGGGTTTCGAAGGCTTGCTTGCGACCCTCGACCGGCTATTGCCGCCCGCATCGATGCGCTGACGGCTCTGACGCACTTTTAGGGTCGCTTGCGGGCGTAGTCCCGACGCCTTGAAACTGCGGCAGAAATCATGTTTTGGCTTGCAAACGGGGCAAGCTGCGTTTAGTGTTGCGGTCAATCCAAAACATTCCGGACTGTTCGTTGGTGGGGCCTCACGGCCCTGCCGATCAACGGCTATGCAAATTCTTACGTCGTATTACCGGACCGGCACAATCGCATCCGACGCCCTTTAACCAGCGGACTTGAACGCACCCGTGGCGAAGCCAAAGACCACTGACAGCTCCAACAAGCGGTCGGCCGACGCGACGCCAGCGGGCGATCCCGTTCGCAATACGCGCTCCGATGCCGCAGCCTCCGTTATCGGCGGCGACGCGGCGACGGACGATGCTTCCGTGCGGTTCATCGTCGAAACGGGTCCAGCTGCGGCTGTCGCGACGCTCATCGAGCCAGCCATCGCCGATCTCGGCTTCCGTCTCGTCCGCGTGACCGTGTCGGGCAAGGAAGGCAAGACGCTGCAGATCATGGCCGAGCGGGCCGACGGGACGTTTACCATCGACGACTGCGAAACGGTCTCGCGCAACGTGTCGCCGTTGCTCGATGTTCACGATCCGATGCCGGGTGCTTACCGGCTGGAAGTATCCTCGCCGGGCATCGACCGGCCGCTGGTCCGGCCGTCGGACTTCGAGGATTGGGCCGGGTTCGAGGCGCGGATCGAACTTGCGGAAGCCGTCGACGGGCGCAAGCGGTTCAAAGGCGTGCTCGACGGTTACGACGGCGCGGTTGCCGGTGGTGGCGAGGTGCGCATCGAATGTGATCTGCCCGAGGTCGGCCGCCAGGTGCTCGGCCTTCCCGCCCGGCTGATCAAAGACGCAAAGTTGGTTTTGACCGACGATCTCATTCGTGAGGCGCTCAATCGGGCCAAGGCTGCCAAGCGGGGATTGCCGGCCGATGGCGCAGAACTCGATGCGGATGCACTCGATGCGGATCAACTCGTTGCGGATGAACGTGACGATGGCGATCACGCCGCTGACAATGCCGATCTCGCCGCTGACAATGCCGATCTCGACGATCTCGATCATGACGAAAACACACCCGATCTAGAACAATCCGACTTAGAAAAAACCGGCGCAGACAAGCGCGGCGGAACTCCAGAGGACTGACTCCCATGGCGCTTTCAGGCATCAGTGCGAACCGTCTCGAAATCCTGCAGATCGCAGACGCGGTTGCGCGCGAAAAATCGATCGATCGCCGGATCGTGATCGAGGCGATGGAAGAGGCCATGCAGAAGGCCGCCAAAAGCCGATATGGCGCCGATCACGACATCCGCTGCAACATCGATCCGCGCACGGGTGAAGCCAAGCTGTCGCGCGTCGTGACCGTATCCGAACTGGTTGAAAATCCCGACGCGCAGATCTCGTTGGCCGACGCGCAGTTGCGCAACGCCGAAGCCAAACTCGGCGACGCATTCGTCGAGCAGCTGCCGCCGCTCGATGTCGGCCGGGTCGCGGCGCAAAACGCCAAGCAGGCGATCGTCCAGCGTGTCCGAGAGGCCGAACGCGACCGCCAGTTCTCCGAGTACAAGGACCGCGTCGGCGAGATCGTCAGCGGCACCGTCAAGCGCGTCGAATACGGTAACGTCATCGTCGACCTCGGCCGGGCCGAGGCCATCGTGCGCCGCGACGAGATGATCCCGCGTGAGAACGTGCGCCTCGGCGACCGCCTGCGCGCTTACGTTCAGGACGTGCGCCGTGAGCAGCGCGGGCCGCAGATTTTCCTATCGCGCGCCCGGCCTGAGTTTATGGCCAAATTGTTCGCCCAGGAAGTGCCCGAAATCTACGACGGCGTGGTCGAGATCAAAGCCGTGGCGCGCGATCCCGGCAGCCGGGCCAAGATCGCGGTTATCTCCAAGGACCGATCGATCGACCCGGTCGGCGCATGCGTCGGCATGCGTGGGTCGCGCGTGCAGGCCGTCGTCAACGAACTGCAGGGCGAGAAGGTCGACATCATCCAATACGACGAGGAGCAGGCGACGTTCGTCGTCAACGCGTTGGCTCCTGCCGAGGTCGAGAAGGTCGTGCTCGACGAAGAGGCTGGCCGGATCGAGGTCGTCGTGCCCGAAAGCCAGCTGTCGCTGGCCATCGGCCGGCGCGGCCAGAACGTGCGCCTCGCCTCACAGTTGACCGGCTGGAACATCGATATCTTGACCGTCGAGGAAGAGAGCGAGCGGCGCAACAAGGAGCGGACCGAGCGCGCGCAGCTGTTCATGGAAGCGCTCGACATCGACGAGGTCATCGCGCAGTTGCTCGTCGCGGTCGATTTCGCGACGGTCGAAGAAATCGCCTACGTCGACCCGGCCGAAGTGGCCAGCATCGAAGGCTTCACCGAGGAGACAGCGGCCGAAATTCAGGGCCGCGCGCGCGATTATCTCGAGCGGATCGAAGCGGAGCGCGATGCCCGCCGCCGCGAACTGGGCGTGGCCGATGAACTGCGCCAGATCGACGGCATGACCACCTCACTGATGGTGACGCTCGGCGAAAACGGCATCAAAACTTTGGAAGACCTGGCCGACTGCTCGACCGACGATCTCGTCGGCTGGACCGAGCGCAAGAAGCCAGCGGCACCCGGCCGCCAGCGCGGGCCGGCCCCGGGTGATGTCGTCAAGCACAAGGGCATTCTCGAAGGCCTCGAGTTCAGCCGCAAGGAAGTCGAAGACATGATCATGTCTTCACGCGTCGCGCTTGGCTGGATCACGGCCGAGGACCTCGCAGCACACCGTGGCGAAGGCCAAGCCGACGATGGCGGTCTCGAAGCGGCCGGTGAAGACGCCGGTGAAGAAGCCGGTGTTGGCGAAGATGTTGGCGAGGACGTCGACGGCGACGCTGCCAACTCCGATGACGCGGGTGCCGACGCCGCAGCCGTCGAACCGGACGGCACCGAGGCCGATGCGGCAGAGACCGATACTCCGGAGACCGATACAACCAAGTGATGTGCACCGGCGGGACGGGCATCTCGAATGAGGACGCGCCGGGTTGCGGCCGTGAACCGGATGGCAAAGCCTCGCCATCTGGCGGCGGGTCTCATGGCGACGGGTCCCAACAGGGTGACGCTGACCGAGCCGAGGCCGTTTTAGCCGGGGTTGTTCGATCTGGGGCCGATCTGGTCGCGGTGCGCCAGTCTGCGTCAGGCGAGGCTGTTCGTGACGCGGCGGAGGATGCCCGGCACGATGATGCGGACGGGCCCGATCTTTCTGTCGACGATGGCCCCGGCGACCCCGCACCGAGGGCGCGCGGCGGGGCATTCGTCGCGACAACCGTCGCAGACGATGCCGCATCCGAAGCCGCTTCCGATGGGGCGGGCCTGCCACAATCGAGCAACCAGAGTGGCCCGGTTCGCTCGTGCGCCGTATCCCGGCAGTCGTTCCCGGTCGTCGACCTTATCCGTTTCGTGCGGGCGCCGGACGGCACGATCGTTCCCGATATTGCTCAGAAGTTGCCGGGGCGCGGGGTTTGGGTCGAGGCAAGCCGGGGCGCGGTCGAACT
>JAWXCP010000134.1:0-45377 GCA_034408685.1 Hyphomicrobium aestuarii | reverse complement strand
GCGCCGGAACCGAAACGTGACACCAGAACGAATGGCGAATAGTGTCAGGTATCAACCCGGTTCGATCTGTCAGGCATCATCGCGGTCGAACAGGGTCGGATCGGCCGTTTCTTCTAAACTTCTGACACCGGGCCGCCAATAACGTCAGGTTTTCAGGGCATACCTTCGCCCGAACTGCCTGCGGGTCAGCTCGATTTCTCAAATGCAGTTTTTGGTTCGTTTTTTTGGTGTCGGAAAGGGACCTTATGGAACTGATTGAGCCCTATTTGCAGTTTTGGGGAAAGGCTGGCGGAGGGCTGAACCATCAGCCCGCTTGGCATCCGCTTGTGTATCATAATCTGGATGTGGCAGCGGTAGCCCAGGTACTCTTAGATGCCAACCCACGACGGCTTGAAGCACTAGCTGGCATGCTTGGCACCGCCCCAAACGTTGCGAAGACTTTACTCGTAAAGCTGATAGCACTTCACGACATCGGCAAATTCGCTGAGGGTTTTCAATGGAAGGTTCCTGAGCTTGCCTGCAAATTCCTGCCCCCGAATTCGGACCATAGCAATATCCGCCACGATTTGGTTGGATCTCAGCTATCCGAAGAAGTCCTTAAAAAATTAGTAGCCGATTTCCCAGGTTGGAAAGCTGCCGACTTTAGCGACATCTGGAACAGTATCGCCGGGCATCATGGCAAGCCCGCTGTCGGCTTACCAACAAGTTTGCCAGCTGGAATGTCCAAGTTGCCCCGCGAGGCGCTTCATGCCTACATCAACCACGTCGACAAGTTGTTTCCACTTTCGAAGCCAATAGCGTTGCCTGATCCTAAAGCTTTGGCAATCCTTTCCTGGTCGATTACGGGTTTAACAGTATTGTGTGATTGGATTGGCTCAAATCAAGAATGGTTTAACTTCGCACCCCCCACTCAGCGCCTCGACGCCTATTATTGGAATACGGCTCTCCCGTCCGCGAAAGCGGCCGTTGTCCAGAGCGGTATCGCCCCAGCTCATTGCCACCCTGGAATAGGTGCCGCGCACTTATTGTCATCGCAGATCGCACGGTCGCTTAGCCCATTGCAAACACATGCCGAAACGATGGAACTTCCCGAAGGCCCAATGTTGGCGATCGTCGAGGACGTTACAGGCAGCGGCAAGACCGAAGCGGCAATCCTGCTGGCCGCGCGGTTGATGCAAGCTGGCCGCGCGAACGGGATTTTCTTCGCGTTGCCAACGATGGCGACGGCGAACGCGATGTATGATCGGCTTGCAACAATCTATCGCAAGCTGTTTGATGATGCTGCGGTCCCGTCGCTCATTTTGGCACACGGCAAGCGTTCACTGCACGACGGTTTCACGTCATCGATCTTGCCGATGTCAGATCATAGTGCAAATGGCAGCGAAGCGGTCGGCAATGAATCAGGTGCCGCATGTGCCAGCTGGATTTCTGATAATCGGCGCAAAGTTTTTCTTGCTCACGTCGGCGTAGGTACCGTTGACCAAGCGCTCCTCGCCGTACTGCCGTCCAAGTATCAGGCGCTTCGGCTTTGGGGCCTCTCGGATCGAGTTCTTATCATCGATGAAGCTCATGCCTACGATGCCTACATGAGCAAAGAGATGGAGACATTACTCGAATTTCATGCCGCTCTCGGCGGGTCGGCGATCATACTTTCAGCAACCTTGCCAAACATTCAACGGAGCGCCCTTGCGGCGGCTTTTAGGCGCGGATTGGGTGTAAAATCAAAACTACCCGACACGATGGATTATCCACTTGTCACCGTCGTCAGTGGCGCAAACTCTTCTCAGCGAGAGCTATCAACCCGGTCAGATCGTACGCGCACACTGCAAGTTCGGCGGATAGAAACAACGCAGGATGCCATCACCCATATAGAAAAAGTTGCACAGACTGGCGGATGCGTGGCGTGGATCAGAAACTCCGTCGATGACGCCATCGAGGCGGTAACCGAACTTCAAGATCGCAGCCTCACGCCGGTTCTGCTGCACGCCCGGTTTGCCATGGGGCATCGCCTCGACATCGAACAGCGCGTGACAGAAGCACTGGGGCGCATTGACACGCGCGGCGAGCGTCGAGGCTTCGTGCTGGTTGGAACTCAGATCCTGGAACAGAGCCTTGATTACGACGTCGATGCGATGATTACCGATCTCGCGCCCATCGATTTGATGATCCAGCGAGCCGGTCGCTTGTGGCGTCATGCTTCCGACCCCACCAGATGGCGACCCATGACGGCACCAGAGCTGCTCATCCTCTCACCCGATCCGGCGCAGGTTCATGACGGCGCGTGGTACGATCAGGTCTCGAAACGAGCGGCCTTTGTCTATGAAGACCACGGCATCATCTGGCGTAGTGCCAAAACGCTATTCGCCGCTGGCAGCATAGCCACTCCGGCAGGCGTTCGCCCGCTCATCGAGGCCGTTTATGGACCATGCGAAATCGACGATGTGCCCAAGCCATTGCACGCCAGGGCCAATCGGGCTTCTGGAAATGCCAGCGCTGCAAGGTCGTTTGCGAATGCCAATCTGCTGAAACTTTGGAAGGGATATTCGGGCCCTGACAACCAGACGCATTGGAGCAACGATACTGATCGGTCTCCGGGTTGGCGTCGCGCGCAGCAGCCAGCCCGAAAAACCGAAGGGAAAAAAGCCTAATGATTTCAAGAAACATTAGCCGGACGGGGCCGGACGCTGTTGGACGCCGTGTAACGTATTTTGAGATCGCTGTGGGCTACCGGAATGCAACGCTTCCGGGGTCTGTTGTCGGCGTCTTGTGGCGTCTCAATTACAGAAGCGGACGGGGCAGCAGCGGACGGGGCAGCAGCACATGAGAAAGCAGACAAGGGCCCGATGACGTCATGGGCCATGAGCTGCCGGAAGTGGGACGATTGATCTGTGATCGGGTGGCGCTTTGGCAACGATCAATCTTTTGGGTGAAGGTCTTTCCGGGGTTCGAGGTCGAGCCACAGATCGTTGACCGCGTCCTTGACGCCCCAGCTGTCGCTCAATGCGGTTCTCACGCGATCGAGCCGATCCACGAGGCCCGGTTGCTCAGACGGTGTAAGTTTCATAACGGCAATCAGCGCCCGCTCGAACATGCGAACGATCGCCGAGAAATAGCCCTCGTCGTCGATTCCGCAATCTGACAGCAGCCGCACGGCCTCCTCGCAGTAGAAAATGGACAACTCTGCCATGCCCAGAGGTTGCCCGATGGCTTTCTGGTAGTCCGAAATCGCCTTCTTGGCTTTGGCGACGGAAACATCCTGGCCCTTGATCACGTCAGGATTGATCCAACGAGAGATGGTTTTCTTGAAGGGGACTAGCGGATCGGCACCAAGACCAAGCCGAGCATGAAGGAAGGCTTGATTGTCCCCGCTCACGCCGTGGAGGTCCTTGACCAGGCGGAATAATCCGGCGCGATCGAATTGTTCCAACTCGACTTTCACGTCGTTCCACGTCGGTACTGCCTTTGCGGCGCGGGCCATGGTGAGCTTCTATGCCTCGAATTGCTAGAAACGGTGCCCCTACAGAAACGAAGCCGGCGCCGGTCGGCCTCGTTGGACCCAAGACCGGCGCCGGGGTGGCTCATCCCGTTGCCGGGGACCCGAGCCGTAACATCATGAACAGCCCTGAACGCTCATCGGGCGGCCTATGGCGCAGATGCCTCGATCTGACGCCACACGCGCCGCCCTGTGCTCGCCCGTGAGGACCATGATCCCCACGGTTCTGGCGAAAGCGCGCTAGAGACGCGCCCTATGGTTCTGAGCGTGCTGGCAACACGGAACCCGATATTGTTGTTACGGTTGTCGGGTTGGTTGTTGTTGCGGTTAGCCGAGCGGAGGTTGTTGGGATTGTTGTTCGTCGCTCTGAAAGAGCGTGCCTTCGGCACGACGAACCGCCGCGCAGAACGCGGGAAGACGGGGGCTGTTCAGGCTCCGGGCGCGTCATGCCGGAAGTATGCCTCTGTTATGAGGCGACATAACACGAGCCGAAGACAGAGAATGTACGCATTCTCCAAGCTCTAGAGTTGCACGGAGTCCGACCGCTCCGCTATCGGTCAGATTGAGAAATGCACCGAAAAAAAATCGGCCCGCCTCCGGCGGAATGAGAAAGTGCTGCGGACTATATCTGGGGGAGCACTCAGGAGGTAAGGATGTTATGAAGATAAGAGGTTAGAGCGTTCTGGCAACACGGAACCCGATATTGACGTGGCGGTTGCCGGGCCGGACGTTGCCGCGGCCAGCCGAGCGGAGGAGGTCGGGATCGTCGTACCAGGAACCGCCGCGCAGAACGCGGGAAGACGTGTCGAAATGGTCCTCACACCATTCCCATACGTTGCCATGGACCTGATAGAGGCCCCAGGGATTAGCGTCGAAGCTATCGACGGGAACCGTGCGTTGGCGATACTCGCCCTTCTTGCCGTTGCCGAACGTGAAGTTACCGTCGTAGTTCGCTTGGCTCGTCGAAATCTCATTGCCCCACCAGAATTCGGTCGTCGTTCCGGCCCGGCAGCAATATTCCCATTCCGCCTCTGTTGGCAGGCGATACGTCTTGGACGTCACTTTCGACAGCCACGCGCAATACGACTTGGCGTCGTGCCACGACACGTCGATGACCGGCTGCTTGCCCCGGCCCCAACCATGATCGTTGGCCTTGCGGGCCGCGATGCCGGAATGCTTCTGCCACTCGGGATGGGCCTGTGCCGCGTCCCATTCGGCAAAGGTCAGCGCGAACCGGCCGATAGAGAAGGCGGGAGTGCCGGGCACCACGACCATCTCTGGGGCGATTTCGAGGTCTTTGAACCATTCGGTCTTGCCGGCGCCTGGCTTCAGCCAGCCAGCTTGGGCGGCCTCGCTGTTGTCGGGGGGAAAGATCGCAGCCTCAACCTGGACGCGGCCTTCGGCACGAAACTTTGCAGCGGTCTGCTCTACAGCGGCCTTCTTCTTGGCGCTACGCTCTGCCTCTGCGCGTGCTCGCGCTTGGCGTTCCTGCTCTTCGGCTCTTTCACGTGCCTCTGCCTCTGCCTCCGCCGTTGCCAGCGCCTGCTCGGCCACCTCTTGCAGTGCCGGGTACAGGCCCGTTCGCAGCGTCTCGGCGATGGCGCTTGCGTCCTGACGATCCGTCGCGGCCCATCGCTCCAGCGCCTTGGCACGGGCCTCGGCCTCGATCACCAGAAGGAAGGCCGCGGGGTCAGTCTCGAACGTTCGTTCGAACCGGCGATAGTGCGAGGCATCTAAGCTCCGCTCGATACCGACCCATGCCTTATCAGCCGGAGACTGGCCCACGGGCAGAGTAGCGCCACCTCTGACCGGCGAAGGTCGCTGCGCGCCCAACGCTGCCCGCTCCGCCGCAGCGGCCTTTTCCAGCACCACAATTTTCTCGCGGACTGCCGCCACCTCAGGGTGGTCAGGGCGCTTCTCCTCCCAGAGCTTCAGTTTGGTCGCGAGCGCGGTGAGCGTCATCGCCCAGCCTTCATGGGGGGCTGTGCCGTCGAAATCGGTGAGCGGCTTCCGGTCGACGCGGTAAAACTCGGCAGGCACATCAGATCCAGTGAGCACCACGCGTTCAACAGCAACCAGCTTGTTCTCGTCTTTGCCGATGGCGCACTCGTTTTTAACCCACTCGCGGGTCAGCGCCCATGGGCTCCAGCAGCCGAGCACGGCTTTCGATGCCCGCACGCCCTTGTCGAGCGCGTCGGGGAATGCGGCCTCGCCATCGAGTCGGCCGTCGACGTCTACGAACAGAATGAGCCCGAGCGCCTCTAGCCGTTCCTTGATAGGAAGCATCAGCGTGCGCTCACGCTGGGGGTAGGAAATAAAAACGTCGACCATGAACCCCCTGCGTGCCCTGATTGCCGGGTGGATCATAGCGCCCGGCGGGCGGTCGCGGAACCCTCAATTCTCCACCGGCCAGGGCTCATAGCGTGTGCCCTGAAAGATCGCACGGCGCAGGCGGACGGTGTCGGCGTGGCTGGCGTGGGCGATCCAGGAGCCGATCTTGGCGTCGGCCTCGGTGCGCGTGATGGTCCCGGCTCGGCTCCGGTCCCGCAGGCCGCGCAGGCGGCCCCGGAAGCGGGCGACGTTGTCTTCGGGCAGCCACCGGCCACCATCGGGCAGCAATACAAAACCGAGGAACTGGGACGGCTCGGCGGTCGACAGGATCACCGTCTTGCGCGGATGCGGCTTGAGGCGGCGGCCTTCAAGGTACCGGTCGATCCGCGCCCGCCAGTCTGCCAGCACGTTGACGTCGTCATGGAACAACGCGAAGTCGTCGACGTAGCGGACGTAGGGCGCGCGCAGCACTTCGGTCACCCAATGGTCGAAGCCGTTGAGATACAGGTTGGCGAAGAACTGGCTGGTCAGGTTGCCGATGGGCAGGCCGCGGCGGCGTTGATAGGGCGCAAAGAGATCGTCGCCGGGGAAATGCAGTTCGACCGGCTCCTGCGCGTTCGAGCCGTCGACGATGGTGTCCATCAGCCAGAGGGTTTTCTCGCACGCGATGCGGCGCCGGAACTCGGCTTTCAGGATCGCGTGATCAATCGACGGGAAGTAACGGAAAATATCGGCGCGCAGCACGTGGGCGTGGCGGTTGCGATACCGCTCATAGGTTTCGATTGCCCGGTGCGTGCCCTTGCCGGTGCGATTGGCGTAGGTGTGGCCGATGAAGCCCGGCTCGAACAGCGGGAAGATGACGGCGCACAGCGCATGGTGGACAATCCTGTCGCGGAAAGGTGTGCTACTGACACAAGCAATCAACGCCATTGGTCAATACATCGAAGGCTTCTATAATCCGCGCAGGCGGCACTCGAGCCTCGGCTACAAAAGCCCAGCTGCCTTTGAGACGACGTTCCACGCGAACAAAAAGCAAGAGACAAACGCTCTCCACTAAATCCGGGGTGGTCTCTGGGGCGTCGGCCGCGTCCACGCACTGCTTACCAACCCTGTCTACGCCGGCAAGCTGCGCTTCAATCGTATGGATTCAAAATCTCGACGTCTGAAGGCCGAAGGCGAATACGTCTATTGCGACGCGCCTCCCATCATCCCCACTGCGTTATTCGAGGCAGTTCAGAAAGGACTTGCCGCACGCAATCCCAACGTGGTCCCGCCGCGGGTCATCAGTGGTCCAATCCTGCTTACTGGTCTTGCAGCCTGCGCCACCTGCGGCGGCGGCATGACGCTCAGGGCCGGTACATCCCGAACGGGCCGTGTCTATCGCTACTATTCCTGTGCCAGCGCCATCCAGAAGGGAAAGCTCGCATGTAAAGGCCGGTCGATCCCGATGGACAAGCTCGACACGCTCGTTACCGAGCACCTCGCCACCCGCCTGCTTCAGCCCGAGCGGCTGACCACCATGCTCACCGCTCTTGCCGGTCGCCGCACGGACCGTCAGGCGGCCCTCGACACTCGTATTGCGGCACTGACCAGTGAGGCGGAGGTCGCCGACGAAAAGCTCCGGCGGCTCTACGAACTCGTCGAGAAAGGCCTCGCCCAGTTGGACGACGTGCTGAAGGACCGGATCGAAGCCCTGCAGACCAGCCGCGAAATCGCGCTGGCGGCACTCGATCGCGCCAAGTCAGCTTCACGCCCGACGCATGATGTGAGCCCTGCGTCGGTCGACCGGTTCGCCCGCGCGATGCGCGAGAAGCTGTCGAACGGCGAGATCCCATTCCGAAAGGCCTACATCCGCTCAATCGTCGACCGCATCGAGGTGGACGATTGCTGCATTCGGATCATGGGCCGAAAAGACGTGTTGGAACGGGCGGTTCTAGCCGAAGGCGGCACGATTGTGCCGGTGGTTCACAGTTCTGTACCGGAGTGGCGCACCCGGCAGGATTCGAACCTGCGACCATCGGAATCGAAATCCGGTACTCTATCCAGCTGAGCTACGGGTGCAGCGATTGGGTTATAGCACAGGCTGTGGCGCGGTTCAAAACCTGACGTTACGTGAGGCAAAAACGGCGCCGTCACTGCCTTGAAGAGACAGGGTGAGCGTGCGGGCCTCCCAGTCGATCGAGGCGAGGCCGAAGTTGTCTGAACCCACGATGTCACTGACCAGCGGCGCCATGCGGGCATCCTGCGCGGGGCGGCCGGAAGCCATGTTCATCGCGCTCGCGGTCATTTCGACAATTGTTCGGTCTGGCGGCGACACCTTGGTGCCCGGAGCACTCACGTCCGGCGCATTGAGCGTTGCATTGCTTGGCAGCGCGAGATCGTAGAACGCTCCATAATGCCGGTCGCCCGACACGAAGACCGTACGGCCAGCCGTCCGCTCGACGAGACGCAGCAACCTCGCTCGTTCGTTTGGCAGGTTACCCCAACGCTCGAACCCGTGCCCCTCGGCGAGCACCTGAATACTCGACACGATAATTCGCACGTCAGCCGGTTGCGCGAGTTGGCTCTCCAACCACCGCCATTGGGCTTCGCCCAGCATTGTTTTCGCCGGATCGGGATCGGGCTCGTAGCGGCCCCAATGCGGGAACGCAGGGGATTTTGGCTGCAGGGACGACCGATAGAAGCGCGTATCGAGCAGGATGATCTGCACGCGGCGGCCAAGTGGCCCGTAGCTGCGCGCGTGATAAAGGCTGCCACTGGCCGGACGGTCGGGCAGAGGGCCCCAGAACGCATCAAACATGTCGGCCGCGCGGGCTTTCAGCGCATAGTCACCGCCGCCATCGTTACGTCCAAAATCGTGGTCGTCCCAGATGGCGAGCATCGGTAACCGCTCACGCGCGGCGCGGAACTCGGCGTTGGCGGCCTGACCGGCATACGCAGCTTTCAGCGGCTCGAGCGTATCGTCAATGGTGCTGCCGTAAACGTTGTCGCCCGTCATGACCATGAGGTCCGGTTTGGCGGCGATCACCGCGGCCCAAATCGGCTGGGGCTTGGTTTGGTTGAGGCACGAGCCGAACGCGACACGGGTCAGGGCGGTTTCGGGCGATGGCAGCGGCGCTGAGACGACGCGCTGTTGCGCAACAGGCGCTGGCGTCGGCTGGGCTTGAGCGACGCAGCTGCACCCGGCAATGACGATTGCGACCGCAGCAAGCAGCCCCGACATCACGCAGACGGAGCGGCGCAAAGAATGCGTGATGGTGAACATGGGGGCGGTGAACATGGGGGCGGTAAACATGGGGGCGGTGAACACGGATCAGGTACTCCGTTCGCCAGCCGCTGCGTCGATCAGTGCGCGGCCGCTTCAGGTTTTACAGCGCCGCCCGAGGCCGGCGCGCGTTTCAGCAAAGCCGCGATCTCGCCGACAACGCCGCGTCGGAACAGCATGACCGTCGCGACAAAGATCAGGCCCTGGATCACCAGCACCCACTCCCCCAAACCCTTCAGATAGTTCTGCATCGTGATGATGACAGCCGCCCCCACGCTTGGTCCAAGCACGGTACCGAGGCCGCCGACGAGCGTCATCAGCACCACCTCGCCCGACATCTGCCATTGCACATCCGTCAGCGAGGCGAGCTGGAACACGATCGCCTTCGTGGCGCCGGCAAGACCCGCGAGTGCCGCCGACAGCGTGAACGCGACAAGCTTGTAGCGATTGACATGATAGCCGAGCGAGATGGCCCGGGGCTCGTTCTCGCGGATGGCTTTCAGCACCTGCCCAAACGGCGAATGGATGGTCCGGTTGATCAACGCAAAGCCAGCCAGGAAGATCGCGAGCACGACGTAATATAGCGTCAGGTCGTTGGCGATATCGATCACGCCAAACAGCGGACGGCGCGGAATTGCCTGGATGCCATCTTCGCCGCCTGTGAACGGCGATTGTAGACAGTAGAAGTAGACCATCTGGGCCAGCGCCAACGTCACCATCGCGAAATAGATGCCCTGCCTCCGGATCGCGATCAACCCAACGACGGCACCAATGGCTCCGGCCGCAAGCGTGGCAGCGAGCAACCCGGCTTCCGTCGGCCAACCCAAAACCTTGACCGTGTGTCCCATGACGTAGGCCGCGAAGCCAAAGAACATCGCATGGCCAAAGGACAGCAGTCCAACATAGCCGATCAGCAGATTGAACGCCGACGCGAACAGCGCAAAGCACAGCACCTTCATCAAGAATACGGGATAGATGAACGCCGGTGCTAGCAGCAGCAGCGCCAGGGCGGTCAGCCGGATCGCGGTATCACGCCAAGGCATCGCGCGGGCTATCACTTGGGGGCTCCTCACTTTTGCGTGCCAAACAGGCCAGCCGGACGCGCGATCAGCACGATGGCCATGATCACGAAGATCACGATGCTCGACGCCTGGGGGTAGAACACTTTGGTCAGCCCCTCGATCAGGCCGAGGCCGAAACCTGTCACGATCGAACCGAGGATCGAGCCCATTCCGCCGATCACAACGACGGCGAACACGGCGATGATGATCTCCGAGCCGATCTTTGGCGTGACCGAATAGATCGGCGCGGCCAGGACGCCAGCAAGCGCGGCCAGCGCGACGCCGAAGCCGTACGTCAGCGATACCATCAGTGGCACGTTGATGCCCATCGCTTGGACGAGGTCCGGGCGCTCGACAGCGGCGCGCAGATACGAGCCAAGCTTGGTCTTTTCGATGATGAACCAGACCGCAAGGCACACCACCAACGAGAACACGATCACCCAGGCCCGGTAATAGGGCAGGAACATAAATCCGAGATTGATCCCGCCAGGTATCGGGTTCTCGTAGGAAACGCCCGATGCGCCAAACATGTAGCGCGCGAGACCCTCGAAGATGATCGCGAGGCCGAATGTCAGCAGGAGCCCATACAGATGGTCGAGATGGTAGAGCCGCGACAGCAGTAGCCGCTCGATGACGATACCGAGCGCGCCAACGACCAGCGGCACGATGATAAGCGCGCCCCAGTACGGCACGCCTGTGTACTTGAGCAGCACAAACGCCCCGAATGCCCCCATCATATATTGGGCGCCGTGCGCGAAATTGATGACGTTGAGCATGCCGAAAATCACGGCAAGCCCAAGGCTCAACATGGCGTAGAACGCACCATTGATGAGGCCGAGCAGCAGCTGGCCGAGCAGCACTTGGGGCGGAATACCAATCAGCTCGAACATCGTTGAACCCGGGGCTAGGTGGTCGAGAGTGGGACGTAGAAGCGACGGACGAGCGAGGTTGTTGTTACCTCGCTTCCCGCTCCCAAGTTCCCACTCCCAGGGCTTTTACTTCTTGACGAGCGGGCACTCGCTCTCGGCAATCGGCCGGAACGCTTCAGCGGCCGGGATCGTTGCACGCAGCTTATAGTAGTCCCATGCGGCTTTGCTCTCGTCAGGCTTCTTGACCTCGAACAGATACATATCGTGGATCTTGCGGCCGTCGGCGCGAACCGTGCCCTTGCCGAACATCGCATCTTCCGTCGGCATTTCCTTCATCTTCGCCACCAACGCGGCGCCGTCGGCATCGCTCTTGAGAGCGGTCGCTGCCTTCAGATAGTGGATCACGGACGAGTAGACGCCAGCGTGCACCATCGTCGGGTATTTACCACCGTTGGCTGCCGCGTATTCTTTGGCGAATGCGCGGTTGGCGTCATTGGCGTCCCAGTACCAGGCCTCGGTAAAGATCAGGCCCTGGGCGGTCTTGAGGCCGAGCGCGTGGACGTCGGTGATGAACACCAGCAGGCCAGCGAGGTTCTGGCCACCCTGTACGATGCCGAACTCCGATGCCTGCTTGATGGCGTTGGTGGTGTCGGCACCCGCATTGGCAAGACCGATTATCTTAGCCTTCGAGCCCTGTGCTTGGAGAAGGAACGATGAGAAGTCTTGCGCCGGGAATGGGTGACGGACCGAACCGAGCACCTTACCGCCGCTCTTCAATACGACAGCCGTCGTATCCTTTTCCAGGGCGTGGCCGAACGCATAGTCGGCAGTGAGAAAGTACCAGCTGTCGCCACCGGTCTTGGTGATGGCGTTGCCCGTTCCGTTGGCCAGTGCGTAGGTGTCATAGGTCCAATGGATCGTGTTGGCGGTGCACTCCTTGCCGGTCAACGCCGACGACGCGGCGCCCGACACCAACGCGACTTTATTCTTTTCGCGCGCGATCTGGTTGACGGCGAGCGCTGTCGACGACGTCACGAGGTCGACGATCACGTCGACTTTGTCGACGTCATACCACTGGCGAGCGGCGTTGGCCGCGATGTCTGCCTTGTTCTGGTGGTCGGCGGAAACCACCTCGGCCTTGACGCCAGGGTTCGACTTGGAAAAATCTTCGATCGCCTTTTTCGCCGCCCATACCGAGCCAGCGCCGGCGAGGTCAGAATACGTGCCGCTCATGTCGCTCAAGACGCCAATCTTGATCGTACCGTCGGTCATCTGGGCTGCAGCGGGTCCGCTCGCGCCCAGCGTCGTCGCGGCCAACACGGCGGCGGCCAGTGCTGAAGTCGCGCGGCCACTCGGCCGCAAAGTCTGGCTGTTCAACGTCATCGTTTTCTCCCTTACGTCGTTTCTTCCGGGGTCGTGATCAAACGCCGAGGTACGCCTCGAGCTTTTTTTGATTGGCCGCGAGTTCGGAGTTATCAAACTGGTCGATAACGTGACCGTGCTCAACGACATAGTGGCGGTCGGCGACGGTCGCCGCAAAGTGGAAATTCTGTTCAACCAGCAGGATCGTCAACCCGCGCGACCGGAGATCGCGGATCACATCGCCAATCTGCTGAACGATGACCGGTGCTAAACCCTCGGTTGGTTCGTCGAGTAGCAACAGCGTCGCGCCGGTTCTGAGGATGCGTGCGATCGCCAGCATCTGCTGCTCGCCGCCCGACAGTTTCGTCCCCGGGCTGGTGCCACGCTCCTTCAAACGGGGAAACAGCGAATAAACTTCGGCTAATGCCATTCCGCCGCTCTTGACCACCGGCGGCAGCACAAGGTTCTCCGCCACCGTCAGGCTCGAGAAGATCCCGCGTTCTTCTGGACAGTAGGCGACGCCAAGACGTGCGATCCGATGCGACGGCATCGTAATGGTTTCCGCGCCGTGGGCCACAATCGATCCCGTGCGCTTGCGGAGCATGCCCATCACGGCGCGCATCGTCGTCGTCTTGCCAGCACCGTTGCGGCCGAGCAGTGTCACGACTTCACCGCGCGGAACCTCGAACGTCATGCCATGAAGAATGTGGCTCTCGCCGTACCAGGCATGGACGTCGCGAACCGACAGTAGCGGATCGCGCGCGCCTGACGTTGCGGCGCCAGCTGTTGTCGCCTGAACGGCCGTTGCCTCACGCATGCGACGTACTCCCGGCAGCAGCCGGGCCATGCCCGCCGTCCGCCAAACCTGTGCCCATGTAGGCTTCGATCACCTTCGGGTTGCGCGACACTTCCGCGTAGGTTCCCTCGGTTAAAACGCTCCCGCGCGCCAATACGGTGATGCGGTCTGACAACTCCGCGACGACCGACAAGTTATGCTCGACCATCAGCACCGTGCGATTGGCGGCAGCCTTGCGGATCAGCTTCGAGATGCGGACGATATCTTCGCGCCCCATCCCGGCCATCGGCTCGTCGAGCAGCATGACCTTGGGGTCGAGCGCCAGCGTGGTCGCGATTTCGAGCGCGCGTTTGCGGCCATAGGGAAGCTCGACCGCCTGCCGGTCATGAACGTCTTCAAGACCGACGTCGGCCAGCAGCCCGTGCGCGGCATCGTTGAGGGTTTCGAGCGATCGCTCCGAGCGCCAAAAATGAAACGACGTGCCGAGGCGGCGCTGCAGCGCCAAGCGGACATTTTCGAGCACCGTCAGATGAGGGAACGTTGCCGAAATCTGGAACGACCGGACAAGACCAAGCCGCGCAACCGCGGCCGGCGAGAGGCCGGTGATGTCCTGCCCATCGAAGCGGATGCGGCCGCCCGTCGGCTCCAAGAACTTCGTGATAAGATTGAAGCAGGTCGTCTTGCCGGCGCCGTTGGGACCGATCAGCGCGTGGATGCTGCCACGCTGCACGCGCAAGCTGACGCCATCGACCGCGCGGAAGCCTTTGAAGTCCTTGGTCAGACCGTCTGTCTCGATGATGGTGCTCGGGTCTGCCGTCACGCTTTGCCCCACTCAAACCGCTGGTGATCACGCTCAAGGACGCGCAACCCACTTTGTCGCAGCTCTGCATTCGCATGCTGCAGCGTGGCTGTCGAGGCGGGAGGCGAGCTGCGGACGCAACATACCACCTAAGTTTAAAGGGCGGTGCAGCGGCCGCTGCCGGGCTGCAAGGCCGGTAGCGAGAGTCGCCAATCCGCTAGACTCTCGTTTTCGGTCGCAACTGCGATTGGGACGCGACCGCTAAGGCAACAGAGGATGGCCAGTTCGCAGCGGTTCGCTTGAGCAGCGGCCTGCACCGCCGCCAGCAAAACCCTCATGTCTTCACTGCAAACAAGTCCGCCTGATCGGCTTCGGTAATGTCGCGCATCGTCCACGGCAGGCCCTGGCGGCCGATCTCGTCCATGAACGGCTTCGATGGCAATTGCTCGACGTTGTAGACGCCGCCCGACTTCTGCCATGACCCGTTGAACAGCATCATCGCGCCGACAACTGGCGGCACGCCGGTCGTGTAGCTGACGGCTTGGGCGCCGGTTTCCTTATAGCAATCGGCATGGTCGCAGACGTTGTAAATGAAGGCGCGCCGCTCCTTGCCGTCCTTTTTGCCGACGAACACGCAGCCAATCGATGTGCGGCCGGAATAGTTTTCGCCAAGTGACGATGGCGGCGGAAGCAGTTCCTTCAAGAACTCCATCGGGATGACCGGATTGCCCTTGTACATGACCGGATCGATGCGGGTCATGCCGACGTTCTGCAGAACTTCGAGGTGCTTGATATAATTGTCCGAGAACGTCATCCAGAAGCGGATCTGCTCCAGGCCACGGATGTTGCGGACGAGGCTTTCTTCTTCCTCGTGGTAGATCAGATAGCTCTTGCGCGGCCCGACGGCAGGATAATCGACCATCGCCGAAATCGTCAGCGGATCGATCTCGATCCACTCTGGTCCGTTCGGGCCATTCTTCCAGTATTTGCCGCGCTGCGTAACCTCGCGGAGATTGATCTCGGGATTGAAGTTGGTCGCAAATGCCTTGCCGTGGCTGCCGTCGTTGCAATCGACGATGTCGATCGTCGTAATCTCATCGAACAGGAATTCCTGCGCATAGGCGCAATAGATGTTCGATTGGCCGGGATCGAACCCGCAACCCAAAATCGCCATCAAGCCCTTTTCGGCGAAACGGTCCTGGTAGGCCCATTGCCACGAGTATTCGAACTTGGCGACATCGCGCGGCTCATAGTTGGCCGTGTCCATATAGTGGACGCCGGTTTCCAGACACGCGTCCATGATTGCCAGATCCTGGTAAGGCAGCGCCATGTTAATCACGAGATCGGGCTTGACCCGGCGCAACAGTGCGACCGTTTCTGCCACGTTGTCGGCGTCCACTTGGCTGATCTCGATCGGCGTCACACACCGTTTGGCCACGGCCTCGCAACTGACGAGACGCCGCGAGGCGAGATGCACGCGCTTGAACACATCGCGGTTCATGGCGCATTTTTGCGCCGTAACCGAGCCTGCCGCACCCGCGCCGATGATCAATACGCTGTCCAAGGTCGTGTCTCCGCCGTGCCAAATTTCGCTCGAGCCGGGTTAGTGGAGATCGCACGTCAGGGCAACTCCGGTGCGTTCTCCAGTTGCGCGCCATCGTTCCGATTTCAAGCCGATCGACGGCGTGCCGCCACCAGACGTGCGTCTCACGCAATGCCGGCCTGCGGCCTCGACACTACCGCGACCGCGCGCATCGCGGTACGCTGTCGGCATCTGGTATACCGTATACCAAAGGTCCCAAGGAGATCGCCGTGACCCGCAAAACTGTCCTCTCAACGATCGTTTCGATCCTGTTCGACCGCGAGTCGTTGCCGAAATCGCGCACAACCTGGACTGCTGGTACGCGCCGTTAAGCTACGGCCTAGCGCCAGCGCCTTGCAGCCCGTCGGCAGACACGCATCGACTTGAGGCGAAGGCTGGCGGGAGAGGTCAATGAGCGGTTGTTCTTCGCATGGTCCGGCGGGCTCGGAACGGTTGCGATGTGGACAAGACACACGCGACCAGAATTGCAGCCACAACGCCGCTATTTGACCCGGATCACGGCGCCGGTCGTCCGCGCCCCCTACAGCCTGCGGAACGTTACAGACCGTTGCGGCGTTAGCCAAGGTCGAGGACGATGCGGGGGATGAGACATGACCGACACGAGCAGAGTTTCGGCGCGAACCGAACGCACGAAATCTGGGGGTATAGGAACCGGGGATATTGGAACAGGGCGCACAGCGCCCGGTCCGTTGATCGCCCCCCGGGTAGCCGATCAGCGCATCGACGGCATTCAATGGTTACGAGCCATTCTCTCCCTATTCGTGGTTGTTTGGCATCTTGGCGGCGCTGGCAAAACGGCATTGTGGGATGACCGGTATTTGCAGCATCAGGCCAACGTCTCCGACCTGATCAGCTTCCAGATATTGCTGCTTGCCGTGCCGGGCTTTATGCTGATTTCGAATTACCTGTTGGCTGTGGCCCACCCGAACGCAGACATTGCCTGGAAGCGGACCCAACGCGTCATCTTACTGCTGTTGTTTTGGCCGCTCGCATTTACGCTGTATCAGACCGGCTGGGGTGGTGTGGTCGCCGCATGGCCGCAGACAGCGGAGCGAACGATTGTGTACGTTCTGACCGGCGGCCATACGGTCTTCTATTTCTTCGTCTCGCTGCTGTTGACCTATGGCGTGACGCTGCTGGCGATGAACTTACCGACCCCGGTCAACATGGCGCTGCTCGTCGCCTCGACCGGTGCCGTCGCGGCCTCGCCACTCGCGGCAATCGCGTATGGCAATGCCGAACTTGCCGCCTATTGGTCGCCGTTGAATTTCCTGCCGTATTCGTTCGCCGGGCTGGTCGTATTGCGGCTTTTCGGGCCGGATAGTCCACGTTTGCGGGCGACAGGCGTTGCACTCGCGATCATCGCTGCGGGTAGCGCCATTGCTTGGCTCGAGTGGCCGGCCTACCGCAACGCAGTGTTCTTTCAAACCGAAGGGGTCGCCTACCCGGCTTATGCGCGTGCTTCGCTCGTCCTGCACGCGAGCGCACTGCTCATTGTCATGATCCACTGGGCGCCACGTCCGCCCGCAGTGATCGAGTTTATGGCCAAACATTCGCTGGCGCTTTACTGCCTTCATTTGTTCATGACCGAGCCGCTCCGCGTCCTTGTCGCCTCGGTGGCGCCGGAGTTGCCGAGCCTGACTCAGGCTTGGATCGTCATCCCGCTGGCGATCATCGCCAGCTACATCACCTCGCGCATATTGATGCAGGTCCTGCGCGAAAGGGTGCTGTTTTAGCTGGCGTGTCGAGCCGCAACTGGGAGGTTTTTACGCGGCCTCCGCACGGCTACCCGATGCTTGACGCTGCTCGGGGTTACACATATGCAGTGCGTAAGATGTCAAACGAGGACCCGTTCGTGTCGTCCATGGTTCGAAAGCAATTGCTGATCAGCGTCGAGCAGGACCGCCAGTTGAAGACGCTTTCGACGGCCAAGTCGCGGTCAGAGGGCGATCTTGTTCGTGAAGCCGTCGACGCTGCTCGCAAGGCCGCCTCCGCCCTGACAACCAGCTCGATTACGCCAGTCGCAAAGACGACGGAGTAGCAGGCACGGTTGTATTCGGGGGCTTCACGAGGGTCACCACCCATACCACCGCCGCGCTATAGAGCGCGCCAGCGCCAGCGCCTCGTGATCATGGCGCAAACGACGGCGGCAGCAGCGCCCGTTATTACGAACATCGTTGCACTCTGTCTTACCTCGGCGCGAATAAACAACTCACCACTATAGACGGTGGGAATAAAAAATGAAAGTGGCGTGCAACTGCCGACGATCGCGGCAATAATAAGTCTCGGTACATTCGCAGACACGTGGCGATCAATCCACGTAAATACTAGACCGGCCACACACGCCATTGGTCCACCAAATAAATAGGCGACCAGGAATCCTGTCAAGATAAAACTTCTCGAAAATCCTGCTCTTATCTCTCCCGAATAGTCATTTATAGCTAAATAAAAAATGATGACGCTAAGTCCGACCAATGGACCAACCACTGTAAAGACGAATGCCGTGATCAACGGCCTCCATTCGGGTCCCCTCATACAGCCCCGCCACCTTCCGTCGCCAGCCAAGCGCCGCAGCAGGCCTTGGCCAAGTCGCGTACGCGCAGGATGTAGCTCTGGCGTTCGGTGACAGAGATCACGCCGCGGGCGTCAAGCAAGTTGAACACGTGGCTCGCTTTGATGCACTGGTCGTAGGCGGGCAGCGCCATCAGGTGGTGCGAATGGCGAATGGCGAATGGCGAATTGGAGGATGGTTCGGGCAGCTTCGCGGGCACCGAACGAGGCTCAGTCGTACCGCCTCCCAATTCGCTACTCGCCATTCGCAATTCGCCACGTCCCGCTTCGCCACTCCCAACTCCCAACTCCCCACTCCCCATTCCCTTCTCCAGCAACGACCGGCACTCTGCCTCCGCATCGCGGAAATGGCGCAACAGCATGTCGGTGTTGGCGTGCTCAAAGTTGTAGCGCGAATACTCGCGCTCGGCTTGCAGGAAGACATCGCCATAGGTCAGGCGGCGCGGGTCATCGGCGGCGCGGCCGTTGAAGTTGAGGTCGAACACGCGATCGACGCCCTGCACGTACATGGCGAGCCGCTCTAGCCCGTAGGTGATCTCGCCCGAAACGGGCCGACAATCGTAGCCGCCAACTTGCTGGAAATAGGTGAACTGCGTCACCTCCATGCCGTTGCACCAAACCTCCCAGCCGAGCCCCCACGCGCCGAGCGTTGGGCTTTCCCAATCATCCTCGACGAAGCGAATGTCGTTGACCCGCGTGTCGATGCCGATCGCATCGAGGCTCTTGAGATACAGATCGAGAATGTCGTCGGGCGACGGCTTCATGATCACTTGGAACTGGTAATAGTGCTGCAGGCGGTTGGGGTTCTCACCATAGCGACCATCCTTCGGCCGCCGCGAGGGCTGGACATACGCCGCGTTCCAGGAGCGCGGCCCGAGCGCGCGTAAGGTCGTCGCCGGGTGGAAAGTGCCAGCCCCAACCTCCATGTCATAAGGCTGAAGGATAGCGCAGCCTTGGGCGGCCCAAAACTGCTGCAAGGTCAGGATCATGTCCTGAAACGAGTGGCGCGGGTTCAGGCCCGGAAACGCCGACGCACGTTCGGGACGGGCGGCGGTTGCAGCCACAGTTGCAGCGTCTGCGACCGGCGCCATATCGCGCGCGGCAGGTGTCGGCTTTCGCGGCATTTTAATTTTGGGCGCCATATCGTGGTTCGCGTCATGTGAAGGTTGGCCTGTGTCACGTTACGCACCTATACGAAACGCGAGCTGAGGTCACGCAAGGACGGCTGAACCATGATGGATGTGCTTTCCTGGCTCGGTTGGCTGCTTTGGAGCCTGCTCGCGCTGCTGTGGTCGGTCGTGTGGCTGTTGCTCGGCGGCTGGATTTCGACAGTGGCGCAGATCGTCGTCGTGCTGATGGCGATCTTCGTCTACCGCTACGGATGGCGTGCGGCCCCCGCCGAGCTTGCGCGGCAAACACGCGCCGTGTGGCGCTTTGCTAGCGGGGCCATGCGCGCGTCCGACGCCCTGTCGGAGGCCGACGCAGACCGCAAACGCGTCGCTGCCCGCGCTTCGTCGCAATCGCGTTCGGCCAATGTCAGCAAGCCCGCGAACCCGCGCCACATTGGCGATCTTACGATCAACGCGTCGACGACATTAACGCTTGCCATGTTCGCCGCGCTGCTGTGGCTGTCGGCGCTGTGACGGCACCCACACGACGGCAGTGTCGCAGCAGCCACGCCGGCAGGCTTAGTTCATCGATTTTGGACGGTACGCACCTGCGGCTTCGTCCCATTCGAGCGTGCCGAGATCTTTGGCCTGCAGCACGGAAGCTGCCCCGGCGGCGGCCTTCGCGCCGACACGCGCCGCAGCGTCGTCCGGTGATGCGATCTGCTTTGCAAGCCAGCGGTAGCCAGCGTAGGCGGCAACACCGGCAGCGACGACGACGATCAGCGGGGGCATGAGGTGGTCTCGTTAGACTTGTTCGTTAGATTTGGGGAACTCCGACCGGACTTTGACGCTAGCACACCCTTACTCAAGCCCCAAATCTGGCCTCACAATCCATACCGCGACCATAACAGCCGTTGTTCGATCGCCGACATGGCTTCTGCCGGGTCGATCAGTCCGGCGCGCGGAGGGCCGGCAAGCCCTTCCAACGACGGAGCCCGGATCAGCCGGGACAACAGCCCAGGCGTGGCCAGTGGCACCAGCTTCAGCTTCACTTTGGGACCATGGAGCGCGCGCATCTTCGACCGCACGTCGCCGATGCCGTCGATAAGGCCGAGCTCAAGCGCCTTTGGCCCCGACCAGAAGGCGCCGGAAAATAGGTCGGCGTCTTGGCCTTTCAGCACAGGTCCGCGCCGTTCTTTGACGACGCCGATGAAGACGTCGTGGATGTCCTGCTGCAGCGCCTTCAGCCGGTCGACGTCGGCTTGGTTTTCTGGGAGAAAGGGGTCGAGCGTGCTCTTTGAATGACCGGCGGTGTAGACGCGGCGCGTGACACCGAGCTTGTCGATCGCGCACTCGAAACCGAAGCCCGCCGAGATCACTCCAATCGAGCCGACAATCGAAGCAGGGTCCGCGTAAATCTCATCGCCTGCCACCGCGATATAGTAGCCGCCGGACGCTGCCAGATCCTCGCAGAAGACATAGACGCGTTTTTTGTTTTCGCTGGCCAGCTGCCGGATGCGCTTGAAGATGAGGTTCGACTGCGCCGCCGATCCACCGGGCGAGTTGATGACGATCGCGACCGAGGGCAGTTTCGACATCGTGAACGCGCGCTCGATCGGGCCGGCAAGACCTGCGATCGACAGCGTCGGCCCAGACAGTGGCCCGCCAGACGGCATGATCGTGCCAGCGAGGCGAAGAACCGGCACGATTGGGGTACGGCTGAATGGCCACATGGCGAAATCCTTGGCGGTGAAGGCGCGACATCAGGCGGGGAGCACGCTGCGCAACGAGCGGGCGTGCCATCTCATACGATCGGGATGGCAGTACGATCCGCACAGGCGGGCTTACTTTTTGGCTTGAGCGAATGGATGTGGATGGGCTTGGAGCAACGCATCGTCGATCTCGCGAGCCCGAACAGCAGCTGGCCGGGCCTGCAATGGTTTCACGTAATCCAAGAACTCCGGCTCCTTGGGAAAAATGCCAAACTGCATCATCCAATCCATCTCGGCCGCCAGATAAACGTCGGCCGCCGTAAAACGTTCGCCAACGATAAAGCGCCGCCCTGCGACGGCAGCCTTCAGCGTCCCTATGACAAGTTCCAAGCTGCCATAGCCAGCCATTCCGGCACGCTCCGCTGGAAGCACGAACCCCATGGCTTTGTTGGTCGCAACGGCTTCGATCGGGCCAGCGGCGAAAAACAGCCAGCGGAAGTAGGCGCCGCGATCAGCCGACGTTGTTGGCGGCGCGAGGCCAGCGTCCGGGAACGCGTCGGCGAGATAGGCACAAATTGCGGCGGTCTCGGTGACGATCGTTTTGCCGTGCCGGATCGCTGGTACTTTACCCATGGAATTTATTTCTAAATACGCCGAAGACTTCATCATCGGGCCAAAGTCGATGACTTCCGTCCGGTAGGGCTGGCCGATTTCCTCCATCATCCAGCGGGCGACACGGCCTCGTGACATCGGGTGGGTGTAAAAAACGAGTTCGTCTGCCATGGCCACGTTCAATCCTGTCTCGTGAAACGCGACCAATGCCGTAACGCCGCCGCCCGTTATTCACAACGATATTGGTTCACAACGCTGTTCCGTGCGTGCCTTTTAAAGTGTCGGCGTCCGTTCTAACGACAACGCCGCACCATCGCGCAAAATAGCCACCACTTCGGGGCGGAACGCGTTGCCGTCGCCATGTAACACAAGCCCGGGCAATAGCACGAGTGGTGCCCGGCTGCCCTTGGTGCCGCGCACGATGATACGGTTGGCCACTGCCCCAACGCGAGGGTGGATCGGCAGAACGTGGATCGCTCCAAAGCGGCCAGCGAACGCTGCTAGGACCCGGTCGAGGGCCTCGGCTTTATGGACCATGGTGGCGCAACCGCCAGGCTTCGACATTCGAACGAGGAAACGGACCCACATGTCGAGATCGGAGTTTGGCATGGCGTGGCTCGCCGCCTTGACCGGGTCGGGTGCGGCCGTGCCGCGAGCCTCGTCATGATACGGCGGGTTCGCCAGGACATCGTCGAAACTGTCGGCGACGAGGCCCGCAGCCGACAGGTCACTGGTTGCCACTCGGATGTCGGACCGCACGACACGCACGCGGGCATTGAGGCAATTGGCGGCGCAATTGGCCTTAGCAATTTCGGCCAAAGCTGGCGCTCGCTCCAACAGCACCACCTGAGCCGTCGCGATGCGGGTAGCGACAAGTAGGCCTATGGTTCCCACACCCGACCCGACGTCGAGAACGCGCAGCGGTGCAATTGCCCGTTCCGTGACGGTTGCTGCCAGCAGCACCGCGTCAATCCCCGCACGGTAGCCCTTTTGGAGCTGCGCAACCGTGAGCCGACCGCCGAGAAATGCGTCGGCCGTGGTGGTAACGGCGGCAACGGTGTTCATCACGAGCCGTCGACCGGCGCCAGTTCAGCGCTCAACCCGGCTTCCACGAGGATCCGGCGCGCGTCCCAGATATGTTCATCATCGACCATCACCCGGCGTGGAAAGATGCCAATGGAGCCTTCTATGGCGCTGATGTTCTGATCGAGAACCACCATCGGCACCCCGGCGCCAGCCAGCAGGCTCTCGACGTAGCTCAGCAGAACCAGGTCGTTCGTGCGCAACAACAAGGTCAAACGTGTACTCCTCCGGCGGTTAACCCCAGGACGGCTGCCCCGTTCCTTCGCCAATCGTCCGTCTGGCCATGGTTGACCGATCTGCGGCAAAGTGCCTTGAAAGCGTCCTGAGGCCAACCCGTATAAGTAGCAACGGGCGAAATCGAGATTCTTCATCCGTTGGCGGTTCGTGCCGCAACCCATCCTAACTCGAACCTTAGGGCTTCATCTTGGGCCTCGTCATACCATTAGAAGGCGCCCGCGACCCCGCCGACCGGCTGCGGCCCTTGCTCGACCTCGTCGCCGAGGACATGCAGGCGATCAATCGCATCATCCTCGACAAGGCGGTGTCCGATGTCGAGATGATCCCCGAACTCGCGCACCATCTGATCGACAGCGGCGGCAAGCGGCTACGTCCGATGCTCACGCTCGCGACCGCGCGCATGTCGGGTTACCGCGGCAACGGCCACATCCGTGTCGCGTCTGCCGTCGAGTTCATGCACACCGCCACGCTGCTTCACGACGACGTGGTCGATGAGAGCGACACGCGCCGCGGCAAGAAGACCGCCCGACTGATTTGGGGCAATCAAGCCAGCGTCCTCGTCGGCGACTTCCTGCTCGGCCACGCATTCCGCATGCTCGTCGACGTCGGCAACATTCAGGTGCTGCGCATATTATCGAACGCGTCGGCGATCATCGCCGAGGGCGAGGTGATGCAGCTCGCGGCCGCCAAGAAAACCAGTACGACCGAAGACGAATACTTGGCGATCATCAACGCCAAGACCGCCGCTTTGTTCTCGGCCGCCGCCGAAGCTGGAGGCGCGATCGCCGAGCGTCCGGCGGAAGAAGTCAATGCGCTGCGCAGCTACGGCAAAAACCTCGGCATCGCATTCCAATTGGTCGACGACGCGCTCGACTACGGCGGCGACAGCTCACGGCTTGGCAAGTCGACGGGCGACGACTTCCGCGAGGGTAAGGTCACGCTCCCGGTCATCCTGTCTTATCGCCGGGGCTCGGAAGACGAGCGGTCGTTCTGGCGCCGCACGATTTGCGATGGCGACATCCGCGACGGCGATCTCGAGCAGGCGATCGGCCTGATGCGCAAGCACAAGGCGATCGAAGCGACACTGGAGCGCGCCCGCTCCTATGGCTCGATCGCGCGGGACGCCATGGGCATTTTCCGCGACAGCCCGCAGAAGTCGGCGCTGACCGACGTCATCGAGTTTTGCATCGATCGTTCGAATTAGGCGCCGGAGCAAGCCGATCCGGTGTCAGTTCAGGTCGAATGGTGATCGCCGGACGATGCGGCCACGACCGCCGCGTGACATCGGTGCAACGTCGCTTGTGCGGTGACGGGCGTCGTTGGCGGTCGCGACGGCAAGACCGGTCTGGCGTCCAAACCCGGCGCCATTTCGCGCTGTGCGCGCTGCCATCTCTGGCCGGGCCGTCTCTAGCTCCGCCCGACGTACGATCCGGCCTGCGCGACGCTCGCTTTGCTCCGGCCTGTTACCGTTCAACATCGGCTTATGGGCGGTTCGGCTCCCTCGGGGCTCGACGGAAATGCGATTGCCGCGCTGGTTTACGCCTTCAACGTGTGAGAGCTTCGGCCGAATGCACCATCGGTCGAAACCAACAGCGGCCAGCGGCGAAGCGAGCAACAGATAATACGCCCACGCTGCACCGCTCGCCTCGACAACTGCCGCCGCATAGAGTGCGATCAAAATGATGACGACCATCGGCCATAATTTACTCATCACGCCGCCCGCCGCCGAGATATGGTAGTGGGTGACTGAGGCCCGCGTGACTGGGGTCCGCGTGACGGGGGCCCGTGTGCGTGGGGTCCGCGTGACAGGTGTCCGCGTGACGGGTGTCCGGCGGCTGCAAGCCCCCACACGATCGCGCAGAGCAGATAGAAGCTGCGCCAGTGATCCGTGTCGATCACGATGCCTTCAAACGCCGTCGCTGCAAATGCGGCGAGGGCCACGAGCATCAGCCCACGCTCGTTCGACGGCCGATTGAGCGAGATCAGCCCAAGGCCGATGGTCAACAGGACGATCACGGCGTAGGCTAATCCGCCCAGCCAGCCATTGTTGAGGAACACACTCAGATAGACGTTGTGCACGTCTTCGTAGTGGTGGTTCATCACAAACTGCCCGGCGCCAATTCCGACCGGGTTCGTCAACAACAGGTCGAGCGCCTTCTGTTGGCCGCCAAAGCGGCCGGCCGGGCCGACATCGTAAGACTGCGTCACAGTCGCCCGGTCAATCAGCGCCTGGCCGATTCTGTCGTCCTGCATGACAGCAAGAGTAACGAGCCCCAGTACGGCAACACCTGCCGACGCCGCGAGCGTAATGCGACTTCGCTCCACGGTGGACGTAGCCGTCGCGTAGGCAAGCGCCGTGTAAATCGCGAGGCCGACCGCAAGATTGAGCCACGCTCCGCGCGACATCGTCAGCAGCGTTGCAAGCGCCAAAAGGCCGGCAGAAAACATGACGGCAACTGTAAGCACGACACCGCGCTTGGCTGGCGCATGGAGCACGAGGTGCAACGCATAGAGGAACGGCGCGACCAGAAACGCACCCATGACATTGGGGTCTTTGAATGTGCCCGATGCGCGGCCAAACCTCGTGAACAGGTCATAAGCGCCTGGAACCAGATCGAAATAGCCAGCGAGACCCGCCAGCGATGTCGCGATCGCGGCGGCAAGCCACGCGCTCAGGATCAAGTTGACATGGCGCTGCGGCGCGTGTGCGATAAACGCCGCCGTCATAAAGGCCGCGATGTAGAGGTACACCGATACGACCGTGAACCTCGTCGAGGTCTTCAGGTCATCCGACTGGGTCGAGGCGAGAAACCCACCGGCGGCAACCAAACCCCACAGGGCGAGGAATACCACGAGGCGAGGCGTCGGGCGCAACAGCCCGGCCGCTGGAAGCAGCACGATCAAACCCATGGTCAGGATATCGACCGGCGCCGGCTCGCTGAACACGATACCGCTGCTTGCAAATGTCAGCCAGACCGCAGCAAGGATCAGTGCGTGCATCAGCCCGATCTGCGGTCGAGCCGGGACGCGCGTAGGGGCGTTGAGATGACCGGGCAGTCCGGCATCGCGAACGAGACGGCCGAACCGGATATCGTCAGTACGCATTATCTCGATCCGTCAACAACGCCCACGGCGTTACGGCGAGAATGTAGGCGTCAAGAAAGAGGCTCCAGTTCTCGATGTAATAGAGATCGTGCGCCACGCGTTGGCTTATCTTCTCGTCGGTGTCGGTCTCGCCGCGCCAGCCGTTGATTTGCGCCCAACCCGTAATACCAGGCTTGACCTTGTGACGGGCGAAATAGCCTTCGACGACCTCGCCATAAAGACGGCCAGCGGCCTTGGCCTCGGTGGCGTGCGGCCGCGGTCCGACAAGCGACAGGTTGCCGATCAACACGTTGAACAACTGCGGCAACTCATCGAGGCTCGAGGTTCGCATGAAGCGTCCGACCCGCGTGACGCGAGGATCGCCCTTTGCCACGAGGTGGCTGGCATTCGCATCGCTGCAATCGACATACATCGACCGGAATTTGTAGACTTCGATCAGCTCATTGTTGAAGCCGTAGCGTTTTTGACGGAACAGGACGGGACCGCGACTGTCCAGTTTCACTGCGACCGCAATCCCAACGAGAACGGGTGCCAGTAGGATCAGCGCGATAGCCGCGATCGTCTTGTCGAACAGCCATTTCGATAAAGTGCCCCATCCCGTCATCGGCTTGTCGAACAGGTCGATCATCGCCACCGACCCGGCGCGCGTGTACGTCCCCGGCGCGAAGCGAACCGTGGTCGCGGCGGCTGGTAGCTTCACGTCGGCGGGCAGCACCGAAAGCCGGCGGGCAACCTCGGTGAGACGGGCTTCGGCCGTCAGCGGCAATGCGACGATGGCAAGGTCGAGACGGGTCGAGCGTGCGAGCGCGATGACGTCGTCCAAATCGCCCAGGCGCGGATAGCCATGGACGAGAGCCGGGGCCCTGCCACCTTCGCGGTCGTCGAACACACCACAAATCCGGATGTCCGTTGCCGGGTCGGCCTCGAGTTCGGCGATCAACGCGCTGGCCACCGGGCCACCGCCATAGATGACCGCGCGACGGTAGAGGCTGCCCCTGCGGGCCATGCGCGACAGTAACCCGCCCATCGCGATCCGGCTTGCGACGAGGGCAATAGCCGCGACGGCGAACCATATCGCCAACCAGACGCGGGAGAACTCGTCGCTTGTTTTCAAGAAAAACAACGAAACGAAGAGCACCGTGAAGGCAACGGCGAGGCCGCCCAAGACATAAGGAACCCGCGTCAACGGAGTCGACAATGCCGGTATCGTGGAAAGCCCGAAAAGCTGCAGCGTGATCGCGGTCAGGACGCCAGTTGCCCCGCACGCCACCCAGTATGCTGCGATGGAAGCGGGTTCTGGCTCGTTGACATAGATGGCTGCAATGAAGAACCCGAGGGCCGTTATGAGAAGCGCCTCGAAGATTTGGTAAAGCTGCACGAGGATAACGGGCGACACCGTGGTGCGCTTCTGCATGTAAGAAAAATCGGCAAGGCGTGGGATTGTCAGCGAGACAGCAGCTTTTTTGCCGTTGCGGCGCGGCGGTGGTGTGACCGCAGCTCTCGTCACAACGGGTAGGGTCGGCGTTTCGACAATTTGCATCACGCGTCAACTTTTCGGTCAGGTTACCGGAACGTTGACGTCACTAAGCACGCCGTGTGCCATGGGCCCCGTCCTGGTGCCGACCGGGCCATTAACATCCCATTAGAGTTAATGCGGCTGCTCCGGGTTCATGGTCCCGGCGATATGGTCGACGATAGATCGTCCGACCTGACGCAACCGCGTCGCTCTTGATGTCTGCGCCGATCGTGGTTTTGGTCCGTCGCGGCCGATGGCGCAAGATTTCGCGTCGCGCCACATCCGGCCGTTGCTCCAACTGGCATAGCAATCGCGGCAGGTGCTGCATAAAAATCGACGATGTCGCGGGTCATGCGTTCCACAGTGAAACGTCCAGCAACGCTCGATTTGAGACGTTTTGCCCGCGCGGTGGCCGCGTCGAGATCCGACAATGTCGCTGCCAACGACGCGGCAAGGGCTTCGACGTCGCCGGGTGCAACCAAAGCGGTGTCGGTTCCCGCAACGATTTCCGGGATGCCGCCGACGTTGGTCGCGACCAGCGGAATAGCTGCGGCTGCAGCCTCCAGAACGATATAGGGGAGGCTTTCCTTCAGGCTCGGGACGGCAAGCACACGGCCTCTGGGGAACGCTTCGGCGGCTGGCATCGCACCAGGGAACGTAACCCTTTGGGCTAGACCGAGTTCGGCAGCCAACGTCACAAACCGGGCTTGGTCGGGGCCACTGCCAACGATCACGGCCGTGACCGGCTTTCGCACTGCGGCTCCTTCGCCCATGCCGTCGAGTTGCGCGATCGCCCGGAGCAAGACCTCGACGCCTTTCAGGTCGCGCAATTCGCCGATGAAGAGAATGTCAGCGGCGTCTGGAAGCTGCGCGATCGCATTGAAATCCGATGGTTTGAGCCCGTTGTGCACGACGCGGCGTGGCGCGCGGCCCGCACCAATAACCGACGCGTAAACCCGCGCGGCATGGGCGCTCTCGAAGATGACACCATCCGTCAGCGGGTCGAGCAGCCGTTCGACAGAATGGTACGCGAGCCCGGTCAGCGAGCCCGGCGAATAGTTCAGCGTGCCGCCGTGGGGCGTGTAGAAAACCTGCACCTTGCCGCCAGTTCCCGTCTTCAGCCCGACGCTAGCCAACCGCGCGAAGGCACCACCTTTGGCACCATGCCCGTGGATGATGTCGGCCTGGACCTCTGTCGCGGCGCGCCGGACAGCATGGCACGTCATTACGTCGGAGAAACGCGGCACACGGTTCATCGGCAACCGCCGAATGCCGAGCGACAGGTGATGGCTGATGCGAGCGAGTTTTGCTTCTGTGAGCGGATCGTTGCCGGTGGACATGACAAGCCCGACATCATGGCCCAGCCAAGATTGTTCACAAGCAAGATCGATGACATGGCGGAACAAGCCACCAACGGGTGCGCGCAGGACATGGAGAATTCTCATGTCCACCGCATCTCACGAGTCGTGCCAAAACGCGGGCGCGGTGGCGGCGGGGCGACGGGTTAATCTCGGTATGGTTACTTCGTACCGAACCCAACTCAGCTTTTCTTGAGGCTCACTGAAACGTCGATCGGGATGTCGAGAGACACCCATTCACCGGGTGCATCGGAGCCCTTGCCGATCCCGAAATCGAGCCTCTTCAGTTGCGTCTTGCCGGTCAACTTTGCCGTGTCGCCATTGGCCTTGAACTCGAAGGCGAGCTTGACCGGCACCTTGAAGCCCCGAACGTCGAGGCTGCCATCTGCCTCGTATTTGTCGCCGCCGACAGACCGGAACGCGGTCGTCTCGAACACGCCCGATGGTGATTTTGCAATATCGAACCAATCGACAGTCGGCAGCGTCTTGTCGTACGTGATGTCGCCGGTTTTTGCCGACGACAACGCCACTGACACCGTCGCCTTAGCCGTCGACAGGTTTGCGGGATCGAAGGTGATGTCTGCCTGCCACCGTTCGAACGTTCCTTTGAACGCTTTACCAGCATGGCTGCCCGAAAACCCGATGCGGCTCTCCCCTGGCACGACAGACCACGTCGTCGCCGACGCATCTGCTGGCGATAGAATGCTGCCCGCAACCGAGATGGCAAGAGCGGCGACGGCTAAGCAAAGTCGTTTCATGTCGATGTCCATAAGTTCGACCGTTTTCGATCGGGTCAGGCGTTGTGGCTGCCGCGGGCTTGAATACCGGGCACCATCCGCGCGAGAACGCCATCGCGGTTGACGAAATGATGTTTCAAAGCCGCGCCGACGTGCAGCACGAGAAGCGCGCCGAGGGCATAGCCCATGTATTTGTGAGCGGTTTTGAAGACCGCTTCCGTCGCAGCTTTGGTTTCCAGATTGTCGATCGTCTCGATCCAGGCGATGTGCGGCCATTCGAAAAGTCCGAACACGATCGTCGGCAGCCCGAACTTGCTTGCCGACACCATGGCCCAGCCGGCCAGCGGCATCCCGATCATCAGCGCATAGAATAGGATGTGGGTCGACTTGGCAGCGAACCGTTCAAAGGCCGACATCCCGTCAGGAAGTGGCGGTGCGCGATACGTCAGGCGCCATGCCAGCCGCAACACAGACAATACGAGAACCGTCAGGCCGAGCGACTTGTGCAGTTGATAGGTCTGGAAAGCGGTGGCCCGCGACTCCGGCTGCTTGATGGCATCGACCATCCACACGCCAGCCGCGATCAGCGCGATAATCGACAGTGCGATCAGCCAGTGCAGGGTCATCGCTACGGCGTTATAACGTTCGTTGCCAATGGCATTCATGTTTTGCGCCCGTCGTTTACGGCCTTGACGATCCGGCGCGCACAAAACGCGCCGGATCTCACGGCGAGGGATGCAAGTCAGAAATTACGCTAACGATTACGATCCAAGGAACTCGGCTTCGATGATGATCTGCACTTCGTCGCCAATGTTTGGCACGAGGTAGCTCATGCCGAAATCGGAGCGCTTCAGCGTGCCGACAGCGGAAAACCCGAGAGCGGGCTTCTTGGCGAACGGCTGCTCCTTCATACCGCCGTTGAGCGTCGCCTTCAGCGTCAGCGGCTTCGACACGCCAAGTAGCGAAATCTCACCTACGACGTCGGCCGTCTTGGCGCCGGTCATCTTGACGGATGTCGACTTGAAACTCATCGACTTGGCGACCGTTGCATTGAACCACTTCGCGTCTTCGATCAGTTGCTTGTCGAAGTCTTTTTTATCGGCAAACGGATAGTCGGTCCGCAACGAGGTCGGATCGACCGACGCTTCGAGCTTGGCTGCCTCTGGTCTCGCCGGGTCGATCGTCAAGGTGGCGTCGAAGCGGACAAAACGGCCGGTGTAGTTCGACAGGCCAAGATGCGAGACCTTCCAGTGTACGCTCGCATGCGTTGGATCGACCTTGTAGGTTCCAGCCGGCACATCCACGGCGAGCTGAGCGCTTGCGGGCTGGATGGCGGCAGAGAGCGCGAGAATAGCGGACAGAGCAATGCCTACGAACTTCATGTAAAACTCCTTGTGAGGAACCAACGGCGCGGGTGCAGCCCGTCGGCACCGGCGCAGCAGTCGTCGATGACTGCGCTCCGGCTGTTAGGTAAACGGTCCGGCGACGTAAGCGGTTTCACCGCCACGCCGTCCATTATTCAATAGTTGCGAACTATGGAAGTTTCAAGGCCGAGGGAGCCCGGGGGGGAAGCCGGGGGGGAGCCTCGGCAGGCTCACTTTTTGGCCGGTCAACCGGCGATCATCGCGTCGCTCTCGCCATCGGCGCTGGCAACGGGCGCCATCGGTTTGATGCGTAATGCAGTAATTTTGTTGCGGGATTTGCGCAGAACTTCGAATCGGTAGCCGTGGAAGGTGAAAGCTTGACCTGGTTCCGGGATCATCTGCGCTTCATGGATGACGAGACCGGCGATCGTGGTCGCTTCTTCGTCCGGCAAATCCCAATCCATATGCCGGTTCAAATCGCGGATGGCGACGGTGCCATCGACATTGACGGTGCCATCGGTGAGCGGACGGATCGCTGTCTCATGGGTATCGTGCTCATCGGCGATCTGGCCGACGATTTCTTCCAGAATGTCCTCGAGCGTGATGAGGCCCTGGACCTCGCCATACTCGTCGACCACGAGCGCCATCTGCTGCTTTTGCTTCAAGAACTGATTAAGCTGGTCTCGCACGCTGGTCGTGTCGGGGACGAACCAAGGCTTGGCCGCAAAGCCCATGATGTCGAGTTGCTCGATATCCCAGCCGTTGCGTCCGAGCGCGACCAGCAAATCCTTGGTGTGGAGCACGCCAACGATGTTCTCGGCCTCGTCTTTCCAGATCGGCACGCGCGTATACTGCGACTTCAAAATCGCGTCGATGATCTTATGGTTGGGTTCATCGGCGTTCACGGTCTCCATCTTGGTGCGATGTACCATGACGTCGAGCACTTGAAGGTCGGACAGGTCGAGAATGCCGCCGAGCATGTGCGCATCGTTTTTCTGCATGCCGCCGTCGCGCTGGCCAAGCTCGATCGTGCCACGCAACTCCTGATGCGATTCCAAGATATTGGCGGCATCGTCCTTGGTCGACGGTGTCAGCCGCAACAACCACCGCACGATGTGCTGGATGGCGATTGTCGCTGGCAACAGGATGACAATCACGCCGCGCATGATCGGGGCGACAAACAGGCTGACGCGGTCGGGTTCCGCCAAGGCGTAGGTTTTGGGCAAGACGGCCGCGAAGATAACGATAAGGACCGTCATCACGATCGACGCCGTGAGTTCGCCAAAACCCTTGCCGATCAGCGTCAATGCCAGTGTCGTCGCAAGCGAAGCTGCCAGCACATCGACAAGCGTATTGCCCAGCAAGACGGCGCCAATGACGCGCTCGGGCGATTGCATCAGCTTATTGACGAGTTTCGCACGATGGTCGCCGTCTTGAGCCAACGTGTGCATGCGGGGCCGCGACGAGGCCGTCAGCGCGGTCTCGCTCATATTAAAGAATGCCGACAGACCGATCAGAAGGACGATCGCGACGAGCAGCACGAGGACTTCAAAGGACATGGCAACCGGTTCACGTAACGCGCCCGAGACGCAACACGCTCGAAGCTTAGCACGTCTGGTCTAGATCGCAGTTGCCGCCAAACGGCAAACCCGCGCGGCCAAGTCTAGGATATGTTCACTCAAAAACCCTTAGCGCCCAGTTGTCGTCCACGACCGGCGGAACATAACGCGTTCGTGGCGGCGGGGCGGCCCGGACAGGAGGCGGCTGAGCCGCAGCGGACGGCTGCTGCGCCTGCTGTGGCCTTCCGGCAACTGTGCCCCATGGCAGTATTTCCACACCGGGCGTTTGTCCACCGCGACCCGGCGGGTCCGCGCCAAGCAAAATCGAGCGATTGGCGAGCGGACTAGCCGACCCGCGCCGCGTCATCTCTTTGTCTGCCAAACCGTCGAATTCGGCGAGCGTGGCGGTTTGCGACTTCGGCACCATGTGGACGACGCGAAAACCACGCGTGTGGAGATCCGACAGCAAGCCCATCATGGCACCAGCCGTCGACGGCTGGATGTCATGGAACAGCAGGATACCCTTCCGCTTGACCGTCAACTGGCTGACGATGGCGCGGTGAACTGCTGCTGGGTCTTTGCTGCGATAGTCATAGGCGTCGGCATCGATCGAAAACACGCCGATGCCACGCCCGCGGAGATAGTTTGCGGTGGTGTCGGGGGCAGACAAATATGGAAACCGGAAGAACGGCGCGACCGGACGGCCAAGCGCACGGCTAACGGTGCTGATGCCGAGTTCGGCGTCGGCGCGCGCCCTGGCTGGTCCGATTCGGCGGGCATCGGCGTGCGAGAATGTGTGTGTCCCGATCGTGTGGCCGCGCCGGGCCGTATCACGGACCAGTTCGGGATCGGCGGCCGCCATCCGCCCCACGACAAAGAATGTCGCTTTGGTGCAATGCGCCTCGAGCGCCTTCAACACCGGGACGGTGTAAGGCCGAAGCGGCCCGTCGTCGAACGTCAGGACAATCTCGCCATCCTGCAAGAAATCGATGTCTTTATACTGCTGGTGACCATAACGGGGACCGCCTGTGGTATCGATTTCAACGGTGCGTGATACCCCGATCGCGCCCGCACTGCCGCAACCTGCGGGTGGCGGCGACGCTGCTGGACGCTTTTGGGCTACGGCGCCATCACCCGTGATGGGAGCAATGGCGCTGGCAAGCCCGACCGCCACGAGTGCGGCCTTGGCAAGCGCGGCCCAACGGGCACGAGGCTGTCGAATGATATCGGTCATGGCCCCTCTGTAGCTCGGTTAAACGGCATGGCAAGGCGCTGTAGCCGAAGTGTGGCCGGGCGGCGACGCCGCGGTGGGTTCGCGCCGGACAAGCGCATGCAACGGTTCAAGCGTTCACCTACATCAGCAGCAACGAGGCGAGCCCAAGAAAAGCTAGAAACCCGACGACGTCTGTGACGGTTGTCACCAAAACCGTCGACGAGATGGCCGGATCATAATCGAGGCGGTCGAGCACGATGGGTATCGATACGCCAGCGACCGCCGCCGCCGACAAATTCAAGACCAGCGCCAGGGATATTACAACGCCGAGCATCGCGGTGCCAAACCAGAAATAGGCGACAACGCCAACGATCAGGGCGAACGCCAAGCCATTTAGCAGCGCCACGATGATCTCGCGGCCAGCAAACCGCATCATATTTCGCGCTGTCAGCTCGCGCGTGGCGAGCGCCCGAACGGCGACGGTCATCGTCTGGTTGCCAGCGTTGCCGCCCATCGACGCCACGATCGGCATCAGCACGGCCAACGCCACCATTTGCTCGATCACCTGATCGAACCTCTTGATGACGAGGGATGCCAGCAAGGCGGTGAACAGGTTGACCAGCAACCAGGTAAAACGCTGTGGAAAAACCGATCGCACGTTATCGACGACGGCCTCGTCAGCGCCGACACCGGCCATCCGCTTGATGTCTTTTTCGGCATCCTCGCGGATCATCTCGACGACGTCGTCGACCGTGACCACGCCGACGAGACGCTTGTTTTCATCCACGACGGCCGCAGAAATCAGGTCGTAGCGTTGGAACTGGCGTTTGACGTCCTCGAAATCGGCGTCGGCTGGCAACTCGTGCCGATCGGTATCCATAATGGCTTCGATGCCAACCTCGCGCTTGGAGCGCAGCAGGCGAGACAGGTCGACGGTGCCGAGCACGTGGAACCCTGGATCGACGACGAAGATCTCGGCGAAGGTTTCCGGCAGTTCGGCGGTCTCGCGCATATGGTCGATGACACGGCCAACGGTCCAGAATGGCGGCACCGCGACGAGTTCGGCCTGCATGACGCGGCCAGCGCTCTCCTCGGGGTATTCGAGGTTCCGTTCGACCGCCGCGCGATCGCTCGTCGTCAGTTGGGCGAGGACCTCCTCCTGGTCCTGGGCTTCCAGTCCGTCGAGCAGATAAGCGGCATCGTCGCTATCGAGTTCGGTCACCGCTTGGGCGATGAGTTCGTTCGACATGCTGTCTGTCAGTTCCGTGCGGATCGAGGCCGGCAGTTCGGACAATGCTTCGAAATCGAAGTCGGGCCCACTGATATCGATCAGCGCAGACCGGAGTTCGGGTTCGAGCGCGATCAAGACATCGGCCAAGTCCGGCGCCCGCAGGTCTCCTGTCAACGCCAGCAAGGACGCGCGATTGCGGGATTCAACCGCCGTGGCAATCTTGGCCAGCAAACGGTCGTCGGGGCCGCGACCGGAGTCGGTGGCAGCCTGAAGGGCATCATCGGCCATCGGGGCCTCGATCGGGCAACACGGTTGTCGGGGAAGCGCTCGAGCCGCCAGCTGGCTTTGGCCGCTTCGATCGCATGAGCACTATCAACGAAATGGGCGGTTGCTGCCATGCGTCCGAAGGTGCCGCGGGTGAAACTTCTGCGCCGGATTAGCGGGCCGGTTTGCTGAACACGGGTTTTGCCGCCTCTTTGGCCGCTTCGCGCGATTTCAACAGGCGGAAGGCCGCGTTCACTTCGCTGGCGCGCGCGGTGAGGTACGTCGTCACCTCAGGTGGCAGCGTCACGCTGGCGTAAACATCGGGATGGTAGACTTTTGCCAGCCGATGGTAGGCACTCTTGATGTCGTCCCACGGCGCGTCGCGGCCAAGGCCCAGCACACGGAACGGGTCGAAATTGGTTGCATCAGCCGCGCGGCTGTTGAGCGGCTGCGGGCGCATCGGCGTGACGAGCTTCAGGGCCTTGATCGACGCTTTCGGTATGAACGACGCCTCGCCATCGAATTGCTCGACGTAGAGGAACGCCTCGCCGCCATCCATCAGCTTGTGAACCGACCGCGCGTTCGGCACTGCCGCGCGTCCGGTGATGGTATCGCCATCGGCCAGCGTGACCTCGACGGCGACCGTCACGGCGGAGAGGTTGTCGACGGGGTTTCGCTCGAACATGGATCGACCAGCGGGAGGACGGCAGCGTCGCGCCGACCATAGCGTTGGTCACGTCAATCGGGCGTTAACGCTCGGAGCCATTCCTGACCGGTGCGAGAGGGACCTCAATCCCGGCGGGCGGCCGTGGTGAGTTGCAAGGCATGGAGCACGCCGCCCATGCGTCCGCCGAGCGCCTCGTAGACCATCTGGTGCTGTTGCACGCGCGATTTGCCGACAAATTCCGCTGTCACGACGTGCGCTGCCCAATGATCATTGTCGCCGGCAAGGTCCTTGAGTGTCACCTCGGCCTCGGGAAATTTGGCCTTGATCAGGCGCTCGATCTCGCTGGCTTCCATCGGCATGTCGTGTCTCCGGTTGTCGCGGGTATCGTAGGCTTGATGTCGCCCTAGCTCACGTCTTCAACGCTTCCAGTTCGTCGATGAAGCCAGAGATCACCGACAGCCCTTTATCCCAGAACGCCGGATCGCGGGCATCGAGGCCGAACGGGGCCAACAGCTCGGAATGGTGTTTCGACCCGCCAGCCTTGAGCAGATCGAAGTACTTGGCGACAAACCCCGGATGGCTCTCGCGATAGAGGCCATAGAGCGAGTTCACGAGGCAATCGCCGAACGCATAGGCGTACACGTAGAACGGCGAATGGACGAAGTGGGGGACGTAGGTCCAAAACACCTCGTAGCCGGGCTTGAAGTCGATCGCAGGACCGAGGCTCTCGGATTGGACGTCCATCCAGATCGCCGCCAGTTGATCGCTGGTCAGTTCGCCCTGCCGACGGGCCTCGTGGACGCGCCGTTCGAACGAGTAGAACGCGATCTGGCGGACGACCGTGTTGAGCATGTCCTCGACCTTGCCAGCGAGCAGTGCTTTGCGCTCTCGGGCGTCGGTCGTCTCGGCGAGCAGGCGCTGGAACGTGAGCATTTCGCCAAACACGCTGGCGGTCTCAGCGAGCGTCAGCGGCGTCGACGACAGCAACGGACCTTGGTGTGAGGCGAGGCACTGGTGCACGCCGTGGCCAAGTTCGTGGGCCAGCGTCATCACATCGCGCGTTTTGCCCTGGTAGTTCATCAACACGTAAGGATGAACAGACGGCACGGTCGAAGCCGAGAACGCGCCCGGCGCCTTGCCCGGCCGCACCGGCGCATCGATCCAGCGCTTGTCGAAGAACTGCTTGGCGATACCGGCCATCTCGGGCGCGAAATCACCGTAAGCATCAAGCACCATCGCCTGAGCTTGCGGCCAGGCGATCACGCGGTCGGACTTCTCCGGCAGCGGCGCGTTTCGGTCCCAATGGGCGAGCTTGTCCATGCCGAGCCATTTGGCCTTCATCGCGTAATAGCGGTGCGACAGGCGTGGGTAGGCTGCGCGCACGGATGCTACCAGCGCATCAACGACGGGCCCCTCGACGCGGTTGGCGAGGTGGCGGCTGTCGGCGACATCTTTAAAGCCGCGCCACCGGTCGGAGATTTCCTTGTCCTTGGCCAGCGTGTTGGTGATCAGCGTGAACAGCCGCGTATTGTTGCCCAGCGTTTTGGCGAGCGCCTCTGCGCCAGCCTTGCGCCGCTCACCGTTGGGGTTGGACAGCAGATTAAGCGTCGGCTCCAGCGACAAAGGCTCGGCGACACCAGCGACGTCGAATTTGAGGCCAGCCATTGTCTCGTTGAACAGCCGGTTCCACGCGCCCCGGCCGGTCTGCGCTTTTTCCGTGAACAGCGTCTCGGTGCGCTCGTCGAGTTGGTGGGGCTTTTCCTTACGCAGATCGTCGAACCACGGCTTGAACCGCGCGAGCATGGGATGGGTTAGCGCCGTGGCGAGGTCGGCGTCCGCGATCTGGTTAAGCTCGAGTTCGAAGAAGATCAGGTCGGTCGAGATCCGCGTCAGCTTTTCGCCGACGTCCTGGGCGAATTTGGCCCGCGCCGCATCGGTCTGGTCGCCGACGTAGTAGAGGCTCGAATAGGAGCCGATTTTGCCGAGCAGGTCGGCCAAGACCTCGTAGGCCGCGATCGCTTCGTATATGGCGGCACCATCGGAACCGATGCCAGCAAGTTTGCCTTGGTAATCAGCCTTCAGCGCGGCCGAGTGCTGGGCTGCGAGCTCGATATCGCGAGTCAGCGCCGGGTCGTCGGGCGAGCGGTAGAGATCGTCGAGATTCCACTCCGGCAACGGGCCAAGATTTGCCGGGCCGAGATTTGCCGGGCCGAGGTTTCGCGGGTCGACGTCAGGCTGGGCGGCGGATGGGGCCGTCATGGGGTCGTGTCTCCAACGGTGATTTGCCCTGGTGGTTTGGAACGCAAACTAACAGAGCAAGCCCGTCAGACGGCGATTAAATCTTGGCAACATCGCCGCGCCCGTACGCCGGTTCGGTGGCATAAACCGCGCCTCGGGATACGATCCCCGCCTGGCCAGCGCGTCAAACCACCCCGTCTTGCTGCGCCAACCTCGTGATCACCGCCGAGGTCGCTTCGAGCGTGCGGTGGACCGGGCACTTGTTGGCGATCTCGATGATTTTATCGCGCATCTCGGCTGGCAGATCGCCCTCGACCGAAATGATCCGCTCGAACCTGTCGATACGGCCGCTGCGGCCTTGCGCGGCGTGTCCGCAGTCCGTGCAGTGGTCGGCTGCAACCTTGCCGTGGCGCACCTCGACCGACACGCGGGGCAAGTCGAGTTTTTTGTGCTCGGCATAAATGCGCAACGTCATTGCCGTGCAGGCTCCAAGCGCGATCGACAGGAAGTCGTAGGGACCAGGACCGCTGTCGAGGCCGCCAACTGCAATGGGCTCGTCGGCAATCAGCCGGTGCTGGCCAGCAACCACGTCGCATTGGTACTTGGCGAGGCGGGTTTCACGCACCAGCACGTGATCGTCGGCTGCGGATGTGACGCTGGCTGGCAGCGGCGGGAGAAAGCGCGACACCCAGGCGGAGATCACGTCAGCTGCGTAGCGCGCATCGTCCGGCCGCGAGACGAGATGGTCGGCATCGTCGAGCGAAACGAAGCTTTTGGGGTGTTTGGCGGCGACGAAAATGCGCGTGGCGTTATCGACACCGACGACGGTGTCGAGCGGGGCATGCATGACGAGCAGCGCGCGCCCGAGCCCGGCGATCTTGCCCTCGAGCACGTGGCTTTCGGCATCTTCGATGAACGAACGGCGAATGCGGAACGGCCGGCCAGCGATCTTAACTTCCGCCTCGCCCTCGGAGCGGATCGTGTCTAGCGAGCAGCCGAGATTATGCAGCACGTGCGCCGGATCGGCCGGGGCTCCGATCGTGACCACTGCCGTAGCCTCAGGGATACGGTCGGCGGCCGCCAACACCGCCGCGCCGCCGAGCGAGTGGCCGATCAGGATGGCGGGGGCTTGCCACGTCGTGCGCAAATAATCAGCCGCGTGGACCAGATCTTCGACGTTGGACGAGAAATGCGTGTTGGCAAAATCGCCGTCGGACGCGCCAAGGCCGGTGAAATCAAAGCGCAGGACCGCAATTCCAGCCGCTGCCAAGCGTCCCGCGATGGTGCGGGCGGCTATGACGTCCTTCGAGCATGTGAAGCAGTGCGCGAACAGGGCGAAGGCGCGGATCGGACCGGCTGGAAGGTCGAGCCGGGCGGCGAGTTCGGTTCCCAAACTGCCGGTGAATGTTGCCTTGAGCGGCGCAACTGCAGCGCCACCGTGGGACCTGTTGATCATGACGGTACTCCTGTTGGCCAAGGCAACCCGGTGTTTGGCTGCTTAATTTACGCTACCATCAATGCGCCCGTTACAGGCCCGTTACAGGCCCGTTACAGGCCCGTTACAGGCCTGTTCAGGTGCGTTCAGAGCAGTTCAAGTGCGCCGGTAACAGGGCGCAGGCGAGACAAGGCCTTCCCCTTCGCCAGCAGGCGCGCCATAAGCTCGCCGCATGAGCGATCTTCTCGAGACCATTACCGCCTACAAGCGCGAGGAAATCGCGAGCGCGAAGGAGCGCTGGCCACTCCATGTGCTGGCCGAACTCGCCCGCTCGGCTGGCCCCGTCCGGCCGTTCACTGAGGCCTTGGCCGATGAGATGGCGCGCGGGCGGCCCGCGCTGATCGCCGAAATCAAGAAAGCGTCGCCCTCGAAGGGGCTGATCCGCGCCGATTTCGATCCGCCCTCGCTGGCGGCCGCATACGAACGCGGAGGGGCTGCCTGCCTTTCGGTGTTGACCGACGGCCCGTCGTTCCACGGCGCGCCGGAGTATCTGACGGCCGCTCGCGCGGCGACCAAGCTGCCAGCGTTGCGCAAAGACTTCATGCTCGACACCTATCAGGTGGTTCAAGCCCGCGCTTGGGGCGCCGACTGCATCCTCGTCATCATGGCCGAGGTCGACGACCAGACCGCCGCCGACCTTGTGTCGGCCGCGCGCGACTGGGGGATGGACACGCTTGTCGAGGTCCACGACGACGCGGAACTCGACCGCGCGCTAGAGCTCGACGCGCGCCTCATCGGCATCAACAATCGCAATCTCAAGACCTTCGAGGTTGACCTCGCCACCACCGAGCGGCTGGCGCCGCGCATTCCGCGCGACCGGACGGTCGTTACCGAGAGCGGTATCGCGACGAATGCCGACGTGGCGCGGCTCGAATCTGCCGGTGTCGGCGCCTTCCTGGTCGGCGAAAGCCTGATGCGGCAAGCCGACGTCGAAATCGCGACGCGCAAACTGTTGGGCCGCTCGCCATGAGCGAGCTGTCACATTTGAACGACCGTGGCGAAGCGCACATGGTCGATGTCTCGGACAAGGCCGTGACCAGCCGCACCGCGCGCGCCGAAGGGCTCGTCGTGATGGCCCCGGAGACGCTCGCTCTCATCGAGACCGGTTCGGCCAAAAAAGGCGACGTGCTCGCCACGGCGCGAATTGCTGGCATCATGGCGGCCAAGCGCACGCACGATTTGATCCCGTTGTGCCACCCGTTGGCGATCACCAAGGTCACCGTGGAATTTGTATCGAGGCCGATTTTGCCGTCCGGCATGGCAGGCATCCACGTCGCCGCCGAAGTCCGCGTCACCGGCCAGACCGGCGTCGAGATGGAAGCACTCACCGCGGTGTCGGTTGCATGCCTGACGATCTACGACATGCTGAAGGCGGTCGACAAAGCTATGGTGTTCGACGGCATTCGGCTGGTCGAGAAAACCGGCGGACGCAGCGGGACGTGGACGGCGGCAAGTTCATAGATCGACACCCCGTGAGGCGCTGCGCATGGACCGTAATGAAAAGTCGCCCACCGAGCGCGCGCTGACGGTCGACGACGCGCTCGCCCGTATTCTTGACGGGGTAACGCCTTTAAGTGCCGAAGAGGTCGAGCTTGATGCCGCTCATGGGCGCACGCTGGCCGCCGACGTTCTCGCCCGCCTGACTCAGCCGCCGTTCGACGCGTCCGCGATGGATGGTTATGCGGTCCGTGCTTGCGATGTCTCGAACTTGCCCGCGCTACTGTCGGTCGTCGGCGAAGCCGCAGCGGGACGCAGCTTTGCGGGTCACGTTGGTAGTGGTGAAGCGGTGCGTATCTTCACCGGCGCTCCGGTTCCGAGCGGAGCCGATGCCATTGTCATCCAGGAGAATACGCGCGTTATTGGCGACGACGGCAGCCCTATCAAAGTCGGCACCGGCACTGTGGAATCCGAGCACATTCGACCGCGCGGTGGCGATTTCAAACAGGGCGAGGCGTTGCTCGCCGCAGGCCGTGTGGTCGATGCCCGCGCGTTGATCCTTGCCGCTGCGGCTGGCCATAGCACACTGCCGGTGCGGCGCCGCCCGCTGGTCGCGATCATACCAACGGGCGACGAATTGGTGCCACCGGGAACGCCGCCGGGACCCGACCAGATCGTGTCGTCGAACCCGGTCGGCCTTGCCGCCATGCTGCGCACATTCGGTGCCGAAACGATTGTGCCGGGCATCGCACGCGACAAACTCGACCACTTGGTCGCTATGTTGCGCGACGTCGCGCACGCCGACGTCATCTTGACGACTGGGGGCGCGTCTGTCGGAGATCATGACCTCGTCCGGCCCGCACTCGACAAGCTCGGTGTCCAACTTGATTTTTGGAAGCTCGCCATGCGGCCGGGTAAGCCGATGCTGTTCGGCCGTATCGCTGGCAGCGATGACAACGCTCGTCGCGCTTATCTCGGCCTACCGGTCAATCCGGTCTCGGCCATGATCACGGCGCGCCTGTTCGTCGTCCCTCTGGTTGCAGCCCTGCTCGGCCGCAATGCTGCTCCGCTGGCCGCGATCGACGTACCCACCGCGATGCCGCTAGCGCCGAACGGCCCGCGCCAACATTACATGCGCGCCGTGCTGCGAACCAATGCGGCAGGTGAATCGATGGTCGCCGCTCTGCCTAACCAGGACAGCTCGCTTCTCGCACCATTGGCACTGGCCAACGCCCTGATTGTCCGGCCGATCAACGCACCCGCAGTATCAGCTGGGACAGCAGTACCTGTCATCGGCCTGGATTTCTGATACGCCGCCAACGGCAGATTTGCCGATATTTAACTGCTAGGCTGGAGCCGACGATGTTTCCACTGTCGACCATGATTTGCCGAGTGGGTTTGATTGCTGGAACTAAAACACTGGCACGAGCGCTTCGACGCCCACCGCGCCGAAGTCGCCAAGATGTACGACGAGCGGTTCTGCCGGATGTGGGAGTTCTATCTCATCAGCGCGGAGATGATGTTCCGCACCGGAGCCCAGGAGGTGTTCCACATGCAGCTGACCAAGAAGCGCGACGCGGCCCCGATCGTCCGCGACTACACGGTCGACGTGCAGCGCCAGTATATGGCCATCGAGAAAGAGCGGGCAATCTGACCGGACAAAAGACTTACGAACACTCACAAAAAAAACTAGGCCGCAATTTTTCCTCTTGCGGAACACATTGGGAACGTGTAGCCAACCTTCGTGATTTGCTTCGCCCGGCGGCCAGCAAAATGCGAGGATACGCAATGCTCACGCAGAAGCAAAAAGACTTGTTGATCTTCATTCACGACCGCATGCAGAAAAGCGGCGTGCCTCCGTCGTTCGACGAAATGAAGGATGCCCTCGAACTCAAGTCGAAGTCGGGCATTCACCGGCTGATCATGGCGCTCGTGGAACGTGGTTTCATCCGACGCCTGCCGAACCGGGCGCGCGCGATCGAGGTGATCAAGCTTCCCGAGAGTATGGGTGGGCCACCTACGGCGCCAAGCGTCAGTACGGCACCGGTTGCAGCCCAGCGGCGGGCAGGGTTCCAGCCCAGTGTGATCGAAGGCAGCAAACCCAAGACACAAGATCTGCAAGTGCCGGCTGCCGTCGTGATCGACAGCCGTACAGTGTCGATCCCGATGATGGGCAGGATTGCAGCCGGCACGCCGATCAGCGCGATCCAGCAGCATTCACACGACATCACCTGTCCGCCTGATCTCTTGGGCCATGGCGAACATTTTGCACTCGAAGTACGTGGCGACTCGATGATCGAGGCGGGCATCCACGATGGTGACGTCGTCGTGATCCGGCGCTGTGACAACGCCGAAAACGGCGACATCGTCGTAGCGCTGGTCGAGAAGGAAGAGGCGACACTCAAGCGATTGCGCCGCAAGGGCAGCACGATTGCGCTGGAAGCGGCAAACCCGGAATTCAAGACGCGCATCTTCGGCCCCGATCAGGTCGACATCCAAGGCCGCCTCGTGGCGCTGATACGCCGGTATTGAGCGGGTGCTGGCGTTCTTGGGGCGATCGTCGACGGTGTCTGGCATCGCGCGCGACAGATTCTTAATCTGAGTCTCTGGGGTTTTCGGACGGATCCATCGGTTCGGTGTCGATATCGCCGCCGTCGATGTCGCGCTCTCCATTGGGGGGCTCTCGTGTGGTCGCGGGTCTTGGCCCCGTGGCGGATTGAGTTGGCGACCTCCCAGACCACGGTCGCACGCCGCGCGATGCCGCAACAGTTTCGACCTGGATCGCGCCGTCTGTGGCCACGGTGATGGCATGGACACCGCCAGCTCGCCGCGCTTTCGCGTCAATGACCAACGCAGGTTTGAGGCACGGCTTTGGCTTCGCGCCGGTTAGGATTACAATATCCGCGCGCTGGCAGTCATCGGCCATGCCGGCCCGGTGCCAGACAATCGCAACCGAGCGGCCATTGACGATCGCCCGGCAGCCGACACCATCGCAACGAAAGCCGGCCCCGGGGATAAGGCTGGCCGCTGGTCGGCTGTCGCCGTCGGCTTCAAGCCATCGGGTAAGCTCGAACGTTCCGCCTGCTGGCCTGTTCGATATCGTGCTGGTGGGTTGGCGATGGTCGCCAGCAGGATCGCCAGCGGCTTTTGTAACCTGCCCGATGCCGCCCAACTTCGATTGCGCCCCGGCGTCTGATGGAATGCGGACGACCGCCAGCCGCCGTCCGTCGACCCGTGCCGCTACGAGTGTTCCATCGCGGCCGACGATGATGTCGGGCTGCGTTCGCATCGGCGCGATGGCTAAGCCGACGACGATCGCGAGAACACCAAAGAGACGCCAGCGGCCAGTCCACAGCATCAGCCACAGCCCGCCACCGGCCATTACGAGCAGGCCCGAAAGCGAAATCGAGGGGATTGCCGCGACGGCGCCGGGCAATCGGCCGACGTAGCTGGCCACCGCACTCATGGCGTCGATACCCCATCCGGCCAGCGCCAGCGGGTAAGCCTCGAGGCCAAACGGCATCACGACGAGCGTCGCGAGCAGCGCTGGCATGACGATGAGGTCACACAATGGAAGTGCGAGAACATTACCGATGATGGAATACTGCTGGCTGGTATGGAAATGGTAAGCGGCGAGCGGCGCGACGGCGGCCCCGGCGATCAGCGTCGACGCGGCAATCGCAACCAGAAACAGCATCACGCGAGAAAGCGTCCCCCGGTAATCCCCCTGTGGTCCGGCGCGGTCGCGACCGAGCCGCTCTTCGCGCGCCCGCCACGCTTCCCCCGCTGCGATCAACGCGGTCACGGCAGCAAACGACATCTGGAAGCCGGGATCGAGCAGGCTTTCGGGCCACATCAGCAGCATCGCGAGGGCGGCGAGCGCGACGTTGCGCAGGGCAAGTGCGGGCCGTTCGACGATGATGGCCAGAAAGATGATCGAGATCATCACGTAGGACCGCAGCGTGGCGAACGCGCCGCCCGAAATCAACAAATAGCCCAGTGCGCCAAGTGCCGCGATGACAGCAGCCCAGATCTTGACCGGCACGCGGACGGCGAGGCCGGGGATCGCCGCAAGCAGGTACCTCACGGCAATAAACAGTGTGCCGGCCATGACCGTCATATGCAGGCCGGAGATCGACAGCACGTGATAGAGGCCACTGTCGCGGAACGCTTTGTCGGTTTCGCGGTCGATACCGCCACGATCCCCGGTGAGTAGCGCATTCGCTATCGCCCCGCTCTGTCCAGGCAGTGCCGATGTGACGGCCGCTCCAATCGCCAGACGCACGCGTT
>JAWXCP010000002.1:0-67008 GCA_034408685.1 Hyphomicrobium aestuarii | reverse complement strand
CGACCGCCTCGGCCGCGTCGCGGCGTCCATCCCGCCGGTGCCCCACAAATCCATCATCGCGATCCGCCCTTGCGCAGCGGATCAGTCGGGGTAATCAGGCAAGCTTATGGAGTTCAAAATGCCAAGGCTATTGCTGACGATTTCAATGGTCATTGCGATCATTTGCACCGCCGGTGCCGCCAACATCGCGAACGCGCAACAGCCGCAGCTCCGCGTCACGCCACCGCAGGCTCAACCGGCCCCACGCCCACAGGTCGCTGGGGAAAGCCCGAATGTGGAGCGAATGAACGAGTGGACCGTTGGCCTTGCCGGCGGATTGCTCGAAGGCTCGTTCATCCGGTTTGCCGCCGACATCGCCAAAGTCATCGACGACCCGCCGAACCTGCGCGTTCTCCCGGTCGTCTCGTTCGGCGCCGTCGGAAACGTAGCGGACCTGCTCTATCTAAAAGGTATCGATGTCGCGATCACGCAGGCCGACGTGCTCGACCATTTCAAACGCGAAGGAAAGGTTGGCAATATCGCAGACCGGATCCACTATATCGCACGGTTTTTCCTTGCAGAAGCCCACATCTACGCGCGTGCGGAGATCAAAACGATTGCAGATCTCAAAGGAAAAAAGGTCGCCTTTAACACCGTCGGCAGTGCAGCCAATTTGACCGGTGGCATCATATTCGACAGGCTTGGCGTCGCCGCCGAACGGGTCTTCATCAACAACTCGCTCGCGCTTGAAAAAATGCGGACCGGCGAAATATCCGCTGTCGTGCACGTGGTCGCCAAACCGAACGACTTGTTTACGAAATTCAAGCCAGAGCCGGGGTTCCATTTCTTACCGATCGAATTTTCCGATGCATTCAAAGACTACTACGTCCCCGTCGAATTGAACCATGAGGACTACCCGAATTTGATCGCGAAAGGTGAACGCGTGGAGTCGATCGGTGTGTCGACTGTTCTTGCAGTCTATAATTGGCCAAAGACCAGCGACCGCCACCGGCGATTGACGCGGTTCATCGAGCAGTTTGTTGCTAAGTTCGACAAGTTCCAGCAGCCACCGTTCAACCCCAAATGGCGAGAAATAAACCTTGCCGCGACCGTCCCGGGTTGGACGCGGTATTCGATTGCTGAAGACGTGCTCGCCCGCACGCGACCAGCCGTTACGGTGCCAACCGCTGCGGTTTCTCCAGCAGCAGTCACGACACCAGCGCAGCCGGGGTCCGCTGCGACAACCGGAATTCGTGCCGACGCCACGCAAAGCGAGCGAGCGAAATTCGACGAAGTTCTCGCACGGTGGCAGCAGAGCGGCAAAAAATCCAAATTGACCGATGCCGATCGGGAAGCCTTGTTTCAAGAATTTCGTGCGTTGAACGCGACGAAAACGACACCGCAATAGTTCGACGGCGCTATCGCGCTCTCGCGCCAACGAACGCGTTACATCTTTTCCATGTGAGGCGTCGGATCAACGGGCTTCGATCCCTGCCGCAGTTCGAAATGGACCTGCGGCTGGTCGACCGAACCGGTCTTGCCGGATTTGGCGACGACCTGCCCGCGCTTGACGCGATCACCGCGTTTCACGAGGATTTCCGAATTATGGGCATAGGCCGTGATCCAACCATTGTCGTGTCGGATCAAAACGAGGTTGCCATAGCCCTTGAGCTCGGAGCCAGCGTAGGCGACCGCACCGGCCTCAGCGGCGTGGACTTCGGTCCCGTGCGGGACCTGAAGGTTGAGACCGTCGTTGTGAGTGCCGTCCGGACGGGCTCCGAACCCGGCAACGATCCGTCCGCGAACCGGCCAGCGTAGCCGAGTATCGCCCGCGAGCGATGCTGGCGATGCCGTCGGGCTCGCGTCGTTGGCGTTGACGCCGCCGCTCACTATAGGCGTCGGCATCGTGCCGGGCTTTGGGTCCAAAGCGGCGATTTGCTTTTCGCCATTGATCAGCGTTGGCCGCGCCGGGGCCACCATCGGCCCAGCGCCGACATTGACGCCACCATTCACAGTTGCTGCATCGGCTTGAACGACAGCGGCCGGAACTTTCGCAACGACCGCAGCCCCCGATTCTGACGGCACAGATGTTGACGTCCCGGATCCTGCCACCACTGGCGCGCTTGCCATGCCGCTAGGTGCCGCAGCAACGGCTGCCCCTGGTACTTTTAGTACCGTACCCGGCTTGACCTTGCGCACATCGGTAATGCCATTAACCTGCTGCAATTCGGCCATCGGCACTTTCATCTTGATGGCCAGCGCATACAAACTGTCGCCCTTCTGGACGGTGTGATTGTTCGTATAGTTGGCCGCCACTTCCGCGGCGAGCGGCGCTTGCCTAACCCGCGCTGAACCGATGGCTGGCGCCGATGCGGCAACCGCGTCTGGACGAAGGATTGGCTTACGCACTGTCTTTGGCAGGTAAAGCGTCTGCCCTGGCTTGAGGGCCGAACTGTTCAGATTGTTGACCCGCATCAGCTCGGAAACCAGCACGTTATGCTGCCTTGCGATCGCTGTCAGCGTATCGCCCGGCTTTACGTTGACGGCGTCGCCCTTTTCCGTCGTTGCGACAGGAGCAGGAGCAGGCGCGGCGTTTGCCCGTCGCGCCGTTGCCGAAAGGGCGTTGGCGGCCGCAGCCGATGGCGCATAGCGCCCAGGGGACGGATCGGCGGGCGGCGGCGCATACGGCGCAGGTGATGCCGCTGGAGGCGAAAGAGCCGCCATCTCAACGCCGCGATCGGGCGCGCGCGTTGGCGTATTTTTGGACGTGTCGACGTTGGCGGCGCCGACGGCCGACCGGTTGAGCGACGCGGACGGACGTATGAGACTTGACGAGCCCGGCGGATCGTTCAGCGAAAAGCTGGGATTGCTGTCGAGGCGGCTGACGTCAGCACTACAGCCGGCCATCACGGCCGTGCAAGCCAGGATCACCATCCTGTTGCAGAGGCGATGCTGCCCCATATCGAGACCACCTTTACGCATGACCAACCTCATTCCACCCGATCCCTTAACCGTTAATCGGTTAACAGATGGTTAACCCCCGCTGCAGGCTTGCCAGGGACCGGCTGCCTGCCGCCAGTTCGAGGCAAACGCTGCCACATCGTGAGGGACGGTCGCGATCGGTCCAGAGTTCGACGCGTACGGGCCGATTCCGACGGCGGGGCGACCCAATCGCGGCGGCCATGCGGCGGGCCACAATATTGTGAGGGAAACGGAGTTTCGCCAGACGGCTATGCGAGCCCGGGGAATTCCAGGTTCAAAGTCGCGGTTCAACCATCCAACGTCTGCGCCAATCTCAAGGCGACGGCATCGTTGGTCAAATCGAGCGACAGCGGCGTCACGGAAATCGCGTTTGCGGCCATCGCCGACAGGTCCGTGCCTTCGACGAGCGTCGATGGCCGGAACCGGAAGCCGAACCAGTAGTAGGGCTTGCCCCAAGGATCTGCGCGTTCGTCGACCGTCAGGCTATCCTGGTCGCGGATGCCTTGCCGCGTCACCTGGATGCCCGTCACCCCATCGGGGGCAACCGCTGGAAAGTTGACGTTGAGCAATGTGCCAGTCGGCCACCCGGTGGCCAACAGCCGCTTGATCAGACCCGGCGCATGGGTTCGCGGCGTATCCCAATGGACCACGCGGTCTGGCGTCAGTCCGCGCGTCATCAACGACAGGGCAATCGAGGGAATGCCAAGGATTGTGCCCTCCATGGCGCCAGCGACCGTGCCCGAATAGGTCACGTCCTCGGCCACGTTCGAGCCATCGTTTACGCCCGATAGAATCAAGGCTGGCCGGCCATCCTTGAGCAGGTGGCGCACGGCCATGATCACGCAATCCGTCGGCGTGCCAGCGACCGCGAAGGTGCGCGCGTCGATCTCGCGTATTCGCAATGGGGTGTGCAGCGTCAGGCTATGCGACGTCCCGCTCTGGTTGGTTTCCGGCGCCACGACCCAGACGTCATCTGACAAGGTCCGCGCGATATCGGCCAGCACTCCAATGCCCTCGGCGCTGATGCCATCGTCATTGGTCACGAGAATACGCATGCGGGTGCTCCAAGAGCAGTATCCGATCAGACGCGATCGCCCAAGCGATCGACTGATCGGATGAAACTGCTCTAAATTAGAGTTTCTAGAGCATCTTTATCCGACCGGTGAATCGCGATTGCGATTCCGTCCGGTCGGATGATGCTCTAGTGGGCGATCAACTCCCGCCGTGGCTCTAGCCGACCTTGGCGCGCCGCAGAACGCTCGTTGATGACGCGGCCTGACGCGATGGATGTAGACCCGTCACAAAAAAGCGCCGGAAAGCCATCGGCTCTCCGGCGCGTGGAACGCGAAAATGACGTCGAGCGTCAAGTTTCGAAGCTGTCGAAACCGCCAAAATCGCCGCCCGTATCAAACGACGCGTCTTGCTCCATGTCCTGGGCATCGTTAGCGGCAATTTCCGCGTCCTGTTGCCCGTCCTGGTAGGCGTTGTCAGCTGCGCTGGCTGAGCCGGCCTCCGCCGCCTGCGCCTCGTTACCGCCAAACAACCCGCCAAGGCTGTTGGCTAGCATCATACCGCCAGCAACGCCCGCTGCCGTTGCCAGCGCCGAGCGGAGGAAGCCGCCGCCCTGGGCTGGCTGCTGGCCAGGAGGTGGCATTGGCGATTGGCCGCCACCGAATGTGCCTCGCGGACCTGTTTGCGCCTCGCGTGAACCCATCGGCGCGCCGCGTTGGCCCATCCCCGCATCTTGAGAGCGTCCGTTGAAGCCGTCGGACTGGCCGCGCGCGCTTCCGATCCGCGAGCCGCCCATGCCAGCATTGCCGGTACCGGCCGCCCCTGGAGAAGCGCCCCAGGGCGAAGCTTCTGACGACGACGCTGCCCCTGCCATGCCGCCTGCTGCGGGGACTGACCCTACCCTCTGGCCAACTCGGCCGCCAAGGAAGCTGCCGCCGCCCGAAGATGTCTGGCCACGACCCGAAAGAGCCGCGACCTGATCTTCGAGTTCGGCGATGCGGTTGTTCTGCTCGGCCATCTGGTGTTCGAACACGAGGGTCGTCTGGGCCAGCATGTAGGCGGCGTCGGGATTGCGCCGCATCAAGTCGTTGATCAGCCGGTCGGCCTGCATGTCCTTGTCGAGGCCAGCACCGTTCTCGGCGAGACGCTGGAACAAATCTTCGATCATCTGGCGTTCATCGGGCGTCATGGTCGTACCTCCGTTGGCTAAAACCGTCGTGGGCAAGATATGGGGTGCCACTCCCACCGCTGACAAGGGGTGGGTCACAGGGGCGCTTATCCCGTCACCCGCCGCCGCGCTGGAAAGCCAGCTCGAACCGCTTCAGAAATGCAGCGCGGTCGTCAGGCGCGACGCCGTGGAAGACGATTGACACTTTCGCCCGTGGCAAGGCCAACAATCCACCAAGCGTGACGCCAGCCGCAGGCTGGCAGGTCAAAATCGCCTGCCCGCCCGGTAACTCGGCTATGGCAGAGGCTCCGGCTGGGATGTCTCTGCCCAGCAATCGGCTGCACGAAGCCGAGAATTCGAGCGGTGTCAGCGACATGAGTTTGTCGACGCGGTCCGTAACGGGGGGATGCGGCGATGAAGGATTATCGCTCATCAGCCGCCAGCCACCGGCGGCCAGACAGCGACCGCGTCGCCGGGCTGTAGCACAGTGGTATCGCGCACGGCCGGGGCTTGGAAATGGCCGTTGAGCAGGACCAGATGGCACGAGCCGCGCGGGACGTTGTGGGCATCGAGCAAACCCCACACCGTGGTGCCATCGGCGACGGCAACGTCGGCTTGGTTGCGTTCGGCACCCGCTGGCAAATGAACACCGAGCGAGGCGAAGAGTTTCAGCGTGACCTGCATGGGCGCAATACTCAAACAGCCTTCCTCATACCTCACGCGGCCTTGACGATCGGCGCCTTGACCCGTTGCCGTTGGGCGCCCATCGACGAGCCGTTCTGCGTCAGATCAACGTAGGCTTCACGCAGCCGCTCGGGCGTTTCCATCAGGCGCGTCTTCCACACGCCGAGGTCGAGCTCGGTCTGGATCAGGCCGCGCAACATGCCGACATGATCCGTCATGCCGACACATTGTGCACCGATCAGCTTGCTGCCGAGGAATTCGAGCTTCAGGTATTTGAAGTTGTCCTCGTCGATCAACTTTGCGGTCTCCCCTTGTGGCGAGCCCTGCCACAGGCCGAACGATGACGAGATCAACCCCATGGTATCGAGCACGTTCATGTTGAGCGAGCCGCGGTGCGGGGTACGCCGCCCGGCCATGTTCTGCCCGGCAATGCGGCCGTGCTCCACAGCGACGGGTTGAATGGCCAGCATGTCAGGTTTGCCGGTCGAGATGTCGATGCCCTGGCAGCAGTCGCCCGCAGCGTAGACGTCGGCGACCGAGGTTTGCAGCGTGTCGTCGACGCGGATGCCCTGTCCGACCTCGATACCGGAGCCAACCAGAAAGCCGACGTTTGAGCGGACGCCAGCCGCCAGCACGACCAGTTTGGCTGGCACCTTCGCGCCATCGGACAGACCAACCTCAAGCGTTGCCCCGTTCGCAAGCGGGGCGCTAAGCTGGTCGATGCGCTCGACCTTGATGCTGGTGCGGACATCGATGCCTTTGGCACGGCTCCAGCGTCCGAGCATGCCGCCGGCCGTCTCATCCATCATGCGAGCGACCATGCGCGGTGCGATTTCGACAAGCGTGATCGCACAGCCGCGCTGGTGCAGTGCTTCGAGCACGATCGAGCCGATGAAGCCGGCTCCGACCAGCACGACGGGCGAGCCTTTATCGGCAAGCTTCAGAATTTCGCGGGCGTCCGGCAGCGTCCAGCAACAATGCACGCCGGGCAGGTTTGCACCGGGCACGCGTGGGATAAGCGGAGACGCCCCCGTCGCAATCAACAGTTTGTCATAGGGCAATGCGTCGCCGCCAGACAGGAACACCCGCTTTTGACGCGTATCGACGCCACCAGCTTTGCCCGTGACGTAGGTGATGTTGAGCTTGGTGTAATGCGCGTCATCCTGGCGGAGATACGTTCCGTGCTCGCCGACCGCCCCGTGCAACAGATACGGGATGGCCATGCGTGAATAGGGCGGCTCTGGCTCGCCACCGACCAGCGTGATGCCACTTTTGCGGTCGATGCTGCGGATGGTCTCGGCTGCCGTGACACCGGCCGGTCCGGCACCCAGGATGACGTAGTTCATATGTGCTCCGCACGAAAGAAGGGCGAATAGCGAATAGCGAGTAGCAAATGGTGAGCTTCGTCAGACCAACCCAAAGTGCGAGCAGCAAAACGAGACGAGTTGCCCCAAATTGCCATTCGCTACTCCCCATTCGCGAGACGCTCGACCCACGGGCAAGCGTCTTACTCAGAATGCCATCTTTGCGACCGTCTCGTTGGTTGGCACGCCTTCGGCCGTCCAACCGCGCAGCTGATAGTATTCCGGCAGCATTTCCTTCAAGCCGTTGACCAGCCCCTTGGCTGGCCCGCTTTGCGCCGCTTCGTTGAGGAGGCGCGGCGGCAGCATGTCGTCCTTGGCGGTGAAGCCAGCGCGCAAGTTGAACATGCGTTCCATGTTCCAAATGCGCGCGCCAGCTTCCATCATCTTGTCAGGATTCCAGCCGCCTTCGATGGCCGCGTCGAGCTGCGGCGCGATGTCGTTCAACGTCCAGGCAAACGTCGTGAACACGCAAATTCCAGCGCTATCGACGGCCGCCGTCGCATCCTGGAAGGCCATGACGAGGGCCGGTTTGCCCTTGGTCGTCAATGGATCGGTCTTCTCGGGGATGCCGAGAATTTCCGACGACACGGTGTAGGAGCGCAGATGGCAGGCACCGCGGTTCGACGTTGCATAGGTTAACCCCATGCCCTGGATGCCGCGCGCGTCGTAGGCCGGGAATTCCTGGCCCTTGACCGTCATCGACAAATCGGGACGGCCGTACTTAGCCGTCAGACGCGCTGAACCAAGGCCCAATTCCTTACCGAAACCTTCGCCTTTACCGGTGAGTTCAACGCACGCCACCAGCGCTTCGGCAGACCCAAACTTGAGGTCGATACCGCCTGTGGTTTCCTTATTGATCAAGCCGAGTTCGTAAAGCTCCATCGCCGCCGAGACGGTGGCGCCAAACGAGATCGGATCGATCGCCTGCTCGTTACAGATGAAGTTGACGTAGGTCAGCGCTTCGAGGTCCTTTACGCCTGTGTTAGACCCGAGCGCCCATGCCGCCTCGTACTCAAGGCCGCCCGAGGCGTGCCAGTATTCAGGCTTGTTTTTGACGGTGAAGTGGTTCTCGTCGATCTTCGAGATGCGCCCGCATGCAATCGTACAACCAAAGCAGGCTTGGTTCGTCACGAGGTTGGCCTTGCCGTCGGACTTGCGCGGCGTCGCCATGGCTTCTGCCGAGATGTCGTGTGCGCCCTCGAACTGCACGTCGCGCGAGTTGCGCGTTGGCATGGCGCCCGCCTCGTTGATCACGTTCATCAGCACCTGAGTGCCATAGGTTGGCAGACCCTGCCCGGTGACCGCGTTCTGTTGGAGGACCTTCTTGGCATCGTTGGTAGCCTTCAAGAACGTCTTGCCGTCGCGGACCTTGACGCCTCCGGTGCCACGAACCGCGATCGCCTTGACGTTCTTTGAGCCCAGCACGGCGCCGACGCCTGAACGACCAGCGGCCCGGTGAAGATCGTTGACGATGCCAGCGTAGAGCACTTGCTTTTCACCAGCGATCCCGATGGCAGCGACGTGCAGCATCGGATCCTGATGGCGCGTTTTCAGCCACTCATCGGCGTGCCAAACCGACTTGCCCCACAGTTCGCCAGCATCGTGCAACTCGACCTTGTCGTCAAAGATCGTGATATAGACCGGGCTCGACGCTTGGCCCTCCAGGATCACCATATCCCAACCGGCAAACTTGAGTTCTGGCCCCCAGTAACCGCCCGAGTTCGAGCACGCGATAGCGTTGGTCAATGCGCCCTTGGTGATCACCGAATAACGACCGCCGGTCGAAGCCGACGTGCCGGTCAGCGGCCCGGTGGCGAAAATAATCTTGTTGTCTGGCCCGAGCGGGTCGCACTTCGGGTCGACCTCCTCGACGAGGTACTTCGACGCTAAGCCGCGCTGGCCAATGTACTTCTGCGCCCAGTCTTTATTCAGCGGCTCAGACGTCACTTTGCGCTTGGTGAGGTCGATGCGGAGGATCTTACCAGTCCAACCCATTGGGGTCTCCTATTGGCTCGGCCGGATTGCGCGGACATGATGGTCGCGCCGACGGCCTTCAAATTTATTATCGTCTCGTCATTTCATCGCCGGTCGTCGGGTCGCCAGAGACCAGCTCTGCCGCCTCGAGCGGTAACGACAGGGCGATCAATGCTTGGCAACGGGTGCGTTCGGGCCGGCTTTGTCTGCCTGTGCGGTCTTTGCTGCCCACAGCTTCATCTTGTCGTAGCCTGTCTGCTCGATATCCTGGAACGTGATGGCGCCGGTCGGGCAGGCGTCGGCACACGCCGGATTACCCTGGCACAAGTCGCATTTGATGACCTTACCGGTCGATGCGTTGTAGTTCACGGTGCCGAACGGGCACGCAATCGTGCAGACTTTGCAGCCGACGCAGATATTTTCGTGCACGACCTTCACGCCAGTTGCGGCGTCGGTCGTGATTGCGTTGACGGGGCACGCTTGCTGGCACCACGCCTCGGCGCACTGCGTGCAGGTGTAGGGGACGAATTTCGCGTCGGTGTGGAAGTCAAACACGCGGATGCGAGATTTCGAGGCGTTGAACTCGTTCTCGTTCTCATACGAGCACGCCATTTCGCACTGCTTGCAGCCCGTACACTTCACCGGATCAATAACGAGTGCCTTGAGCATACTTTCCCGTCCTCCCAATTCATTGGCCGTTCGACGCGGTCTGTGCCGCATTAGCCGAAAGTGTAGTCCAGACCGGCGGGAGAATCCAACCCTGCATTCCAGCAACACATCGAATTTTGCTATGTTTATTCAAGCACAGCGCTTGCGACTGGCGTCGCTCTCTGGCGTCGGCAGTCGGAGGAAAAGCGAGGAGCACAACAAGCGACCATCACGATCCAGAAACGAAAAAAGGCCGCTCTTGCGAGCGGCCTTTCGTCCTGGAAGCTGCTTTCAAGCAGCCTTGACGTCGAAGACGGGCGGTTTCTTATCCTCCCGGAACTCATGCTCGGACTTCAGCGCGATGCCAATGTACCGAATGCGGCCTGCGATCTTCTCCTTCTTGACGCCGAGTTCACCGAACGCGCGTCCAAAAGTCGGCAGTGCTAGTGGCTCCTTGTTCTTTGCCTCACACCAATCACAGTAATCCTCATAGAGTTCCGTTGCAGTAAGACTAGAACCGTCCGTAACTTTAATATTCTCCTTGTAGAACCGCTCCACGTCCGTCTCAGGAGCGATCATCCTTTGAGCCGACGCTGCCACAACTTGGGGGGCAGACGGGGCCGCGAGGGAAGCTGGCTGACCGACACGATTGTCGTTTGCACCAGAACGCGGTTTTGCAGCAATCTGCTGCACGGCCTGATGGGCCGCCACCGCTACCGCAGCGGTGTTGATCGCCGGGAGTGGCGTTGCAGCAACCGGCATGATGCGCGGTGCCGACGGAGCCCGGACGTCGTGGATACGCCATTGACTAAATGCAATATACATTCCGAGGCCAGAACCGACCTCGAGCAGCAAGGCAACGAAGACCGTCATCATGGTCTGCACGTCGGCCTTCTGAACGCCAGGGAACACTTTCGCTAACAGAGCCGTCAAGACGGCAGCTTGTGGATCTGAGTCAGCCGAGCCGTGGTGTAAGCCACCTTGAGCATCGACCTTCGACTGCAAATCAGCAATCCGCTTCTCGAGAACGCTGGCCTGTTGCGCCGAGCCAAGCTCAGCCTGTAACGCGTGGTACCGATCACAAACCAAACGCTCGGCCTTGCCATCAACCTTCGAACAGGCAGCTGACCAACCCCAAGCGCGGCTGTTTTTTACGCCATCGATTTCGCCCTGGACCGTGGCGGCCGGACGATGCTGAGGGATCCAAGACAGCTGGTCTTGGGCTCGCTTCACATCGGCGCGAACGTCTTGGTAGGACTGGGTTTGAACCGAGCGGGCACCTGTGGTGTCAGCACGATTGAGAGCGGCGTGACCTAAGGCAGACGTCAGCGAGTATGCCGTGACGACAGCCCAAACCAGCGCGGATGCTCCAGCTTGTGCCCACATTCTATTACGCCACGCGGCGAAAAAGAAGAATGGAACAAGCGCCTTCATACAGTCTGCGGCAGCGCTGGCTGCACCGTAGATCTGCCCGTCGAATGGAGTTCGGCCCATATTGAAGCCAAACTGCCAGTTCATAGCGGCTGAGACAGCGAGCAGGACGCTTGCTGCCATGACCCCTAACACGCCTAAGACGTGTCTCATAAGCCCTCTCCATTGAGATGGGCCGAACGGTACGCCGGAACAAAGTCGGCCTTATTCTTATTGTGTACCACTCGAACTGAGGATCACTGCTTGGTCGATCCAACGACAAACGATCACGGCGGCACGACGCAGTAGTTCGTGAGCATCCACCATTCCCCCCAAAGGAATGAGTGGCGAACCAGACGGCAGGCCAACCAAGATACGGGACCGTGCATCCAGGCCTATCTTCCGACGTTATTCACAGCCCCGACCGCCGCTCGGCATTGAGCCTGTGCATAACCTGGAAGACACACCAGGGACGCAAGAAACAGACGCAAATAAACTCCCTCGCCTCATGACCTAACTGATTCACTTGGATTCGCTAAGGGGAATCAGGTGCGTAGGCCGCATCACCGGCAACTCTAACGCGATCCAGAGCGTGTGTTGCGTGACGGCCACGGCCCACTTCGAGATAACTCCGAACCCTGCATTTCCAGAGTTGTCCCCATGAGTAGGCGCCGATGTCCACAGCCCCGAGCTTTTTGGGATCATCCGATGTTAGGGCCAACATCACCTTCGCCGACACCGACGTTGTCGCTTGGCGTCGCTGCGTGTATGGAAACGCAGTATGGTTACGATTGTCGCGGAAGCGTTGGGCGCTATACTGAGCACAGATCACTTTTCGCAGTGCGCCGGGCAGCGCTACCGCATTTGGCCCGTTCGTTCGTCCCGTTTCGTTGCCGGTCGGTGAGCGTCAGACGTCACGTTCGCGTTGTAGGAATTCGTCATGCGTTTATCGACCGTACTTTTCATTACGACGATTGGCGCCGCCATTGGCGCGGCAGCTGTGCTCATTCCGTTAAACTCACGCGATGCAAACGTGGCGTCGTCGTGGGTCGCCTCACTTCCAGTGAGCGCTCGTGGTGCCGCCAGTCTGTCGATCGAGCCCGGCATTCGCCAGCCTTCCGGGAGCCAAACATCTAAAATTCCATCCGGCATGAGCGCTAAGGCACCCGACGTCGCTGGCTTTGCCGACCCAGCGGTCAAGGCATCGATCACGCCGTGGGCCGCTCAAACCCGCCTTGCTTCGCAAGCCTCGTCTGTCCAGCTCGCGTCGTCTCGCGGTGCCACCGACGAGCAGCGCGTGAACCTCGCCTCGCAAATCCAGCACGAACTGATACGGGTCGGCTGTTTCGACGACACGGCCGACGGGGATTGGAACAGCGCTTCAAAAACCGCGATGATCGCCTTTCTGGCCAAGGTCAATGCTCGACTGCCCCATGACAACCCCGACGACATTCTGTTGGCCCTGGTCAAAGGCCACGTTGGGCCTGCCTGCGGCGTTGCTTGTCCCGGCGGGCAAGCGGCCAACTCCAATGGTCGTTGCGCGCCATCGACCGTCCAGGCCCAATCTGCCGGGGGCAAGTTGAAGACGACATATTCGGCCCCTGACACGGCAGCCGCAGCCGCAACAGCAGTACTCGCTGGCGCTCAAGTCGCGCCGTCGATAGCTGTGCCAGTGCCCCAACTTGTCAAACGATGGCCCGCAAAGATCGCTACCGAAACCACCCCGTCTGCACCGGCGCCAGCAACGGCAACGGCGCCAGCAACGGCAACGGCGCCAGCAATAGCGCCCGTATCTGTAGCGAAAGCCACACCAGCAGTCCGACCGCTTCCAGGCCGCATGTCCATTGGTGGGCCGGTTGCCCCGCCTCTTGCGGTTTCCGCAACAGATCACCCGGCCAAGCCGACAGATCACCTGGCCAAGCCGATAGGCAGGCCGGACGGGGTCCGCACGGCAAAAGCCGCTCGAACCGAACCGCGCGATCCCGCATCGACCGCGCCCGACGCATCCACGGTCGCGACCGATAAGCCGCAACTTACCGCGGAAACGTCGGATGCAGCTGTAGGGGGCCAGACAACGCGCTCAAATCGGCCAGCGCCACGCCGGACGGCCACGACCCGGCGGGGGCCATCAGCCAGTAGCGATAGGGCACAGCGACAGGCGAGCGCTCCGCGCCGACGCCCGCGCCCGTCTTACGGGTTCTACGGGCTGTTCAATAATCAGTCGTTTGGCTATTGACCCACCGTTTTGCGATCACCGCAGCGTGCCGATTTCTTCGCCCTGCTAACTTGGGCTGAGAATAGTCGGTTGAGCCGTACTGGACACGATCCAGTTTAGGTAATCGTGCGAGCCCGTCGCAATATCGTAGGCGACCAATGCGGGCGTGGCATACGGATGGCGCGCGGCAATCGCCATCATCACGTCGGCTACGAGTTCCCGCCGGGTTTTGATTAGCGCCGCGACCTCGGCGTCTTCGCAGACGGCGCCATCCCAGCGGTAGATCGAAACGACAGCAGGGATGATGTTGACACACGCAGCCAACTTCGCCTCGACCAGAGCGCGGGCTACCTCGCGCGCCGCCTCGATCGACGGAAACGTCGTAAAGATCATGCTCGCGCCATCACCGCTCATCGTGAGACCGCCGATTGATTGCTGAGATGGTTGTGGCATGGATGCGTTCCGGTTCGTCCGAGGATGAGGCACTATGGCAAAGCTGACCCCGCCGTTCGAGCGGATCGCATTCGTCGCGAGTGATACGCCCGAAGGGCAGTCCGCGCTGGTGGCGCTGACACGCCGCTACGGGGACCGCCCCGCGCGCGCGGCCGACGCCATTGTTGCGCTGGGCGGCGACGGCCTGATACTCCAGACGCTCCACAAGTATATGAACGATCAGATCCCGATCTTTGGCATGAACTGCGGTTCGGTCGGATTCTTGATGAACGAGTATCGCGAAGATGACCTCTACGCGCGTCTCGCCAACGCCGAGATCAGCCATATCAATCCGCTGTCGATGATCGCGTATGACCGCGCCGGCAAAGCGCACAAGGCGTTGGCGATCAACGAGGTGTCGCTATTCCGCGAGACAGCGCAGGCTGCAAAACTTCGGATCTCGATCGATGGCACGGTCCGCGTCGCCGAATTGATCTGCGATGGCGCCCTCGTTGCGACGCCGGCCGGGTCGACGGCCTACAACCTTTCGGCTCACGGACCGATCGTGCCGATCGATGCGCCATTGCTTGCTTTGACCCCGATCTCGCCGTTCCGTCCGCGCCGGTGGCGCGGCGCGCTATTGCCGAACAAAGCCAAGATCGCTTTCGACGTCATCGAAGCTGGTAAGCGTCCCGTCAGTGCTGTCGCCGACCACGCCGAAACACGCTCTGTCGTGCGCGTCGAAATCGAGAACGCGCGCCATATCGAACTCTATTTGATGTGCGATCCTGACCATTCGCTCGACGAGCGGGTGCTATCGGAACAATTTCTGTTTTGACGCGAACAGCGCCGACCCAACCCGTAGCCGAAGTCGCGCGCGTCAGGCGTCTCTGTCTGGCCCGTCTTTGTCTGGCCCGTCGTCAACGCGGCCTTCTTCGCCGTCCTCGTCCGTGCCGCCGCCAGCAATGACGTACGAGCCCGACAACCAACGGCCAAGATCGATTTCGCGGCATCGCGGCGAACAGAACGGCCGTGATGCAACCGCCGTCGCCTTACGGCAGATCGGGCAGCGTCCAACGCTGCTCTGCGCACCATCGTCAGGTTTTAGCGTTTGGCTCATTCGACCTCGCCACACGTCAAAATAGCTGAAACGTCGACGGCACTACGTCGGGTCGAGTTGTCCGGCGTTGAGCCAGTTGAAATGGACAGGAAAGCTCTCAGCGAGCAGCATCCCTGTGACCTCGGTAAGTGGCAATCCGACGACATTGGTATAGGACCCGACGATTTTCTGGATAAACGAACCGGCAAGCCCCTGGATGGCGTAGCCGCCCGCTTTGCCGCGCCATTCTCGCGATGCGATGTAGGCCTCGATCTCGGTCTTCGACAAGTGTTTGAACCGGACGCGCGTATCGACGATGCGCAACCGCATCCGGTCGTCAGGCAACATCAGGCAAACGCCGGTCAAAACGCGGTGCGAGCGGCCGGACAGATATTGGAGGCATTCGGTGGCCTGCTCGATCTGTTCGGGCTTGCCGAGAATGCGGCGGCCGACGGCGACGACGGTGTCGGCGGCCAGAATGTGGGCGTCGGCGATATCGCGGTCGTTGGCGATCTGGTCGCGCGCCGCCTCCGCCTTGGCTTTCGACAAACGGGTGACGAGAGCTCGCGGCATCTCACCTTTGCCGGGCGTTTCGTCGATCGAGGCCGGTCGGTATGCGTCCGGTTCGAAACCGATTTGGGCAAGGAGCGCAACACGCCGTGGACTGGCGCTGGCGAGTACGAGCTTTGGTCTCAACTCCGGCGCCTGAAGTCGGGCACGATCCCGCGCGATTTCGCGGCGCAGTGTGTCGCGTCGCGGACCATCTGTCCGTGTTAACCCGGCGATGAAACCGGTTTTGATGCTGCCCATTGCGCGCGCCCAACCCTGTTTATCCGACCCCAGCATGCCAGACACATTTGCGCCAGCCCGAGGCGTTGCCGCGAGGGCGCGACCATCACTGACCGTCCAGGGGCACGTGATGCGGCAGCAGATCGTCGAAATCAAGATCAGGCGCGCAGTGGTCCCTCGCCCGCAACCGGAACGAGGGCCAAGCTTGACGTCACGCGAAACGCTACTCAGGCGCGAAGGCCGTTGCGCCGCGAGCTACCCTTCGCCATTGCCTTCTTGGCGACTGCCTTGGCCATGCTGGCCTTGCCGATCGACGCCTGGTTCTTAGCGGCGCCATGCTTCGACAAAGACTTCGCGAGCACGACCGATGGCTTGACGGGCTTGGCCGGTTTGACAGGCTTCGCCGATTTCAACGCCTTGCTTTCCTTGGCCGGTTTCGTTTTGGCGCGCTTCACGGCCGGCGCGATGTCAGCCAGCGTGTGACTGTCGAGAACGCCAATGAACGCATCGAGGGCATCTTCGAAGATCGTGTTGATGGGAGCCTTGTCGCGTTTTTTTGCGCCCGTAGCGCCAGCGACGATCATCTCGGTCGATTCAATGGCGCGAACAATAGCGCCGATCCGAATCGCTTCGGGTGCCGTCGCCAGCATCACGCCGCCGTTGCGGCCGCGCATGGCGTCGATGAAGCCTGCCTTGGCCAAAATGTGGACGATCTTGAAAGCGTTGAGCTGGCTGATGCCGAGCCGGTTGGCGATCGATGCGACCTTGACCCGTTCGTCGTCTGCGCCTGCGCAGTCGATGAGGATCCGAATGGCGTGTCCCGTCGTCTTCGTCAGACGCATGTTCGATACCTCTACTCTTGGAAAAGCAACGCGACGCGCTGCAAAATGTTGACATCCGCCGCCGACATTAGGACTAAGACCTGCGGCGCGCAAGTATAGCCGTACACTTGTGGACCAATTCCGACAATATTCTAAGACGACGATAACTGCCCTCTTAAAAAGATCGGCTCCTTGCGCCGATCCCTGATGAGCGTCAGAGCCGCGAAATGGACCATTGCGTGCGCAGCTGCGGCACGCTGCGATCATGGCTCGCATTACCGCTTTGTGGAGAACCAGTGAGCGCCAAAGGCATTGTGTGTTGGTGAGTCCGGACGGGATCGAACCGTCGACCTACTGATTAAAAGTCAGCCGCTCTACCGCTGAGCTACGGACCCGATTCACGCCGCCGATGCCATCCCAAGCAGATTGCTGAAACGATAACGGTCGGCCTACCTCAGGCGCGTCGGTCTACGCGTGAGCGGCGTGGAAGTCCAGTTCTTGTCGCGCGTCTGGCGCTCTTCGCATTGCGGCGGGTGGCCGCAATCGGCGTGCGTCAGCATCAGCCCTGCAGGATTGGCCGGCCTGCGGTCGAGCTGATGTGATATCTGACATGCGACTGTGGTAAGCGCTGTTCGCTTCTAAGCATCGCCCGTCTGAGGCGGTGCTGGCGCAACGATCTTGGCTATGTCAGGCATCATGGCAAACGGAGCATTATCGAATGCAACAGCGGCGTTCGGATCCGACACCGCCCGCCCCTGAGGCCGACGGCTTCGTAGACACAGGGTCCGCCGGCACGGGGTCCGCCGACACGGGGTCCGCCGGCACGGGGTCCGCCGGCACGGGAGCCGACGACACGGTATCCGCAAACACGGGCCCGGTCGGCAAAGGTCGGGATCAGGCGCCTGTCACGGCCCACCGAACGCTTTTCGCAATCGGCCTTATCGTGCTCGGAGTGACCCTGTTCACCGCCCTCGACACCATGGCCAAGCTATTGGCGACACGTTACGGCGTACCCGTCGCCGAAGTCGTGTGGCTGCGCTTTGTCGGACAGACCGTCTACATTCTCGTGATCTACGCGATCGTGTTTGGGCCATCGCGCCTGACAGACCTTGTCGCCACGCGGCGGCTTGGCCTGCAATCCCTGCGATCCGTCCTGATGGTATCGACGACAGCGTGCAATTTCATTGCGCTCCAAACTCTGCGCCTAGACCAGACGGTAACCATCGTGTTTATGGCGCCGCTCGTGGTCGCAGCCCTCGCCGGCCCGCTGCTTGGCGAATGGGTCGGTTGGCGGCGGGCGATTGCTATCATTGTCGGATTTGCGGGTGTCGTCATCGCCATGCACCCAACTGGCGATGGACCCTCTTGGGCCGTGCTCATCTCGTTCGCCGGCATGCTCGCCTACGCCTTCTTCATGCTGCTCACACGACATTTGGCACCGATCGATCCGCCGATCGTCACGCTGTTCTTGTCGATGGTCGTTGGAACGGTCGTCGGCGCACCATTCGCGCTTGCCAATTGGAGCGACCCTGGCAGCCTGACGGTTTGGGCCATGCTTGCGAGCCTTGGCGTGTTTGGCGGGATTGGCCATTGGCTGTTCATCTACGCCTACACACTAGCACCGGCATCCACCGTCTCGCCGTTCATCTACGCGCAATTGCTGACGATGGTCGGCGCGGGCTGGCTGGTGTTCGGCGATATGCCAGACGCGTGGACGATGACCGGGGCGACGATCGTGATCGCGTCAGGCGTCTATCTCGTTCACCGCGAACGCATCAAGCGGGCCGAGTTGCAGGTCGGCTGAGATTAACCCTGACACCAAGTTAGCAGTCGGTTTGCGGCCGCTGCCATTGCCTCGCCGCACCCCCATGCCTATGGTTAAAGATATCTTGCTGGGCTCAGTGACAGGCGCTCCAATGCTATCTCACCTCGACGCGTTCCTCGTAACTCAGACGAACCGGGTGGCCTCCTGGTTGCAGGAGGAACACGAGCATACAATGCCAGGATTGTTGTCTCACTCGGCCTCCGCGACCATCGCCTGCACCCTCGCCGCCATAGGCGCCATGCTGGTGATGCGCTCGCCTTTGGTCGCTGGGATCATGTTGATCTTCGGCACGATTACAGTGAGTGCGCTGATCCCGATGATCAAGCGCTATCAGCGGGATGCTGAACGTGGCTGGAGCCAAAGCATGGCGCGCGAATACGCCGTGCGCGCTATTGGCGCCCAGGAAGGACAGCGTTCGATGCGGCTCGGTGGGCTGGCGCTGGCGTCGCTGATCGTCGCGATGATGGCTGTCAGGGCCCGTCCGATGGACGCGGTTGATTTGTTGATGGTTCTGCTGGTCGCGTCGACCATTGCGCAACTGTATCTGACCTGCGCCGAGCCTAAGCCGCCCGGCACGCGCCGCGAAGATCGCCGTTTGGCGTTCCAAGGCTCAAGATAAGTCTCACGTTGCGAGATACCCAAGCTGTGCCTTGGTCTCGGCACGCCAGCTGTCAAAGCGGCCATCGGCGATCGCAGCCCGCATCGCCGCCATCAGCTCTTGGTAGAAGGTCGTATTAATCCACGTCAGGATCATCGACCCCAGCAGTTCTTCGCTGCGAATGAGATGGTGCGCGTAGGCGCGCGAATACTTCAGCGCGGCTGGACACGTCGACCGCTCGTCGATCGGCGATAGATCTTCGGCGAACTGCGCATTGCGCAGGTTGAGCCGCCCGCCCCATGTGAACGCCGTGCCGTGCCGCCCGTTGCGGGTCGGCATCACGCAATCGAACATGTCGATCCCGCGCGCCACCGCCTCGATCAGGTCGAGCGGGGTGCCTACGCCCATCAGATAGCGCGGCTTATGCGACGGAAGATGGGGCACCGTCCCGGCAATCGTTGCGACCATCGCCTCGTGACCTTCACCGACCGCAAGCCCACCGACGGCGTAGCCAGGAAAGTCCAACGCCACGAGCGCCTCGGCGGAGGCCTGCCGCAATGCGAGGTCGGTACCGCCCTGAACGATCGCGAACAGCGCTTGCCCCGGCTTGCCGTACTGCTCGAACGCGCGCTTCGATCGCTCGGCCCAGCGCACGGAGAGTTGCATCGCCCGCTCGATCTCTGCCCGCTCTGATGGGAGTTCGATGCACTCGTCGAGCTGCATCTGGATGTCGGCACCGATCAGGCACTGGATTTCGATCGAGCGTTCGGGCGTCAGCATGTGCTTCGAGCCGTCGAAATGCGACTGGAATGCCACACCGTCCTCGGTCAGCTTTCGCAAACCGGACAGGCTCATCACCTGGAAGCCGCCACTATCGGTCAGGATCGGTCCGTCCCAGCGCATGAACGAGTGGAGCCCCCCGAGCCGGGCGAGCCGCTCGGCCCCGGGGCGCAACATCAGATGGTAGGTGTTGCCGAGAATGATGTCGGCGCCGGCCTGACGCACCTGCTCGGGGTAGAGCGCCTTGACCGTTCCGACCGTACCAACGGGCATGAATGCTGGCGTCCGTATGACCCCGCGCGGCGTGGTTATGGCCCCGGTGCGGGCAGCGCCGTCTTTCGCGTGGACCAAGAAGCCGAACAGGGGATGTTGTGGTGTGTTCATCTTGCTTTGTGTAAGCGGACGCGTGGAATCGTGTCAGGGCGCAACTGCCCTATCTTTTGGAGACCTACCATGATGAAGCCTTCTGTCATTGCCGCTGTTTTGCTGGCCCTTGCGTCACCTGCCGCCATGGCCCAGACTCAGCAGTCGACCCCGCCGTCGACTGCACCAGCCGCTGCGGCAAAGCCCGCCGCGCCGAAGCCAGCCATCACGCCAAAAGCTGAGCGCACGCCGGAATCGCTCAAGTGCTCGGCTGACGCCGACGCAGCCAAGCTCACAGGTGCCGAGCGTAAAAAATTCCGCGCCAAGTGCATGAAGGACGCCAAGAAGGCCGCGGCTGTCCCCGCCGTCACGCCGGCCGCAAAGAAGAACTGAAAACGACAGATTGTATACGGCGGCGCGATCTCCGCCCGCGCACCATCGTCTGAGTCTGAACAACCTCGATCAAATCAGTCATTCGCAACGGGCACCCACTGGTGCCCGTTTTGGTTTGTGGACCAAGCCGGCGCGTTCCCCCGTGCCATGGCAGTCGCTGGGCGCCAAACGCGACAGAGTTCCGGCATCGAATTTTGCAGCATGGGAACCCATCGCTGACAATGCGGTTACGCTCTTAGCACGTGCGAGGTCGCTGCGAGACAGCAGTCCCCGAGCGGCAGTCGTCCCCGAACATCCGGGGTAATCGGCCGACGTCCGATGTAACCTGCGGCAATCATCAACAACACTTCTGTGTTGGTTGGACGAGCCGCCCCCAGCGGGATGATCGCCATGTTGGAACTTGTGTTCGTCGTCTGCTCGATTGTCGAAGGCGCCACGTGCCGCGAGCTTTCACCCATTCCTCTCGAACCCAATACCCTCGTCGTGGCATGCCTGATGGCAACTCAAATCGAAGGAGCCAAGTGGGCTCAAACACACCCCAATCACTACATTCAGCGCGCAACGTGCCGCCCGGCCGGACAGTTCGCTAAAGCGTAAAAGAGAGTTCCATGGAACGGAAATCCCAGCCGTCAAACGAGCCCGATGCCCCGGCCGCAACGACCGCCAAATCGAGCCCGCAGACCGTATTCGATCACCCGATCGACGTTCTGATCGACAACAGCCTTAGTGACCCTGAAAAGTCGGCTGTCTTGGACCAATGGGCAGCCGATGAAATCGCGCTCCAAGTCGCCGATGACGAGGGCATGGCTGGCGGCAGACCAACCGCGCTCGACCATGTCAACGCCGCCCGCTCGCTGTTGCCGGCTGACGCACCGAAAACGCCGCTAATCAGCGGTCGTGTCTTCCGGCCGGATGAATTCTTCACCGGCGCGTTTTCGGGATCAGGCGTCGTCCTGACCCGTTTCGGCGGGTTACTCCGCCAGTTTGTCCTCGACGGAACGGGCACCGTGGATGCAGTCACGGGAATTTTGTTGCTGACAGAAACCTATCGCTTCGATGACGGGCAGATCGATGAGTTGAACTGGATCATTCGGCGTAACGACGACGGATCATACGACGGTTCCGAGACATCGTTAGCCGACCCTGCCGACGGTAAAACAACCGACAATTCGTTTATCTGGATCTACGTGCGCCACGTTCCTGATCAGGGGGGCGAAACAACTACGATGTCGTTTCACGACACCTTCTGGTTACAGGCAGACGGAAGTGCCGTCGCCCACGCTTCTATACGCAGACTTGGCATTGAAGTCGCCACCATGACCGTCTTCTACCTCAGAAAATAGAGCGAAACTGATCCCCTTAAAACGGAAATATATCCGATGATATCTGTACGCTATCCGTTCCCGCAATCGGCATTGATACTCGCCATCTTGTCGACATCGGCTCTAGCCCAACAGGCTCCCTTGCCGCCGAACGCCCCGAACATCCCTCCCGCAGAAACGTCGATGATCCCGACATTGAACTACGTGGTTGCAGCGCCAGGCTGGCCAAACGGCCGCATGCCAGTGGCTGCGTCTGGACTTTCGGTGACGGCTTTCGCCAGTGAGTTGAAGCACCCACGCTGGCTGCTGACATTGCCCAACGGCGACGTATTGGTCGCTGAAGCGGCCAGTCAACCGAAGGCCTCCTGGGCACCCAAAGCCATCGTGTCGAACTTTGCTCAGCGCCGCGCTGGCGGTATCGTAGAAAGTGCCAACCGGATAACGCTTCTTCGCGATACGAACGGCGATGGCACAGTCGAGACGCGCACGTTGTTCTTAGACGGGCTGCGGCAGCCATTCGGCATGGCTGTGGTCGGTTCGCATTTCTACGTCGCCAACACCGACAGCGTCGTTCGTTATGACTACACGGCTGGCCAGCAGCGTATCACCAGCCAGGGCACCAAGTTGATCGACTTGCCGGTCGGGCACCACTGGACACGCAATCTGATCGTCAGCCCCGATCAATCGAAGTTGTTCGTCACCGTCGGCTCCGGCAGCAATATCGGCGAGAATGGTCTGGACGCCGAAGTCGGGCGAGGCACCATCCTCGAACACACGATCGCAAGTGGGAAAACCCGGGTGTTTGCATCCGGTCTTCGCAATGCCAACGGTATGGCGTTCGAGCCGAGCACTGGCGAACTATGGACCGTCGTCAATGAGCGCGACGAAATTGGTGACGACACGCCGCCGGATTATCTGACTTCGGTAAAAGATGGCGGTTTCTATGGCTGGCCGTACAGCTACTGGGGGAAAATCGTCGACACACGCGTCACCCCTGCGCGCCCTGAACTCGTAGCGTCTGCCATCGTACCCGATTACTCGCTCGGTGGACATACGGCGCCCCTCGGCCTCGCGACAGCAACTGCCGCCGGCTCGAAACTACCAGAGGCCCTCCGCAGCGGCATGTTCGTCGGCCTGCATGGCTCCTGGAACCGCACCAAGCTCAGCGGGTACAAAGTGGTGTTCGTTCCGTTCCGGGACGGTCGCCCGTCGGCGCCAGCTCAGGACGTGTTGACCGGCTTCGTCAGCGAAGGCAGCGACCAGAAAGCGTTCGGCCGTCCCGTCGGTGTCGCGATCGATGCTTCCGGGGCTTTGCTTGTCGCTGACGACGTCGGAAACACGGTCTGGCGCGTCACCGCGCGCCCCGATCAAGCGGCCCGCTGACAACCGTTTTGCGAAGTTGAAAATATTTTGGTGGATTAGCGAAACTTTTTTGCCGGTCAGTCATTGTTGAAACGTCAGTTGATCCGAGAGATCACTGACAACGGCTATGGCGGATGTCCCCTCACCCCATAGATCGTCCAGAAGCGACGCATTTTCCCCCGAGCGTCGCCGAAGTCCCGGTCTGCGATTACTCCCCCCGTTGTCGCAGACCGGGCATTTTTCCGAGGCCTGTCAGCACGTTCGATCCACCTTTGCTTGACGCGGCCTGTTCGGTCGCGGCATGGTTACGGCGTGGCAATCTGTGGAGACCCCGCTATGACCGAAACTCGCGTCGCGTTGGTGACCGGCGGCAATCGCGGCATCGGGCTTGAGATCGTCCGGCAATTGGCGCGGCTCGGCATCGTCGCCGTAATCGGCTCGCGGGACCGCGATAAAGGGCTGGCCGCCGCCGAACCTCTCGAACGGGAAGGCCTCGTGACACCCGTCGTCGCGCTCGACGTCACCGACGAAGCGAGCATTCGCGCTGCCATTGCCGAGGCCATGGGTCCGTTTGGTCGGATCGACATCCTGGTCAACAATGCCGGCATCTTGATCGACGGACCCGAGGCGCGCGTCGCCAGCACCGAGGCAGCCGTTTACGAGACGACGTTCGCGACCAATGTCATCGGTCCAACGCGCTTGATCCGCGCCGTGATGCCGATGATGCGCGAACAGACCTATGGCCGGATCGTCAATGTGTCGTCCGGCCTCGGCCAAATGTCCGAGATGGGCGGCGGCTGGCCAGCCTACCGCTTGTCGAAAGCCGCTCTCAACGCACTCACCCGGACAACGGCGGCCGAAGTTGGCGATCAGACCGGCATCAAGGTCAACAGCATGTGCCCGGGCTGGGTTCGAACCGACATGGGCGGGCCAGATGCGGCTCGTTCGGTCGTCGAAGGCGCCGATACGGCGGTATGGCTTGCAACCCTGCCAGCCAATGGGCCCACTGGTGGCTTCTTCCGCGACCGCAAGCCGATCGCCTGGTAAAAATTCGTGAGGCTTCGTGAGGCTTTGCAGATGTCCCACAGCGTCCGCTTGTTCGCCGGGCCCAAACGCGCGCTGCGGCCGTTCGTGGAGACGGTCCCAGGCACATTGATTTTCGCGCTGACGGCTGACGCCCCAGCATATGTGATCACCGTCGACGATCGCCTGCTCGACGCTCTCCATGCCTGCAATGGCACCGGCGAATGGCTCGATGCACCAGCCCATCCCGATGCAGCGCCACCCCAACTGACGACGACCGATCTGACGTTTGCAGCCCTCGCCTCAACAGGGACGGCGCTGGCCTACCTCGAGACGGCGTATTTCGGCGGCATTGGCCATCAGACGGCTGCCGTTTGGATCGACGGCAAACTCGCCATGCGGCCAGCTATCGCCCATACGAGCGAGGCGCGTCCCTCAAAACTGCTGCCGATCAACGGTGCTTTGCGGCTGATCGGCGTTGCCGCCACGTACGCGACGCCAGCGGACGATGAATTTGCCGCGTTCGGCTTGCAGCTATACCGCAATCACGAGGCGGTCGCGGCACGGGCTTTGCCAGTTGGGCGCGCGTAGGCACGCCGCTTCAACCCACTTCCTCTTTGAACGCGACCTCGCGGGTCTTGCTAAACGACGGCAGCAGCACGAGCATCAGCAGCCCCGCCGCCAGGATCAACATCGTCAAGCTGATCGGCCGCGTCAGGAATACCATCGGGTCACCCTTGGACAGCAACAGCGCACGGCGCAGGAACTCTTCCATCATGGGGCCCAGAATGAAGCCGAGCAGCAGCGGCGCAGGCTCACAATCGAGCTTCTTGAAAACATATCCCAGCAGGCCAAACATCGCCATCAAGTAGACATCGAACGGCGAGTTTGACAGGCTGATGACGCCAATCGAGCAAAAGCAAAGGATTGCCGGATAGAGATAGTGGTAGGGCACGGAGATCATCCGGACCCACAGCCCGATCAACGGCAGGTTCAAGATCAGCAACATGACATTGCCGATCCACATCGACGCGATGACACCCCAAAATAGCTCTGGCTGTTCCTTGATCACGCCGGGACCAGGCTGGATCCCTTGAATGATCATGGCGCCGATCATCAGCGCCATCACGGGGTTAGCTGGTATTCCCAGTGTCAGCATCGGAATGAACGACATCTGTGCGGCGGCGTTGTTTGCAGCCTCTGGTGCTGCAACCCCCTCGATCGCGCCTTTGCCGAGTTGCGCGCGGTTGCGCGAAACTTTCTTTTCCAGCGCGTAGGCGCCAAATGACGCCAATGCAGCGCCTCCGCCGGGCAAAATGCCAAGCACGGAGCCGAGCGCAGTGCCGCGCAGGATAGGCGCGACCATCCGGCCCCAGTCCTCACGCGTGGGCATCAGCCCCTCAACCTTCCGCACCGAAACGTCGCGCGTGGCTTCGTGCTCGAGGTTGGCGATAATTTCGCCAATGCCAAACAAGCCCATGGCAACGACGACAAAGCTGATACCGTCGGCGAGTTCGAGATAGCCAAACGTAAAGCGCTGACTGCCAGCGTTCACGTCGGTTCCAACGATGCCGAGCAGTAGCCCGATCACGATCATGCCGAGCGCATGAATGATCGACCCGCTTGCCAGTACGATCGATGCGACAAGGCCGAGTACCATCAGCGAGAAGTATTCTGCCGGCCCGAACTTCAAGGCGAGTTCGGTCAACGGCGGGGCAAACAGCGCGATCAGCAGCGTGCAGACCGTACCGGCAAAGAATGATGCGATGGCAGCCGTCGCCAGTGCTCGGCCAGCCTTGCCTTGCCGGGCCATCTGATAGCCATCGAGCGCGGTGACAACCGACGACGTTTCACCTGGCAGATTGACCAGAATGGCCGTCGTTGAACCACCATACTGTGCGCCATAAAAGATCCCGGCCAGCATGATGAGCGATGTCACCGGCGGCAATGCGAAGGTGGCTGGCAGCAGGATTGCGATCGTCGCGGCAGGGCCCAGTCCTGGCAGTACGCCAATGGCGGTGCCGAGAAAAACGCCGATGAAGCAGTACAGCAAATTGTTGAGCGTCAAAGCGGTTGTCAACCCGAGCGCAAGGCTATCGAAGATTTCCATCGACGGGGACTTTCTGGCTCACGGCGCCAAGCCAAAGGCGCCCAATACAGGCGCGAACCACGGACCAATGAGCTTGAGCGGCAAGCCCAGTCCTTTGACGAATACAAGTCCGCAAAGGCTGACGAGAAGGACCATGCCGACCAACGCCTTCGCGTCGAAACGAAATTCTCGGCTGGCAGCGGCACCCATCAAAATGAGCATCAATAGCGCGACGACGAGGCCAGCGCCCTGGATCAAGACCCCGTAAGTGACAATCGCGCCGGTGATGAGCGCGAGCGGTTTCCAGGCAAGGTGTGACACCGGCTCGCCTGCGATGATGACCGAGCGCACCAGCGAAATCAGGCCGATGACGATCAGCATCACAGCGAGAACCTGGGGAAAGTACCCCGGCCCCATTTTGCCCACCGTGCCAAGGCGGTAGTCGAGGGCGAGCCACAAGGCGCCGCCCCCGACAACGATGTAGACTAACCCCGTCCAAAAATCGCGGGGACTAGAGATCCAACTCGGCATGGCGATGGTCCTGCAGATGGGCGCCAGCTCAGTCGATCTTGATGTTGGCGTCTTTGGCGACTTTGGCCCAGCTGCTGACTTCTGACGTCAAGAATGTCGCCATTTGCGGACCAGACGCGCCGACCTCCGCTCCCTGCGCTGCCCAAACGCTTTTAACGGCGTCCGACTTAAGCGCCTTTGCGATTTCCGCCGACATGCGGGCAGTCACATCTTTGGGCGTGCCAGCGATGGCCCAGACGCCGTACCAGGCTGAGATTGCAAACCCGGGAACGCCGCCCTCGGCACCCGTCGGTACGTCTGGCAATGAGCTCGAGCGCGACTTGCTGGCGACCGCCAACGCGGCAATCCGACCGCCTTTGATATGGGCGGCCGATGAGCCCAAACCATCAAACATCATATCGATCTGGCCACCGATCAGGTCCTGAAGAGCCGGGCCAGCGCCCTTATAGGGAATGTGCTGGAGATCGGTCTTGGTGAGGATCTTGAAAAGTTCGCCAGCCAAGTGGTGCGACGTCCCGTTGCCAGCCGACCCGAATGACAATTTGCCCGGGTTCGCCTTCGCAAAGTCGATCAGCTCTTTCAGAGATTTTGCCTGAACACGCGTCGGATTTACGACCACGACATGGGGAACGACTGCGATCACGGAGATCGGCTCGAAGTCCTTCTCGATGTCGTAGGTCAGTTTTGGATAAATCGCCGGAGCGATTGAATGGTGCACAGCACCAACGAAGAACGTATAGCCATCCTTCGGCGCGCGCGCTGCGATGCCAGCGCCAAGCGTCCCGCCAGCGCCACCACGGTTGTCGATGATCACGCTTTGACCGAGTTGTTTGGTCAGTTCCGCCGCTAGCGGGCGGGCAAACGCGTCGGTGCCACCGCCTGCAGGAAACGGGTTGATGAACGTGATGGGCTTATCGGGCCAAGTCTGGGCCGAAACAGGTGCTGCGATTGCTGAAAGCGTGACCGCAACGACCGCAACGGCTGCGCAATTTGCGAGCGCTCTTCCGCTCGCGGTGATTAGCCCGCGACGAGATAACTTCATATGGACGTCCTCCAATGATGAGCCGTTCTAGCCCCGTTGGCCGCTGCTCACTCAAGATTGTTACTAACCATTGGCACCAAATTCAGTACAATGGCGTGATCAAAACGTGCCCCAGCCACTGGCATTTGTCCATAGCCGCACGTGACACACAAGCGAAGGTCGGCGCGCGGTTGGGCCCAGTCGTTGCGCCATCTGGCTTGCTCGCAGACCGGCATCAGGGCAAACTGCGGCGATGCTGACCACGTTCTTCGACCAACTTCGCACCGCCAAAGTGCCGGTGACGCTAAAGGAATACCTGACGCTGATGGAGGCGCTTCAGGCCGACACGGCCGCGCGCGAAGTCGAGGCATTCTATTACTTGTCGCGTGCGTGCCTGGTGAAGGACGAGCGTCACTACGACCGTTTCGACCAGGTATTCGCCCACGTCTTCCGTGGGCTCGACGCGGTATCGGGCGGCGGCGAGGACAGCAGCACGGTTCAGATTCCAGCCGATTGGCTCAAGGCGGTCAGCCAGCTTTACCTGTCGGACGAAGAGCGCGCCAAGATCGAAGCGCTCGGCGACTGGGACAAGATCATGGCTGAGTTGCAGAAGCGCCTCGCCGAGCAGCAGGGCCGCCACCAAGGCGGCAACAAATGGATCGGCACCGGCGGCACGAGCCCATTTGGTGCCTACGGCTACAATCCCGCTGGGATTCGCATCGGCCAGCACGAAAGCCGCCACCGCCGCGCGGTCAAGGTCTGGGACAAGCGCGAATTTCGCGACCTCGACGATGGCGTCGAACTCGGCACGCGAAATATGAAGGTCGCGCTGCGCCGCTTGCGACGGTTCGCGCGGGCCGGAGCAGCCGAGAACTCGATCTCGACAGCACGATCAGATCATCGGCCAACAAGGGCTACATCGACATCGCGATGCGGCCAGAGCGGCACAACGTTGTCAAGATCTTGATGTTCTTCGATATTGGCGGGTCGATGGACGACCACGTCAAGGTCGCCGAAACGCTGTTCTCGGCCGCCAGGGCTGAATTCAAGCACCTCGAACAATACTACTTCCACAACTGCCTTTATGAATTCGTCTGGGAGGGCAATGTCCGCCGCTGGACCGACCGGACGCCCACCCTGGATGTGCTCAACACCTATGGCACCGACTACAAGGTGATCTTCGTCGGCGACGCGGCCATGAGCCCATATGAGATCCTGGTCCCCGGCGGCAGCGTCGAGCACATGAACGAGGAAGCCGGGTGCGTTTGGCTGACCCGCGTCACGGACAAGTTTCCCCACGTGGTGTGGCTCAACCCGAACCCGCTAGCTGCCTGGGACTGGACGGAATCGACGCGCATCGTTCGCGAACTGATGGGCGGCCGGATGTATCCGCTCACGCTCGAAGGTCTCGACGCCGCAACGCGCGCGTTGATGCGGTAGTGCGGTTAGGTATGAGCCACGAATAAACAATACCGCAGTTTCTACTGCGCGAATTCGAAAAGGCTGACCTGCGCGTTGCGCGTTTGCCATTCTTCTAAATCGAATGACGAGGGAAAATCCGTCTTGTCGACGAATTTTGCGCCGACCGCCCGGCCAATTTCTAAGCACCGCTCGTGCATGGTTCGGTGGCGGCAATCAAGCTCCCGCAAGTCTTTAATATTTGTCTCTGTGTATGTGAGATCGAGGTTTTTGGATAGCCATTCACCGTCGATTGTCGCATCTGCCCGACGAAAGGTCAGCAGCGGTTGCTGCAAAAGCCGGAGCCCCCGCATCGCTCCGAGGTTACTGTCAATCAGGTGTTGGACGTCGATTGCCTGACCTGTCCGAGGTGGAATAGAAATAGCCTGCATCCAAGCGTGTGCATTCTTTTGCGCATCGAACATTAGGCTTTTTAGCGTTTCAACGCCCTGCGCTGCGGCACTGAGCTTTCGGAAAGCTTCCGCCTCATATTTTACGCGGTAGCTGCCAGCGCCAATCGACAGCAAAAAGATTTTGTCGTGCCCGGTTGGCCAGTTGAAGCCAAACGGTGTCGTTCCTTCATCGTTAGCGTCGGCTGCCCCCTGTTCGGCCGACAGTGCTGCCATGAGAAAGAGTTCACTCGACGCGTCATTGAAGGGGCTAACGCCACCATCAAGAAACACACCCGTCTGTCCCTCGCTAATTTCTAGCTTAACAGGATCAAAGTAAAATGGCGCCGATGCGCTGGCGAGGACAATCTTGCTCAGGGGATAACTACTGTTTGCGAAAAACTTCATGTCGGGAGCCGTTTGGTCCCAGTGTTTGCCCCATGCGGGGCTTTTCCGACTCCAATACTTATGACGCGGTTATTAGTTTGCACCCAAACGCTTCCCGTGTTGATGCGCTTAGTCACCACTGCCAATCCAGTGCGCAAAAGCGACGTGTCAAGATCGGGTTCAGTTTCGGGATTATGACCATACTTCACGAAGAGTGATCTTAAGTTTTCTCGCACGGCCGCATCAAACACCTCGCCATCATGGCGCGACCACCAATACTGAAATTTTCGCGGCTTTCCGAAAAGCGTCGGACACAGCTCGCGATACCTTTCGGTAATGTCGTGTACCGTCTCACCGAAAGCCAGCTGCACGGCAATGAGCGCGCCGGTCGACGTTCCGCCGATCAGGTCGAAATAATCGCACAACCGGAATGCGTCGCGCTGCTCCTCGGGCACGCGCTCCCGCAATAGCGCCTCAACCCGGGCGAGGATGCCGAGCGAGATGAGCCCCCGAACGCCACCACCATCGAGCGACAAAATACGCTTCGGGCCAGGCCCGAACAAATGCTCGTCACGCGTCTTCATGAGCCCCCGCTCCATCACGTAAACTTACACAATCTCGTAGGTCTTCTCGAATGTCTCGGCGTTGTTTCCATAAACGTCGCCGCCGTTGGCGACCAAGTAGCCGCTGTCGGCGGTCTGACGCTCGCCCCACGGCGCGACAATGGCGAACCCCTGTTTGAGCTCGATGCAACGAACGCTTCCAACGGCGCGATGGATGGGACCGTCAGGACCGTCCTGCCCCAAAGCTTCATAAAGTTCAGCGAAGCGCGGCTTTTTAATCACATAAACGTTCTTGTTTCCCGCGCCGTCAACCAGAGGTGCGCCCGCCGCGTCGAGCGACGTTACGATCATGTCGCCGGTGCGCGCGACGTTGCGCGTTTCCTCGCCATTCCACTGCGTTGCGACAGGCGTGTCGGCAGTCGCCGGTCGGGCGGCCACGAGGCCTTTTTTTCGCGCCGATTGCACTGGTAACCCACGGTCTCGCGCGAGCTGTTCGAAATCGTCGACCGTCAACTGTCGGTGAGATGTGTAACGCTCATCAGCATCAGCCATGCGGCGATCTCCAACTCGAGCTGGCCCAGCATGTTACAGTGTAAACCAGGAACGCGTCGGATGGAATGCGTTTTAGCCGTCGCCGGTTTCAAGTCGGCCGCGCACTGCATGCGGTGCCAAAGCGGACAATGTTTCGAAGCGGGACGATACGCACAGCTCAAACCGTGTTAAATCGCGTCAGGAATTGACCGCCGGGGGGCGGGGCGTAAATCCTGGTGGCATCGAGTCGTCGAGGCTGACCACCACCAACTGCCAGCGAGCCTGCCATGCGCCATTTACCCCGTTCCAGTCCGCTTCCGTCTGCCGCGGCCCGCGTCATAGTAAGCGTCTTGGTCTGCGTCGCCGCTGGTTTGTCGGGTTGCGCCGAGACCTCGTTGCCAAGCCTGACCACCGGCTCGCTGTTTGGCGGCACGCAAGCCCAGCCGCAGGCCGCACCGACCAAGCCGGAACTGCGCAACGACCCGTTGGCGCGCACCCTACAGGTCAGCCGCGTTGCCGCGCGGGCACAACGCTGCGGCTTTAATTTCGATGCTCCAAAACTCAAGTCCAACTTCATGACGTCGGAAGGTGCGCAACCGGGAGCAGACGCTGCCTCTCTGGCCAAGCTCGATCAGAACTACTCGGTGACCTATAGCGCAACCTTGAAGGTCATTTCCGGCGAGGAAGGATACTGCTCGGACGGCCGAAACGCCCATATCAAGGCAGATCTCACGCGCCACCTTGCTGGCGATTATGCGCCGAGCCGAGCACTTGCCCTGGCCGAGGATCCTTCGGTCTTCAGCTTCGGTGGTGGTCTGTTCGGCGGCGAAACGCCAGCCGAATAATGAGCTCAGCTTGAGGTGGCCTGACGTCGTCGCCCCGATTGGCCTGCGGTCGGCCCGCCGACGCAAAAGGCAGCTCAAGACGCAACGCTAGACGCAGATTGGCACGGCTCGTGCTGCCCGACCCTCATCTTTGGAGGCAAACCCGGCAGCCATGTTCAATTCGATACAACACTTCGCGCGCAGCTCCGTCCGAGACGCGTTTCTTGCCGACGATCGCGCCAGCGCAGCACCGTCCCGGACGTCCCGCGTTTCGCCAGAAATTAGTCTCGAACTCATCGCGGATCGGGCAGCTTTCGATGCGCTTGAAGCCGACTGGAATGGCCTGTTCGACCGCGCCGGCAGCTCAGCCAACTTGTTCCAGACCTTCAACTGGAATTGGCACTGGGCCAACACCTACCTCGCCACATCGCCGAACGTTGAGCTTGCCGTCGTGGTCGCGCGGCGCGGCGGTCGGGCGGTCGCCATCTTGCCAATGGTGATCGAACGCAAGGGGGTTTTGAGGATTTTGGCGTGGATGGGAGCACCCGTCAGCCAGTATGGCGACGTGTTGGCCGAACGTGGTCCGGGCTTGATGCCCGTCCTGCGGGAGTGCTGGTCGTTTGCGATTGCAGCCGCACGAGCTGACGCCACACGGCTGGTGAAGACGCGTGCTGACGCAACCGTCGCGCCGCTGCTCGCCGAGCTCGGCCTAACGGTTATACAGCAACAAGAAGCGCCCTATCTCGACATGGCAGGTTCACCAAGCTGGACGGCCTATGCGGAGCGATATGCCGGGCACGGCCGGTGGAAGAACAGGCGCCGCCAGCTGCGCCGCATGGAAAAGCTTGGGCCGATTGCGGTTCTAAGGTGGACTGAAGGGCCCGAAGCAGTTGAACCTGCCGCACGCGCGATCGAGACGAAGCGCGCTTGGCTCCGCGAGCGCGGTCTGGTCTCGCCCGCCGTCGAAGACGACCGCTTTCGCATATTCTTCGAATCGGCGGCCGCAAGCGTCGAGCGCCCAGTCGGAATCGAAATTGCCGAGCTGACGTGCAACGGCACGACGGCAGCCATGGAGATCACCGTCTCCTGTCGCGACCGAATGGCTGTTCACGTGCTGGCCTACGACAAGACATTCAAAGAGTGTGGTCCAGGTAATCAGCTGATCGAACAACAATTTGCCCGCGCCCACGCCAAAGGCTTCAAAACCTATGATTTGCTGGCACCAGGCGGCGGGTATAAAGCCGAATGGGCTGACGGGTCGGTGGCCGTGTTCGATTTTGCCGCCGGATTTACGGTGACCGGGACCGCATACGCCGGCCTTTGGCTGAGCTGGATCCGCCCCGCAATGAAGCGCACCATCGAACGGCTGCCGGTCGGCTGGCGCGGCAAGATCGCTCGCTGGTTTGCCAAGCCGACGACCGCCTAGATCGCAGAACCTTAGCGTCGCCATCTTCGGCTCGCGGTAGCCATGCCAACGCTCACGTCCGCTCGAAATGTCACTGGCATGCGGCCACGCCTCACCAGCATTTGGCCGCTGTCGCCCGGCTGTGCTAGTAACGCCCAGATGATGACACGCCGGGAGGGCAGAACGTATGACACCTAAGTTCAAATTGGCCGGGCTAGCTCGCGCGGTGACCGTCGCTGCCGTCGTCGCTGTTGCGATTGCGGCCGGATCGACCAGCGGTTCGCATGCCAACGACAATCCATTCCCAAGCCTCATCGGATCATGGAGCGGGCAGGGCGAGGTTCGCCTCGAAGGCGGAAAAACCGAGCGCATGCAGTGCCGTGCCTATTATCGCGGCGAAGGGTCAAGCGGACTTGGGCTCGCCATCCGCTGCGCCAACCCATCGGCGAAGATCGATTTGCGCGCAAAATTGACCAACGCCAACGGCGCCGTGACTGGCGACTGGGAAGAACGCACGTATAATGCAGGCGGGCGTGTCTCTGGCAAGGCGTCGGCCTCGAAGGTCGATCTGGCGATCAACGGGGGTGGCCTGACCGCCAGCATGAACGTCTCGATCAGCGGCTCGTCGCACTCGGTCAACATCGCGACCGAGGGCATACCGCTGAAAGGCGTTAAGATCAGCATGGCTCGCGGCGACTAACCGGTCTCCGGCCTCGCGGATGCGAACACAAGAGCAACGGCGAACGCTATTTGAGAAACGGGTTCGTTCGCCGTTCGAGGCCAATGGTGCTGCCCGGCCCATGCCCGCATAAGAAGGCATAGCTGTCGTCGAGCACAAGAAGCTTGTCTTTGATCGATGCGATCAGGGTGTCGTGGTCGCCTTGCGGCAAGTCCGAGCGGCCGATCGAACCGCGGAACAGCACGTCGCCCATGATCAGGAATTTTTGCGATTTGCTCTGGAACACAACAGAGCCCGGCGAATGGCCGGGGCAATGCAAAATGTCGAAGACATGCTCGCCGATCGTCACCTGATCGCCCTCGGACAGCCAGCGGTCTGGCGTGACCTTACGGGCGGGGAAACCATAGGCAGCGCCTTGCTCCTCCAGGTGATCGAGGAGGAACTTATCTGCAAGGTGAGGCCCTTCGATCGGTACGTTCAGCCTCTGTCGCAGCTCTGCAGCTCCGCCGGCGTGGTCGATGTGACCATGGGTGAGCAGGATCTTTTCCGGCATCAGGCCGACTTGATCGATTGTTGCCAAGATCCGGTCGACGTCGCCACCGGGATCGACGATCGCGCCAGCCATCGTCACCTCGTTCCAGATCAGCGCGCAATTCTGCTCAAACGGCGTCACCGGAACAACCGCGGCCTTGAACGACGGCGTTTTGTCAGCTCGGGGGACTGTCATCGGGGTGCTCATGTTGCCGTTTCGCCGCATTGAGGCCGCGACATAGCGCAACTCCTGAGCGCCCGAAAACAAAAAAAAGGCGGCCGTTATGCCGCCGTTTCCAATCGTTGGACCTGTGTCGAGCCCGCTCACGGCACTACGAGACGGGATGAACCCCTGCGGGCTTTACCACTCACTTGAAAGCGGATCGCCATCGCCGATCCGCTTCCATCCCAAGACATGCTGAGCTAGGCCGCCCGATGCTCGTCGTCAGGATTGCGCAGGACGTATCCCCGACCCCAGACCGTCTCGATGTAATGCTTGTTGCCGGTCGCCATTTGTAGCTTTTTGCGCAGCTTACAAATGAACACGTCGATGATCTTGAGTTCGGGTTCGTCCATGCCACCGTAAAGATGGTTCAGGAACATTTCTTTGGTCAACGTCGTGCCCTTGCGGAGCGAAAGCAGCTCCAGCATCTGATATTCCTTGCCGGTCAGGTGGACGCGCTGGCCCTTAACTTCGACCGTTTTAGTGTCAAGATTGACCTTGAGATCGCCGGTTTCGATAACCGATTGCGAATGGCCTTTCGAACGGCGCACGATCGCATGGATACGGGCGACAAGTTCGTCCTTGTGGAACGGCTTTGTCATGTAGTCGTCGGCGCCGAACCCGAGACCGCGAACCTTGTCCTCGATCTGCGCGAGGCCAGACAAGATCAGGATGGGCGTCGTCACCTTTGAGACACGCAGCGCCTTGAGCACTTCGTAGCCGCTCATGTCCGGCAAATTGAGGTCGAGCAGTATGATGTCGTAATCGTAAAGCTTACCGAGATCGACACCCTCTTCGCCGAGGTCCGTCGTGTAGCAATTGAACCCTTCCGACTGCAGCATCAGCTCGATGCTTTGCGCCGTCGCACTGTCGTCTTCAATCAGTAAAACCCGCATGGTCGCCGTTCCTTCATGCCTGAGCCGCCTTCAGGCCTGCCGCCGCTTGTTGTGAACGCATCCCAAAACTTGACTGTCGTTAGGGTTTACATCTAAGAGGTTAACAATCCCTAATTAACGCCTTGCAAACTCACGAAATATCAACACGTATCCAGAACCCGTCAGACACGCAGCGCGCCCCAGCACCGCCGACATCGTCATGCCGCTTCGGTGGTAAGCTTGCTGCAAGAATTTAGGACCCCGCCCTGATTCGGGACTAACAGAATTCGTTAAACCGCCAAAGGATTTTAAGTCCGAAGTGTGGCTGAGGTTGCGGGCCGTATGGCGTCGCAGCATTCCGTTGCTTTACCGCAACTTAAGGGATGTATGCAAATATGAAAAATGAGGTAAACTACGTTAATAGGTTCGAACGTCTTATGGAACCATTGGCTCTTCCAAATGTTCCCGGTCAACTTTTGTGGCAGTGCGTTGAGGTGTCGGTATGAATGTTCGAGATGCAGCAATTCGGTCCAAGCGCTTTGAAGCGGACGAAGGTGCGAAGAAGATCGATCATCTGGAGATGATGATCCGTGATTTCGAGGCCCTTGCGGCGGATCTTGACCGACAGGTGCAAGCCGAGGAAGACCGAACCGGCGTGCGCGACACCGCCCATTTCGGTTATTCGACGTTTGCAAAATCGGCAGCCCAGCGCCGCGACAATTTGCGAGCGTCCGCAAACGACCTGCGCGTGAAGCTCGATGTGCTGGTTAAAGACCGCGGCGCAGTCGAGTTTGAACTGGCGCAGGCCTCGGTCCCGCGTGAACCGGTGCGAGGCTCGCGACGGCGCCCGTATCGCCTGGTGCAATCGGCCGCAGCACGCTGATTGCTGATTGCTAATCGTGTAGAGATAAGGGCCGGGGCGGAGAGGTCGCTGGGTTGCCAGCTGGGGCTCGGTCGTCCGACTTCATGCTTGGCACGTCAGTAAATCGATCTGTGTTGCATTGCAGCGCTGACCCGTTAAATCTTGCCGCTTGCGGTAGGAGAACCGTCATGGGCAGCGCTCTTCACTCAATGCGGTACGCGACACAGGCGGCCAGTATCCTGGCTGCAGGGGTCATGTGTGCGGCCTGTGCATCGGCTCCGTCGACCGCCATCCTCAGCCAGCCGAGTGATCTGTTGGCTCAACCGGTTCAACTCGTCGCAGGCGGAATTCAGGCGCTCGGCTCCGTCGAACTTCCTAAAGTGGCAGCGTCCGACCCCGATCCGGTCGGCAAACCCACGGAGTTGTATGCGCGCATCGCGCGGGGGGCGACACGCTGCTGGTTCGGTGGTGACGGGCACTTGAAGGCGACGCATATTTTCAACGCGTTTGCCGAACCCGAAACGAGGGGCGGGAACGCGGAAATCGTGATCCACGAAATATCGCGCGAAGCGCCCGACCCTCGCGGCAATCGGGCGTTTCGTGTGTCGATTGTGCCCGAGGGTGATTTCGCGGCCGTATCAGTTGAAAATTCGCGTTTTCCCTTGGATGAAGCGGCCAACATGGAGCGGGAAGTTCGCCGATGGGCCCGAGGCGAGGAAGCTTGCTCGCCACGCGCGGTAGCGACCGCCGCTCCTGGTACCCCGCCCGAGACATCCTCCGCGAAGCCACCCGCGACAAAGTCAGAGACGGGCAAATCGCCGAAACCAGCCTCAGTTCAAAAGCCCGCCTCAGACCCACCCGCGAAAGTGCCGGCAAAGGCGTTACCGCCCGCCTAGGAGCCGAGCAGGCTATCCAGGTGGAGTTTCGGGCAGCGCAAGACGCGGGGCTCGACACCGCGGGGCAACGAAACCGCGGGGCAACCAACGCCGGGCGATGCTGGACCGTTCGCCAACCCCATGCTACCGCGCCAGCCATGACAAATGACGACATCCCGACACCGCGCTTTGGCTGGGCGCTAACCGGCTCAGGACATTTCTTCAAGGAAAGCATCGAGATGATGCGCGGCCTGGATCACCTCGACGTGTTCGTGTCGAAGGCGGCCGCCGAAGTCATGCGGATGTACAAGCAAGACCTGACACTGCCCGCTGGCACCCGTATCTTCAAGGACACGACCGCCAGCGCGGCGCCGGTCGGGAATTTCTACTTCGGCGTGTATCATACGCTGATTGTCGCACCCGCCTCGTCCAATACGGTCGCGAAATGCGTCTACGGCATCTCCGACAACCTTGCGACCAACTGCTTCGCCCAGGCTGGCAAATGCCGCGTGCCAACAATCGTGTTCGCCTGCGATACCGCGCCCGAAATGGACACCGAGGCGCCGTCGGGCATGGTCAAGGTCTACCCGCGCCGCATCGACCTCGAAAATACGGCCAGACTCAAAACCTTCGACGACACGACCGTGGTTGAAAGCCTCGCCGACCTGATCGCCGCCGTGGACGCGCGCAAGCGCGATGTGGCCAAGCGGTGACCGGCGCCCGGTATCTAACGCGCCGCTTGACGCCAGCCTGTTTCACTTGAAATTGCGCTAGGATGACCGACCGCCTTCTCTTTCTGACCGGACGCCTTGCCGAAGCCCGCCTGACCGCGACGGTCGCCAGCGTCGGCTTGCCCGAAGGCAGCTGGCGGGTCGACAACCTCGGCATCAAGGTGGCGGCCCTGATGACCGAGGGCATCGTCAAAAACCGGCTGAAGGGCCCGCTCGCCGCCGACCGCGTGATCGTGCCCGGCCGCACGCGCATGAACCTTGGCAATCTGTCGGCGCACTTTGGTGCCAATTTCGAACGCGGCCCCGACGAACTCGTCGATTTGCCAGTGTTCCTTGGGCGAGGCGGTAAGCCGACCGACTTCTCGCACCACAACTTACGTATCTTCGCCGAAATCATCGAGGCGCCGCAGCTGACGCTTGATGACATCCTCGCCCGCGCTGCCCGCCATCGAGCCGATGGCGCCGACGTAATCGATGTTGGCTGCGAGCCCGAAGTACCGTTCGCCGCGCTCGAAGACACGGTTCGCGCGCTCAAAGCGGCAGGCCACAAAGTTAGCGTCGATAGCGGGGACGTAGCCGAACTGCGCCGTGCCGCGCAAGCTGGGGCCGATTACGTGCTCTCGCTCGACGAGACGACGCTCGACGCGGTAGCTGGAACGCCGTGCATTCCAATCCTGGTGCCAAAGCCGCATGGTGACCTCGCCTCGCTGGTACGCGCCATCGACGCGGCCAACGCCGCAGGCATCCCGCACATCGCCGATCCGATCCTCGACCCGCTCAACTTCGGATTTACGACCTCGCTTGAACGCTATGCCGAGTTGCGCCGTCAGCGTCCCGACGTCGAAATCCTGATGGGCACGGGCAACCTGACCGAACTGACCGAGGCCGACAGCCAGGGCTTGACCGCGCTGCTGGTCGGCATCTGCACCGAACTGGCAATCACCAATGTGCTGATCGTGCAGGTCTCAGCCCATACCCGCCGCACCGTTGCCGAGCATGATGCCGCCCGCCGCCTGATGTACCGGGCCCGGGAAGATGGCAGCTTACCGAAGGGCTATGGCGGCAATGGATTGCTCGGCCTCCACGACCTCAACCCGCACCCATTATCGGCCGCTGAAATCGCGATCGGTGCCGCCCAGGTCCGCGACGACAATTTCCGCATCGAGGTCTCGACCGAAGGTGTTCACATCTACTCGCGCCAGGGCCACCACCAGGTCACGGACCCGTTCGCCGTGTTCGACAAACTTGGCGTCGAAGCCGACGGCGGGCACGCGTTTTATCTGGGCTACGAACTGGCCAAAGCCGAAATCGCATGGCGGCTCGGCAAACGCTACGCCCAGGACAATCCGCTCGACTGGGGTATCGCCACGCCGCGCGCCGCTATCGATGTCACCGCTCCCTCGCCCGAGGGCGCGACCCTCAAGGCCAAGCGCGAAGCGATGGCCCACACCCGCGCCAATAAGCCAAAATCGGTGGAATGATCGGCTCGATAAGCCAAACGAAACCTACCGCATGGCGTTATCGATGGCGGCCTCAAGACATGCCAAAACTGTGATATTATCGGTGCGGAGGAACACATGGACACACTGTCGCTTGATCAGGCTAAACTTCAACTCGAAAGCCTGATCGCGCGCGCGGCCAGCGGCGAGGACGTGCGCATCTCTCATCCCGTGTTCGGCACAACCCGACTGGTGGTCGAAGCTCACCCGCAGCCCACGCCACGGCGAGCCCCTGGACGGTGGAAAGGCCGTATCCACGTCCCGGAGGATCGGTTGTTTGCGCCTCTCGACCCTGCCGAATTGGCTTGGCTTGGGGGAGAGCGCGCGGCGGAGTACTCTGACGGATGATCCTGCTCGATACGCACATCGTCTACTGGTGGCTTACGGATGATCGACCGTTGTCCAGTTCGCTACGCGGCATAATCGCAAGCACGAACGACGTTCTCGTTAGTGCCGTGACCGGCTGGGAAATTGCAATCAAAGTGAAACTCGGCAAGTGGCCCGGAGCTGCACCACTGCTCCCAGACCTTGAGGGAACTTTGAAAGATGAAGGTTTCCGATTGCTTGATTTGACAATGTCGCAAGCGAGGCTCGCAGGAAGCTTAGACCTCGAACACAAAGACCCATTCGACCGATTGCTAGCTGCTCAAGCTCTAGACTTGAATATTCCGATCGCGACCGTTGACCCCGTGTTCAAGCAATTCAACTGCGTCGTCTGCGAGTAGCCGACTGTGCCCAAGATCATCGAAACGATCGTTACGACGTCCAATGCCGCAGGAGAGATCCACATCGCCCCGCTCGGCTTGATTGTCGACGGCGAGACCATGGTCATCGCACCGTTCAAGCCGTCGCGCTCGCTCGACAACCTGCGCGATGTACCGTTCGCGTGCGCCTCGCATACCGACGATGTGCGCGTGTTTGCGGGCGGGGTCACGGGACGAAAGGCCTGGCCACTGGTGCCATCGCGCAACGGAATTGGCGCAAGGCTTGCGGGTTGCATCTCGCACTATGAGTTGAGTGTCACGAAAGTGATCGAGGACGCCGATAGACCTCGTTTTGAATGTAGGGTGGAGACGCACGAACAACATCGGCCGTGGCACGGTTGGAACCGGGCTCAATCGGCCGTCATCGAGGGCGCGATACTGGTGTCGCGGCTCCATATGCTGCCACCGGCCAAGATCGAAAGCGAAGTCGCCTATCTCGGGATTGCCATCTCGAAGACAGGGGGACCCGCCGAGATCGAGGCCTGGGGGTGGCTCATGGAGCGCGTCGAGGATTGGCGCCGCACGTCAGTTGAAGATGTGCCGGCGCGCTAAAACACAGGTGCGCGCGAATGACGATCGAACCGAAACTGCCGCTCGAAGGTGTTGCCATCGACAAGCCATCGCCCAACCCGCCATCACCTGTGACTCGCGCGATCCACGTGATCGAGAACGGATTCCTGCTGGTCATCGCCGTGTTCACCGTGGTCGCAATGGGCCAAGAAGTACTCAAAGTTATCCGCGGCCAAACGGTTCAGCTCCAAGACTTGCTACTGATGTTCATTTACGTCGAGGTTCTCGGCATGGTTGCCGTCTACTACGACAGTAAAAAGATCCCGATTACGCTGCCCTTGTTCATCGCCATCACCGCGCTGGCCCGGCTCGTCATCTTGCAAGGCAAGGAACAGCCACCCGTCAATCTGATCTACGAAGGCGGGGCCATCCTGCTGCTGGCGGTGGCGTGCGTTGTCCTGACTTGGCGGCCCAGTGGCGGCGACAGCACAAAATAAGCTACCTCATCGATGGTCCATGCTGGGACGATCCCAGTTGCGTCCTGCAGATCAAGCAAGGGATACCATGACGACCACTGACCCGGCCGACGATGAGCCCAATGCCCCTCGGGTCGCCATGGTTTGCGACACCTTCACGGGTGTCGCGACGATCACGCTTCATAATCCTGCGCGTATGAACGCGCTGACCGCTGCGATGTGGGCGACCCTGCCAGAGCATGTCGCCAAAGCCGTGACCGATCCTTCCGTGAGGGTCATTGTGTTTCGCGGGGCGGGCGAGCGCGCCTTCTCGGCAGGTGCCGATATCTCGGAGTTCGAAACGGCGCGCGCGGGCACCGCAGCCGACGCCTACGATGCGCTCAACCATGCTGCCTTCGAAGCGGTTGCGAACTGCCCGAAACCGACGATTGCGATGATCCACGGGTTTTGTATGGGGGGAGGCCTTGGCATCGCACTCGCCTGCGATTTGCGCATTGCCGATACAGCGGCGCAGTTCGCGCTGCCGCCAGCCAAACTCGGCCTTGGCTACAATGCGCGCTGGATCACCCCGATCCTTCGGGCAATATCGCCAGCCGACGCAAAGCTGTTGTTGTTTTCAGCCCGGCGCATTCAAGCCTCCCGCGCGCTTGCCATGGGGCTGGTCACGGACGTCGTTCCCACAGACGACCTCGAAACGGCGACGGCGGCGCTCACGACCGAAATTGCAGCCAACGCGCCGTTGACCATTCGCGCGGCCAAAGCCGCCGTGGACGCGCTGTCGGCTCCCGGGGTTGCGCCCGACATGGTGGCACTCGACCGCCATGTTGCCGACTGCTTCGACAGCGCGGACTACGCGGAGGGCCGCCGGGCGTTTTTAGAGAAGCGCAAGCCGCTGTTCACCGGACGCTAGGAGCCTGTCCGGCCCTGAGGCATGCGGTTCAGCCCGAAGCGGCAGTCTTCACATCAACCACCGCCGCAACATCAATGACCGGTGTGACGTCGACCACCGGTTTGACGCCCCGGACCGCTGGATCGGCCAACCTGATCCCGGGAGCGATAGCGGCAAGATCGGCAGCTAGTCGCGTGACGAGGCCGCTGGCGGCCATCTCGTATGCGAGGTCGATCGCGCTCGCAAATCCGATCGCATCACTGCCGCCATGGCTTTTGATGGCGATACCGTTGAGGCCCAGGAACGTGCCACCATTGACCCGGCGCGGGTCCATGCGCTGCTTGAGCGCCTGGAAGCCGCCACGGGCGAAAATCGCGCCAAGCTTGGCCAGCAGCGAACTGGTCATCGCGTCCCTGAGATACTGAGCGACCTGGCGTGCGGTCCCCTCGGCGGTTTTCAGTGCGATGTTGCCGGCAAAACCTTCGACGACGACGACGTCGACGACGCCTTGTCCGATCTCGTTACCCTCGACAAAACCGCGATAGTCGAACGGCAGTTCTGCGTGCCGTTTGATCCAGGCGTGGGCCTCGCGGACCTCCTCGTTACCCTTGATTTCCTCAGAACCGATGTTGAGCAGCCCAAGGGTCGGCCGCTCGACGTGGAACAAAATGCGGGCCATGGCCGCGCCCATCAGCGCATAATCGGCCAATTGGCGCGAGGTTGCCCCGACGTTGGCGCCAACGTCGAGCACGATGCATTCGCCTTTCACCGTGGGCCACAGCGCGGCAATGGCCGGGCGCTCGATATCTCCCATCGGCCGCAGGATGAGCTTCGACATCGCCATCAAAGCGCCAGTGTTGCCGCCGGAAACAACCGCCTGAGCATGGCCGTCCTTCACCGCCTCGATGGCGAGCCACATGCTCGAGCCCTTGCCACGGCGCAGAGCTTGGCTCGGCTTGTCGTCGCTGCCGACCTTCAAATCGGTATGCACGATCCGCGATTTGGCAGCCAGCGCTGGATGCGCAGCCAAAACCGGCGCGATCTTTTTTTCGTCGCCGTAGAGGAGGAAAGCGAGATCGGGCTGGCGCTTCAACGAGATGGCAGCGCCCTGCACCACGGCTTGCGGAGCATCGTCTCCACCCATCGCGTCGAGGGAAATCGTTCGTAACGCGTTCATATGGTGGTTCCGGCCCTCGGTTGGTCTGGCAACGTCGGGCAGTGATGGGGCGACAACGTCATAGGGGCGTAACAGGTCGGGACCGGTTGGTACACGGCGCTTTGGACACTCACGTAACTGACGCGGAAACTAGCGGTTTCACCAAAGGATACAACGGCTTTGTCGACGGCGACTGGAACGAACGTGCCCGTCGGGCAACAGATATTGGGCCACAGATAGTGGGCAACAGATATTGGGCCACAGATAGTGGACGACAGCTAGCCAGCGATTCGGCACCTGCGTCACGGATCCCGCTTCAGTTTGGCAAGAGCCGCAAACGGGCTCGTTGCGCGCGCCCCCTCTTCGTCCGTCCAATCAAACTCACTGCCTGATTTGCGCGGGTAGGGATCGAGCCCAGCTGCGAGGGTTTCAAACGCAACGCGCCCGACCGCCAGATAGCCGTCTTCGATCGGCTCGTAGTCGGGTAACTTCAAGATCTCGGCTTCGCTGTCGCCAGCCGTCTCGGGCGGTCGATCATGGTCGTGCCGAAACTCGGCTTCGAGTGCCAATTCGAGGCGGACATCGATCGGATCGAGTGTCACGACGCAGGTCTGGATAAGTTCGGCGACTAACGTGCCAGTTAGCCCGTACCGCTCGCCGCCAAGTGCCGTTAAGCGATAACGGGCCGAAAGCTTTCGAACATCAGGAATCGCGAGAGCCGGCGCCAGCACAGCGCGTTCTTCAGGTGTTGCCTCACGCTCGACGGTCTGGCCGCGGCGGACCACCTCGGAAACGAGGTGGCGCCATGTATCAAGGGCGGCGGACGTCGCGCCACCGCTTGGCGAATGAGCCGACTTCCCAACCTGTGGCCGCGACGGCGGCTTTTGCTGCGAAGGTGGCTGTGGCTGCGACGGCGGCTTTTGCGGCGATAGCGGATTTGGCGGCTCGGCCTCGTTCATGTCCCCCTCCCGTCGTTTCGTGCGTCAGGAAACGAGAGGTCGCCCAGCCGCAGACGGTCGGCGGAAAGACCCGCGAGATGATCAGCCATCCGCCGGGTATAAGTCGCAAGTTCGGCTGCTACAGCGGCGGTGGCTACCGCTAGTGCCGCGCCATCGCTCGCATACACGTGTCTGGCGACAACCGATGCCAGCGCCGACGGATCCTCGGTGTTAGCCAAAGCCGCGCGATAATCGAGGCCACGTTCATAAAGGCCGCCAGCCGCCTTCTTGACGTTGCGCACGACCGACGTATCGCCAACGCCGAGTTCGCGCATGGCATCATCCATGGCCGTGACGAACGTTTCGACAAGGCTGCGCCGCAACTCTTCGTCGGCGACGTCGGCAGCGCCAAGCCGCTCCAACACGATCGCAAGGTGGAGCGCGATCATTTCATAGCGCCCTTCGATGCTATCGGGCACCGCATACGACGTATAGAATTCAGGATTGCGCGCTTGCGCCACGACGGCGCCATAAATTTCGCTTGCTTTCTGCCGGTCGTCGCGTCGTCCGTAGATCCAGTCGAACATGGGTGGCGGGCAATCGTAAAGGGTTCGGGTGGCGCGCGCGTCGGTGGCGCGACCAGCCAGAACGGTTATCAACGGTGTTACAGCGTGATTAGCCGATGCCCCCCGTTTTGGGTAGAGCGGTATTGGATAGTCTAAGTGACGGGTCGATTCGGGCGCACCGGGTTCTGTTGCCGCCGACTTAATGATCATAGAAGACGACACGTTGAGAAGACGCGCCGCAATGGCGACATGGGATGGCAGCACGGTGATGATGGTGAACCGCAAACGGCCGACGACTGACTGTCTAGGCCGCTTCAGAACGGTGCTCGCATGTGCGGCCGTGCTGGGGCTGACCGCGTGCGCCGACAGCGTGACGAAGCACGGGCACCATTTCCGCGAAACGGATGTCCAGCAAATCACCCCAGGAATGTCGCAGGAGCAGGTGCGGTTTACGCTCGGAACGCCAACAACAACGTCAGTCCTCGGGTCGGGTCAGGCGTTTTACTATATCTCCTCGACTGAGGCTCAAAAGTCGTTCCTTCTTCCTCGCGAGACCGACCGTCAGGTTGTAGCAGTCTATTTCAACCAGGGTGGCATGGTCGATAACGTCGCAAATTACGGCCTCAAGGACGGTAAGATTTTCGATTTCATCAGCCGCACGACGCCAGCCCCAGGCGCCCGCGACGACGGTCTTTTAAAGCAGCTGTTCCGCAATCTCGGCAGCCGTCAGGTGTTCGGCGGATAACCACGCTGCGTGCCGCTTGCGCTGGCGCGTGTTCCCCAACAGCCGTGCACAGAGTGACCTGAAGAGGTCGCTTCATCCGCGAATCGGTTCACAGTCGGTGGGAAGCGTAGCGAGCCGCCATTGGCCGCACACAACCGTTGCCTGACCTGACAAGCGAGATCCTATGGCTCTTCGTACAACACCGCAGGACCCGAAACATTCGATATCGAAGAACGCGGGATCGACAACCTCGGGCTCGACGACCTCGGGCTCGACGACCTCGGGCTCGATAACCTCGAAACCATCAACGCCGGTCCCGCCTTCCGCTTATCTTCTGGCCGACCACCTCGACGCCACATTGGCTGCCGGCGAAGACCTCCTCGCTGCTGGTCGCCGCTGCCGCGACCTTCTCGACGAGATGCCAAGCCCCCGGGCTCCGCACACGGGGCATGCCGCCGCCCTCCGCACCGGCGTTGAACTGATCCGATCGCTCGAGCTGGCGCTCATCACACGGGTCAACAAGGCGCGGGAATGGTCGCAGATGCTGGTCAAGCTCGACCCCCGCTTCCGCGCCATCGGCAGCCTTTTCATCGCCGGCACGGCGCCGCTGGTCGATGCGATCGCCGAGTTCGCCGACGCCACGGAGCAGGATTTCGAGACCGGCGACGTGATGACGTCCTATTTCCGTGGGCGTGGCATGCTGCAGCCGGGAATGGCGGCGCTCCACGAGATCGACGGCCCGCTGGTCACCGAGCAGTTCCTGGTGACGCGGCGGATCGAACTGGGCCCGTTGCTCGATCTGACGGCGGCTTATCTCGATGCGCTGGAACTGCACTTTACGTTGTTCTCGACGACCGACGATCAGGGCCGCAGCGACATCCCCGACGGCGTCAAAATTGACGGCGCGGCGAAGGCTGGCCCGCCCGTGACGTAAGACCCAGCAGACGAAATTGGGTCCTCAACCGTCGCAAGGTCTGCCGTCGCAGACGCTCGGTGGCTGCAGCCGACCGCCAATCCGTTGTAGCGACCGGGGGAAGCTGCGAGACGCTTGAGAGGTCGCCCACTCGTGTGACTGCCGACGTGCAGCGTCTGCGCTCGAGATTGCGGGAAAGGCATGCCTGCGTGCGATCGCACCGAAGAACGAAGCTGGACGGTCGCAACCGTGGCGGATACACGTCGCGCCGACGATGACAGATCGGCGACCGGTCGCTGCCAACAATAAGGGCTGGCGCCGCATCTCTCGCGCCGGGTTCTCCAACGCCCGATTGCCGACCCCATTCTGACAGATTGTATTGGCCCCGATCCGGCCCGCACGACTTCAAGCCCGCACGAAGCCCGCACCACGAAGGACGTCACGACATGGCCGCCCAGACGCTTGAGACGGCTCAGCCGACAACTGCCGACCACAGGACCAGCGCTGCCAACTACCGCGACATGGCAAACGCCATCCGCGCGCTGTCGATGGATGCCGTCGAGGCGGCGAAATCCGGCCATCCCGGCATGCCGATGGGGATGGCCGATGTTGCGACCGTGCTGTTTGCCGAAGCGCTGAAATTCGATCCTGCCGCACCGAACTGGCCTGACCGCGACCGGTTCGTGCTGTCGGCTGGCCATGGCTCAATGCTGCTTTACGCGGTGCTGCACCTGACCGGTTACCCTGGCATGGGCATCGATCAGTTGAAGGCGTTCCGCCAGCTCGGCTCAGCCACCGCTGGCCACCCGGAGTACGGCCACGCCGCCGGCATTGAAACCACGACCGGCCCGCTCGGCCAGGGCCTCGCCAACGCGGTCGGCATGGCGATCGCCGAACGTATGCTGGCCGCCCGCGCTGGCGACGATCTCGTCGACCACCACACGTTTGTGATCGCTGGCGATGGCTGCCTGATGGAGGGCATCAGCCAGGAGGCGATCTCGCTCGCCGGCCACCTGAAACTCGGCAAGCTGATCGTGCTGTTCGACGATAACGGCATCACCATCGATGGTAAGACCGACTTATCGACCTCTGATAATCAACTCGCCCGGTTCCAGGCCTCGGGCTGGAACACGCTCGCGATCGATGGCCATGATACCGCGGCCATCTCGGCCGCCCTCGCGACCGCCAAGGCCGATGCATCGAAGCCGTGGCTGATCGCCTGCAAGACCGTGATCGGGTATGGCGCTCCAACCAAGGCTGGCACTAGCGGCATCCATGGCAGTGCGCTTGGTACGGCCGAAATCGAAGGCGCGCGCGCCAAGCTCGGCTGGACGCATGCGCCATTCGACATTCCCTTCGACATTAAGCGCGCCTGGGAAGCCACGGCGGATCGCGGCAAGGCCGCCCACGCCGACTGGGAAGCGCGGTTCACGAAAGCCGGACCGGCGGCCAGGTCCGCGCTCGGCGACATCGATCCAGCAGCCGCGACAGCCGCGATTGCGGCTGCCAAGACGCAGTTTCTGGCCGACCCGGCCAAGCGGGCAACGCGCGCGTGGAGCCAGCTCACGCTCGAGCACCTGATCCCGGCGATCCCGCAATTGATCGGCGGCTCGGCCGATCTGACCGGCTCGAACGGCACCAAAACCAAGCGTCACACATCGATCTCGGCCGCAGACTTCGCCGCCAACTATATGAACTACGGCATCCGTGAGCACGGCATGGCAGCCGCCATGAACGGCATGGCGCTGCACGGGGGCATCCTCCCCTATGGCGCAACGTTCCTGGTTTTTTCCGATTACTGCCGCCCGGCTGTCCGCCTGTCGGCCTTGATGGGCGTCGGCGTGATCTACGTCATGACCCACGATAGCATCGGCGTTGGCGAGGACGGCCCGACCCACCAGCCGGTCGAACATCTGGCCAGCCTGCGCGCCATCCCCAATCTCCTCGTCCTGCGACCAGCCGATGCGATCGAGACCGCCGAAGCCTGGGAAATCGCGCTCAGCAACCGCGACCGTCCGTCGGTGCTGGCGCTGACCCGCGATGCGGTCGCAACGCTGCGCACCGCTGCCAACGCGAGTGAGAACCTGTCGGCCAAAGGTGCATACGTCGCGCGCGAAGCCCCAGGCGGGCTCGACGACCGCGACATCACGCTGATCGCGACCGGCTCGGAGATCGCGATCGCACTCGAAGCGGCCGACGCGCTTGCGGCCGAGGACATCGTCGCCGCGGTCGTGTCGATGCCGAGCTTTGAATTGTTCCGCGAGCAGGGCGAAGACTACCAGGATGCGGTGATCGGCGACGCACCCGTTATCGCCATCGAGGCTGGCGTACCGACCGGTTGGCACGAGTGGCTGTTGCCCGACGACCGCTTCCTCGGCATGGCTGGTTTCGGAGCATCCGGCCCAGCCAAGCAGCTCTATGCGCACTTCGGCATCACCACCGAAGCGGTCGTGGCTGCAGCAAAGGAAATGGTGGGTTGATCTTCACCGGAACAGGCACGCCGGTCCGGATCGGCAAGCGGTTCCCGATCAGGCAAGCTGGTCCGGATCGGCACTGTCCGGATCGGCACTGGGCTGACCCCTCAGCGCCCGCCTTCGAGATAGGCGGAGCGGACTTCGGGGTTCGATAGGAGTTCCCTGCCAGGGCCGGACAATGTGATCCGGCCGTTGACCAGAACGAACGCGCGATTGGCGAGCTTGAGCGCGTGGTAAGCGTTCTGCTCGACCAGGAACACCGTCAAGCCGTCCGTCCGGTTGACGTCTTTGATGACTTCAAAAATCTGCTGAACGATGAGCGGCGCAAGGCCCAGCGACGGCTCGTCGAGCAGCAACAGGCGCGGTCGGCTCATGAGCGCGCGGCCGATCGCCAGCATCTGCTGCTCGCCGCCCGACAGCGTTCCAGCGCGCTGGTCGATCCGTTCCTTGAGGCGGGGAAACATCCGCGTCACACGGTCGAGGTCGGCATCGAAACGGGCCGGATCGGCGACCGACGCGCCGATCTGCAGATTTTCAAACACCGTCATCCGGGCAAACACCCGGCGGCCCTCGGGCGACTGCGCGATGCGCATCCGCGCAATCTCGTGCGTGGGTTTATGCGTGATATCGAGGCCATCGAACCGAATGGTCCCGGCATGCGCCCGTGGCGTGCCGAAAATCGTCATCATGAGCGTGGATTTACCAGCGCCGTTCGAGCCGATCATTGTGACGATTTCGCCATGACCGACGTCGAGATCGACGCCCTTGAGCGCGACGATGCTGCCGTAACGCGTTTCCAGACCGCGGATTTCGAGAAGCGGCCGTGTCGCGATCATGCGCGCCCACTCGAGACGTTCGCAGATCCGGTAGCGGGCGCGTCATCGAGTTCGTCATGTTCGACGCCGAGGTAGGCCTTGATCACGTTGGGGTCGTTGCGGACGAACGTCGGCGGCCCGTCGGAAATGCGCCGGCCGTAATCGAGAACGACAACGTGGTCGGAGATATCCATCACGACCGACATGTCGTGCTCGATCAGCAAGATGGCCGTGGCCAGATCGTCGCGGATGGTGCGCAGCAGGTCGCTGAGTTCGGCGCTCTCGCGCGGGTTGAGGCCAGCGGCCGGTTCGTCGAGGCACAGCAGAACGGGCTCGGTCAACATGGCGCGCGCGATCTCGAGGCGCCGCTGGTCGCCGTAGGGCAGGTCGCCAGCGGGGTCGTCGGCGCGGTGGGTGAGGCCGATGCGGTCGAGCCACGCCACGGCGCGCTCGACGCCCTCGCGCTCGCTCTTAAGATAGGCCGCGCCGCCAAAGACCCCGCCGAGGACGCCAGCGATCGCAAACGGTCCAGCTTCGCGCGACAAGCGCCGGTGTTGGGCGACCATGAGATTTTCAAGAACGGTCATGCCGGTGAACAACCGGATGTTCTGGAATGTGCGGGCAACGCCAGCGCGCGAGGTGATTTGATAATCTTCGAGATGGTGCAACTCGTAGACATCGCTACCGCTGCGGCCGCCGTTGAGACGGATAGCGCCACCTGACGGGCGGTAAAAACCCGTGATACAGTTGAAGACGGTCGTTTTTCCAGCCCCGTTCGGCCCGATCAGCGCGGTGATTTCATCGCGACGTGCGCTGAACGATAGACCATCGACCGCCGTGAGGCCGCCGAACCGCATCACGAGATGGTCGACGTCGAGCAATGCTGCCGACGAACGGATCATAGGCTCGGGCGGAAGCAGCGCCATTGGAGGGTCCATATCCTCCAGCATGTGTGGGTCCATCATCCGGCACCTTCCTTCACGAGCGTGGCCGAGACTGCCTTGCGCCGTTTGAGCGCAATCGACGGGTCGCGCGAGGTGACAAGGCCGCGCGGCCGCCAGATCATCAGTACAACGAGCGCGAGGCCAAGAAGTAGCATGCGGTATTGTGTCGGGTCGAAGTCCCGGCCGAAAATGAGCTTCAGCCAGTCGAGTTCACGCAACAACTCGGTTCCACCGATCATCACCATGGCCGCGATGGCGCAGCCGGTCAGCGAGCCCATACCGCCGAGGACGACGATGGCAAGTACCGTGGCACTTTCCATGAACTCGAATGACTTGGGGTTGATGAAGCCCTGCCGGGTCGCAAAGAACGCGCCCGCCATGCCAGCGAAGGCGGCGCCGATTGCGAATGCGGACAGCTTGATCGTGACGGTGTTGAGCCCCAGTGCCCGGCAGGCGATTTCATCCTCGCGCAGGGCTTCCCAAGCGCGCCCGATCGGCATTCGGCGCAGGCGGATCGTCACCCATGCCGTGAATAGCGCAAGGGCCAGGATGACGTAATACAGGAAGATTGCGCGAAGGACCGTCGGCGACAGGTCGAGCCCGAAGACCTCGGCAAATGTGGTTTCGCCGGTCCGCGATGCGAACGGGAGCCCGAAAAATGTGATCCGCGGGGCGTTGAGGCCGGCGTAGCCATTGGTCAGGCTGTTCCAATTGACCAGCACGAGGCGGATCATTTCGCCGAACGCCAGCGTCACGATGGCGAGATAGTCGCCGCGCAACCGGAGCACGGGAAACGCCAGAAGGATGCCTGCGAACGACGCGAGCACGGCGGCAAATGGCAGGCAGATCCAGAAAGCGAATGGAACAAGGCCGGGTGCGACGCTGGGCAAAACGTGGATCGAGATCAGCGTGTAGCTGTAGGCGCCGACAGCGGCAAACGCGATGAACCCGAGATCGAGCAAGCCAGCGAGGCCGACGACGATATTGAGGCCCCACGCCAGCATCACATAGATCAGGATCTGGACGCCAAAGTTATCGACCCATTTGATGGCGCCAGCCCAACCCGTGGTTGCGACCACGAAGGGTGGATACAGCAGCAGCGCAACGAGCCCGATCCATGGCGCGACTTTGCCGATGGTCTCGCGAAACGTGCTGACGTCTGAGCTTGCCGCCGTGGTGGGCGTGCGCACCGCCACAGCGCGGCGATGGCCGGAGAGTAGTTGAGACAGCGCCGAGAATACGGCCGCTGCCGCAGCTAACCCAGCGACCAGCCCCCAGCGCGTTTCGAGCGCGAGCGCGCCGCTTTGGCCCGGTTTGGCAAGGTGGGACACGATCGGGAAGGCCAGCACGACGACGACGGACGCGGATAAGGCAGCGGCGATGAGCGCCCGCCTTATGACGTGTGGCCAGTTCGTGGCGTCAACCGGGGCTGGATCATCCGGGCTGGTGCCGTCGCCGTTGACGCGGCTCGCCGCTGTGTCGCCACCGGTCGAGGGTCCCATGCTGCTAGACCTTCTCGACTTCGGGTCGACCGAGAAGGCCGGTCGGTTTGATGACGAGGGTCAGGGCAAGAACGGCAAAAGCCACCACGTCCTTATAATCGCTCGACACGTAGGCCGCCCAAAGTGTTTCGACGAGGCCGATAATGAGACCACCGAGCACGGCGCCGGGTAGCGAGCCGATGCCGCCCAGAACGGCGGCGGCGAACGCCTTGATGCCAGGGACAAAGCCGTCGTGATGGTTCACCACGCCATAGAGCACCAGATAGAGGCAGCCAGCGACCGCCGCCAACGCTCCCCCGATGGCGAACGTGATCGCGATGGTCCGGTCGACGTTGATGCCGAGCAAAGCTGCCATTTTGCGGTCCTGCTCACAGGCCCGTTGCGCTCGCCCCAGCGAGGTTTTCTGCACCAGCCACCAGAACACTGCGAGCAGGCCCGACGTGACGGCGATAATCAGCAATTGCTTGTAGGAGATCGTGAAAAAATGCGTTGCGTCGACCGGAACGCGCAGCCCGCCGTCGAGCACCGGCGGCAGAGACTTGTTGTTGGGCCCCTGCACGACTTGCACGAAGTTCATCAAAAAGATCGACATGCCGATCGCCGAGATCAACGGCGCGAGACGAAAAGAGCCGCGCAACGGGCGGTAGGCCACGCGTTCGATGACGATGCTCCAGAACGCCGTCAGCGCCATTGTCATGACCAGGACCAGCAGGATCGTGACGATCGTGGACGACGCCCCGATCAGGCTGCTGACCAGGAGGTAGAGGATCAGCGCAATGAACGCCGACACCATGAACACATCGCCATGGGCAAAATTGACCATCCCGATGATGCCAAACACCATCGTGTAGCCGAGTGCGATCAGACCGTAGATCGAACCCAGCGTGATGCCGTTCACGACCTGTTGCAGCAAGTAGGTGATGCCGTCGGCGAACTGGTTCGATGTCATCGCATGCCCCCCGTCTGTTGAACGTCAGAGCATGTTGTGCGAGCCGTCACAAAACGGCGGGTCGTCCGTGTTTTTGCAACCGCACAGGTTGTAGGTGGCGCTGTTCTCGGCAACGAACCGGAGTGGTTGCAGCCCAGTATCCTTGTGGTTGCCGTCACAAAACGGTTGGCGCTGCGACCGGCCACACGTGCAGAAGAAGTAGGCTTTGCCAGCAATCAAATCGACCTGGTAGGGGCCATTTTGGGCCGGTACAGGTTCGGCGACAGCGGGTTGCGCTATGGCGGACTGTTCCATGAAAGTGTCTTTGGCGACGGGATCGTTCGACATGGGAGGCGCCTCGCTTCCACCAGCCAACTTGATGTGACACGCCAATCGGTAACGGCTTCGTGAGGTTGCGGCAAGTCCCCGCGCTGTGGGCAAATGCTTTCGCGGCAACGCTGCCACAACCAGCCAAGTTAGCACCAGCCTGTTGCGCCGTCGGTTGGACCATTCCGACCCCGATTGAGACAGAGATGTCACAAAGACAGGAATCCGTCGCATCCCGTGTCAAGGCTAATTTACGCTGTTCGATTGTGCCGGTAGGCTGATGATACCTGTTCAACCGTAACGCGGAAGCAATGCATGGACTTCGTGGCCCCAAATCCGTCTGCGATCGAACAGTCGGCGATCGACGCCGCCAATGCGGCCGCTGCGTTCGACCACGAAGCTGCAGCGGTCGTCGAGGGGTTCATGAAAACATACATGACCGACGTCGACGCCGCAGTTGATAATTTCTCGGCTGAAGATTGTGTCTACACGCTGCACATGGCCGAAACAGACGCCCCGGTCGGCGGACGAACGGAAGGCCGAGAAGCGATCCGTGCCGCGTTGTTGAATTATCGCGAGATCTTCGAGTTTATCCTGTTCGAAGGGCGCACGATGTCAGCGGTCGACGGCGTGGTTCGTCAACGGCTTGAATTCATGCTTCGGCACCGCGCGAGCAACGAAAGGTGGTCGGGGATCGGCCGGTTCGTCTGGACGGTCCGGGACGGCCGGATTGTCGCTTGCGAGGAGTACCAGGACACCGCGAAATTGGCCGCGTTTTTTCGCTTTTTCGAATAGCGCCGTAGTCGTTCAGCTCGCTAGCGCCAAGCGCTCGCGCGCGGCATCTGCTGTGAACGTGTCGACGTTCACGATCTCCGTGCCTTTGCCGCGATAGACGATCGTTTCGTCAAGTTCGCGAATACCGTTGCACACCTCGACGAGTGCGTCGAAGCCAAGCTTGGCACAGAACTCGAAGCACAAAACATCCCAGATCGTGTTGGCCTCGAACCGCTGACCGTTGACCAGCGTTTTGACCAGAACTTCGGGGCAAGCATCGTTGCGAACGAAATTGGCCAGCATTCGCGCCAGCGACGGGTGGATGTCGTAGCCGCAATCGCCAAACCCGTTCGGATAGGCGGTGCGCCGGAACAGCGGCTCGTTACCGAAGTTCTCGACCAGTAGTTTGGCCTCGGTGGCTGGTATGATGGCCTTGACCTCGCACATCGGCTTCGAGCGACCCTGCACCTGCACGATACGCTTGGTAATCCGAAGTTCGGGCGTGGTCATGGCGTGTCCTGGTGAGGGCGTAGACGTCGGCATCAACGCCACCTCGTCCGATAGACCAGCGTTCGTTCAAAAACCGTTACCGAGAGATCGGTAATGGGTCCCACGGGCGGCGATGACAGCGCCGAGGAACGAAATTTGACGCTTCGCGTTGGCCCCACAGCCAGTTCGAGCAACCCATACACACGCCCACGAGGTGCCATACATGAGCTTTATCCAGACCGCCGATGGCGTCGATCTTTACTTCGAGGACACCGAGGAAGACGGGAAACCTATCGTGTTCATCCACGGCTGGCCCCTGTCTGGCAGCATGTGGGAATATCAGGTTGGCCCGCTTTCCGAAGCCGGCCTGCGCTGCATAACCTATGATCGTCGTGGTTTTGGCCAATCTGACAAACCTGCTGACGGTTACGATTTCGAGACCCTCGGCAATGATCTCGCCGTATTGCTCGAAGAACTCGATCTGCGCGACGTGACGCTGGTCGGGTTTTCGATGGGCGGGGGCGAAGTCGCCGAATACCTGTCGCGACACAATCAGGACCGGCGCGTGACGAGCGCGATATTCGTGGCTTCGGTCGTCCCGTTCCTGCTGAAAACAGCCGACAATCACAATGGCGTTGACGCATCTATTTTCGCTGAAATGCGAACAGGTCTCAGAACGGACCGGCCTGAGTTCATTGCCGGGTTCGTTAAGACGTTTTTCGGTGTCGGCGTGCTCACCTCACCCGTCAGCGACAACATGCTCGCCGCGAACTGCCAAGTCGCGATGCTGGCCTCCCCGATCGCCACGATCGCCTGTATCGAAACGTTTTCCTCGACCGACTTTCGACGACAATCCCAGAAATTCGATGTCCCCACGCTGATCATCCATGGCGATGCCGACGCGACCGTGCCGATCGAGCCAACCGGCAAGGCCGCCGCCGCACTGATCCCAGGTGCCACGTTCAAGGTCTACTCGGGCGCGCCTCACGGGCTGCATTACACGCACCGCGCCAAGCTCAATGCTGACATCGCCGCCTTTGTGACGGGAGGCCAGGTCGCGTTGGCTGCGGAATAAATCCATCGGCACAAGCATCCGACGGCGCGGACTCTGGAGCCGCGCTGGCGGCTGCTTGACGTAAGCTTCAACATCGCGGCACAACGCGGCTCCTTACCTGCAACCGTAGGCAGAGAGTGAGAGCCATGCCAGCCGACCCGAAGCAGCCAATGGCTGCAAACCCCGCCATTACGCCGCCTGCCCCCGCCAGTTCCATCACCGTCACGCTGACGATGCCCGACGGTAAGACGCGGGATGTCCCGTCAGGCAGCACAGGCCTAGAGGTGGCAAAATCCATCTCACCGTCGCTGGCCAAGCGCACGGTCGCGATGAGCCTCGATGGCATCGTGTGCGACCTTGCCGACCCGATCCACGCGGACGCCGCCATCCGGTTTCTGTCACGCACCGACCCGGAAGCGCTGGAGTTGATCCGGCACGACTGCGCGCACGTGCTAGCCGAGGCCGTCCAGCAGATCTGGCCTGGCACACAGGTGACGATCGGGCCGGTGATCGAGCACGGGTTCTTTTACGATTTCGCCAAAGACGAGCCATTCCAGCCCGAAGACATCGCCAAAATAGAAAAGGCGATGGCCGCGATTATCGCCAAGAATGCGCCGTTCAAAAAGGACGTATGGAATCGCGACACGGCCAAGGCGTACTTCAAAGACAAGGGCGAGCACTACAAGGTCGAATTGATCGACGCGATCCCCGCTGGCGAAGACGTCAAAATCTATTCGCAGGGGTCCTGGCTCGACTTGTGCCGCGGGCCGCACATGACGGCGACCGGCCACATCGGCAAGGCGTTCAAGCTGACCAAATTCGCCGGCTCGTATTGGCGCGGCGATGCCAAGAACGCGCAACTGCAACGGGTTTACGGGGTTGCCTTTGCCGAACAGGCCGAACTCGACGCGCATCTCTTGCAGCTCGAAGAAGCCGAAAAGCGCGACCACCGCAAGCTCGGCCGAGAACTCGATCTGTTCCACTTCCAGGAGGAAGCGCCGGGCAGTGTGTTCTGGCACCCCAAGGGCTGGTCGCTGTTCCAATCGCTGATCGGCTATATGCGGCGGCGCACGGAGGCGGCCGGCTATGTCGAGGTCAATACGCCAGACCTCATGGAGAAGACGTTCTGGGAACTCTCCGGCCATTGGGAGAATTACGGTGACAAGATGTTTGTCACCGAGACCGAAGACGAACGCGTGTTTTGCTGCAAGCCGATGAATTGCCCAGGCCACGTGCAGATCTTCAAGCACGGCCTCAAGAGCTACCGCGATCTGCCGATGCGCATTGCCGAGTTCGGCAAAGTCCACCGCTACGAGGCGTCGGGCAGCTTGCACGGCCTGTTGCGGGTGCGCCATTTCACGCAAGACGACGCGCACGTGTTCGTCACCGAGGACCAGATCCGCGACGAGTGCCTCGCCATCAACGACATGATGCTGTCGATCTACAGCGACTTCGGCTTCGAAGAGATCACCATCAAGTTGTCGACGCGGCCTGAAAAGCGCGTTGGCTCGGATGACCTGTGGGACAAGGCCGAAACCGCGCTCCAACAGGTATTGGACGAGGTCAAGGCCAAATCCGGAAACCGCGTGCGCACGGCGGTGAACCCTGGTGAAGGCGCGTTCTACGGGCCGAAGCTGGAGTATGTTTTGAAAGATGCCATCGGCCGCGACTGGCAGTGCGGCACGACGCAGGTCGACTTTAACTTGGCGGGCCGTCTCGGCGCGTTCTACATCGACGAAGCAAGCCAAAAGCGCGTGCCGGTGATGATCCACCGCGCGATGTTCGGCTCGCTTGAGCGCTTCACCGGCATTCTGATCGAGAACTTTGCCGGCTCGTTCCCGCTGTGGCTATCGCCGCTGCAGGTCATGGTGTGCCCGATCGTATCCGAGGTAGACGGCTATGCCGAGGACGTCGTCGCGCGCCTGCGCAAGGCTGGATTGAAGGCCGACAGCGATCTCCGGAACGAAAAAGTCCAGTACAAGATCCGCGAACACAGCCTGATGAAGGTCCCGGTGATCCTTGTCGTCGGCAAGCGCGAGGCCGAAGAAAGCAAGGTCTCCATCCGCCGCTTCGGCAGCCCGGACCAGACCGTAATGGGCCTCGATGAAGCAATCGCGATGCTGGCTGCGGAAGCAAGGCCGCCGGGGTAGGCGTGACGTCCCGCGCCTGTCATGCTAAATCCTCGCAATGACCTCGGCCCGCCGCCTCGCCGACCAGCCCGTCACGATTGCCGAGTTCGACGCTATCGTCGAACAGGCTGGCGATGATTCGCGTCTTTACGAATTGATCGCCGGCGTCGTGACGATGATGACCAACCCGACCCGCCGCCATGAGACGATCGTTACGAATATCGTGACGTCACTAGCGGCGCCCGTTCGTAAACGTGGCTACTCAATGGACATCGGCGGCATGCGCGTCCAGCGCGAAGCCGCAGGGACAGGGCTCGATAAGGTCAAACCGGACATCGCAGTCCGTTGTGCTCCAGGCACGCCAGAAGACAATTTGTTGAACTTCATCACGGATCCGATTGTGATCGTGGAAGTGCTGTCGCCGTCGACGATCGATTATGATCGCGGGCAGAAGCTCGAGTTCTACAAGTCGTTGCCATCGGTGCAGCACGTGGTCCTCGTCTACCAAGACCAGTTGCGGATCGAGCATTACATCCGCCACCCTGACAGTGAGTGGCGCTCCGATGACCTCGTCGTCTTGACCCAGGCGGCTGATTTGCTGAAGCTTTCGGCGGTCGAATTCGAGATGTCGGCCACTGAGGCCTATTTCGGCTTCGCGTTCTAAGCAGCCAGAACTGCCGCTTGGCGGCGATGGCGGCCTGTGGCACACTAAAACGCATGAAACCAACAGCTGCCGACTTCAAAGCCAATGCGCGGGTTGCGCTGGATGACCCGCAACTGCAACGTGCGCTCTCCGGTCTGCCGACCGGGCTTGTTGCCCAGCGGACGGCGGCTAAAGCTGCCCTCCCCGAGTTCGAAGCGTTCCGTAACATCGGGCGCGACGTGAAAAACCATATGCTGGCCAACCTCGACCTCTATCTCGAACGCTACGAGGCGCAGGCCACCGCCAATGGCGCCGTCGTGCATTGGGCGGAGACGGCATCGGATGCCTGCGAGATCATCGCCAAAATTTGCCGCGACGTCGACGCCAAGCTCGTCACCAAGGGCAAGTCGATGGTGTCCGAAGAGATCGGGCTGAACGACCATCTCGAGGCCGAAGGCCTGCGCGTCGTCGAGACGGACCTTGGCGAATATCTGGTCCAGATCCGCAAAGAGCACCCGAGCCACATCATCGTTCCAGCGCTCCACCTGACCGAGCAGCAGGTCGAAGCCGAATTCCGCGAAAAACATACGCACCTGCCGAAGGATCGCCCGCTTCCGGACCCCGCCTCGATGGTGGCTGAGGCACGCGCCATCATGCGGCAGAACTACATCGACGCGGATGTCGGCATCACGGGGGCGAACTTTCTGATCGCTGAAACCGGCTCGACGGTGATCGTGACGAACGAAGGCAACGGCGACCTCACGCAGTCGTTGGCCCGCGTCCACATCGTCATCACGTCGATCGAAAAGGTCGTCGCGACACTGGAAGATGTGGCGCCGCTGCTGCGATTGCTGGCGCGGTCGGCGACAGGCCAGGACATCTCCAATTATGTCACGTTTTCAACCGGCCCGAAGCGTGCCGCCGATCCCGACGGGCCGGAGCAGTATCACGTCGTCATTCTCGACAACGGCCGTTCCGACATGCTCGGCAGCGAGGTCCGCGACGTGCTGCGCTGCATCCGCTGCGGCGCGTGCATGAACCATTGCCCGGTCTATGGCGCGATCGGTGGACACGCCTATGGGTGGGTCTACCCCGGCCCGATCGGAGCCGTGCTGACGCCAGCTCAACTTGGCGTAAAAAGTGGCCGCCATCTGCCTGGGGCGTCGACGTTCTGCGGTTCGTGTGCCAGCGTTTGCCCGGTAAAAATCCCATTACCCGACCTTATGCGCAAATGGCGCGAGGCCGAGTTCCGCCAAGGCCACCAGACCTTTCTCGCCAAAGCCGGGCTCAGGACGTGGGCCGGGCTCGCCAAACGGCCGTGGGCCTATCACCTCGCGGCGCGGTTTGCCGCCCTCACGCTTGGCGCGCTCGGCCGTGGCCGGGGAGGGTTCCGCTCGCTGCCGTTCGCCGGTGGGTGGACCAAGCACCGCGATCTGCCAGCCCCGCAGGGCCGCACGTTCCAACAGTTGTGGGCTGAACAGCAAAAGGGGCTCGCGCCAGATGTCTGACACGCGCTCGATGAACGGCCAGTCGGCGGGCCCGGGCCCTGGGGCCCGAGACCGCATTCTGGCGAACGTGCGCAAAGCCCTCGACGTGCCCGGGGGGCGTGCCGATCCGCGAGAGGCGGTTGTAGACCTTCGGATCGCGGAGCGGCGGCGGCATCTGTTGCCAGCGCGCGCGACGTTACCGTCGGCTGATTTGCGCGCCCAGTTCGCCAGCTATCTGATCCGCGGCAAGGCCAGCGTCATCGACGTCGCCGACCTTGCCGGTGTGCCGCTGGCGATAGCCGAGTATCTGCGTTCCCAGAACTTGCCGCTAACCTTACGGATGGGCGACGACCCGCGCCTGCGGGACTTGCCGTGGAACACGGTGTCAGCGATGACAGTTAAGCTGGGGCGCGCGGAACCGGCAACCGACACTGTTACGCTGTCGTACGCGGTTGCCGCGGCGGCTGAGACCGGCACGCTGGTTCTGGCCTCTGGTCCAGACAACCCGGTTAGCTTGAGCTTTCTGCCCGATACGCATTTGGTGGTGTTGGAGGCGGCGATGCTGGTTGGCGCCTACGAAGAGGCGTTTGATCTGGTCCGAAAGACGCTGGGTGACCGCGTCATGCCACGCACGCTCAATTTCATTTCAGGGCCATCCCGGACGGCCGACATTGGCGGGATCCCGGTGATGGGTGCCCACGGTCCGATTCATCTGGCGGTGTTTGTTATTGGCTGAGCTGCCGGCGACGAAATCAACGAGATAAGATTGCGGCGCCTCAGTGTTTAGGCGCGGTTGCAAGCGACCTTGCCGACGCGGGCATGGCGGGCGAGGGCATGGCGGGCGAGGGCGGTGCGGGCGAGGACGCCGACTTGTCCTTAGCCTCGCGAGCCTGACGCAGGGCTATGCAACGATTGACGCAAGCTTGCAGCTCACCATCACAACGCGGCGCGCCCTTGGACTGAAGCCGACACGCGTTGTGCTGCGTCCGGCAGCCGGGCGCACACGATGCGTCCGCCCCTGCCGATGTCTGTGCCCGCGCCACGCTCATCGCGGAGACCAACATGGCACCAAACAGAACTACGACGAGGCCAGCCGTTTTCAACGCCCCGAGCGGATCGTGACGGGTTCGGCCGTTGGAGTTGTGCGTGTTCCAATCATCGTACATGGCAATCTTCCGCGCGTCCCCGCGGCCTCCTGATCTCTTAGGATGCAGGTTAGTGCCCTGGGACTGAACCGTGCCTGAACCGGAAGCCACTGCGAAGATGGCGCATTCTGGAAAATACCACGGATTCGTATCACGCTGGTATCGGATCGCTCAGCCGATGAAGTCTGCGGTTTTAGACCTCCGTCGGCCGCGCTACGCCATTGAGCTTGCGCACGCGTCAGCGGGCGAGCGTGAAAAACGCCGTTCCACCGCCGCCGCGTAAAGCCGCGCTCAGCGTCTTGCCAGACAGCGTCAACGTCATCGTTCCGGTAATGTTGTATTCTGCGTTGAGAAACTCACCCGAGAACCGGTTGGCGCCGCTGGCCTGAACCTTGGCCACCTGCGAGACCTTGAGCGAACTTGTCGCGCACGTTGCATCCACGGTAAATTCGCGGCTGCCAGCTTTGCGGATCGTCGCGCGGCACCGGGCTTTTTCTGTTGCGCCAGATGGCAGCATCACCGACCCGTTGCCGCTCCATCGGCCAGCCAGACCGTCGGCGTCAGCGAACGCGGGAGGCGCCATCAGGCTTAGTAGCAGCGCGACTGCGGGGGCGTAGAAGCCTAAGCCAAGACCGCCAATTTTTCGGCATGACGCGTCAGGTGCGATGCGGTTCATGATATGCTCCAGCGAGGTCCAGCGAGGCGTCCGACACTATGTTCCGCCGCTAGTTACGTACGCACGGCATGTCGAAAGCGCTACAGCCGACGTGCGAAATTTTCCACGATTTCAAACGCCGACCGGCATGTTAGCACTCGGTACATCTCAGGATCGGCCCGATTGTGGCATGATCACGATAAAATTGCCGTTTCAACCGAGGGTAGCATGACCTACGACACAAGCAACATTTTCGCTAAAATTCTGCGCCGCGAAATCCCCTGCCATGCTGTTTACGAGGACGATCTGGCCATCGTGTTCATGGATGTCATGCCACAGTCGAAGGGGCATGTGCTCGTCGTGCCGAAGGCTGCTAGCCGCAACGTGCTGGACGCCGATCCCGCCGTGTTGTCTGCCCTCATGCCGCTCGTGCAAACGGTCGCCCAGTGTGCCAAACGGGCGTTTCAGGCCGACGGCATTTCAATCATGCAGTTCAACGAGCCCGCCGGGGGGCAGACCGTATTCCACCTCCACGTGCATGTTATTCCGCGCTACGAAGGTGAGGGCCTTCGTGCGCATACCGGGAAAATGGAAGACCCGGCTGTGCTCGCCGCCCATGCCGCAGCCTTGAAAGCGGTCATGGGCTCTGCTTGATCGGCAATCCGGTGCGACCCGTTCACTGTGTCTTGTTGCGTCGCATGGACGAATGGCAACGGTCAGGACTAAGCCCAGACCTCCGGGTCGGCTGCAGTTGCTCCGCGCGGTAGATTTAACGTGAGAGCCGCCGTTGCGACGAACATTCGAGACTGGAGAGAGCGATGCCTTATTCACTGGCCGGGCGCCATGATCAGACCGCTGAACCTCCAGCCGTTGCCCGGGCCGACGACGTGATCGGCAGCGATGCGATCCGCACCGACGGCGCGGCGACAACCGAGGGGCTTGGCGAAGATACCATCTGGTACAAGTTGTCGGCGCTTCAGCGCGGCAACACGGTCAATCCGATGTCCGGCTTGTTGCAGCTTCAAGACCGCTACGGCCCGGTGATTTCGATCAACATCGGCAATCAGCGCGTGCTGTTCCTCACAGAGCCCGAACTGTTCAAGCACGTGCTGGTCACCAAGGCCGACAGCTACATCAAATATTTCGACGGCCTGAAACCGATCTTCGGCAAGTCGATGATCACCAATGACGGCGCGCTTTGGCAGAAGATCCGGATGCCGCAACAGCCAGCGTTCCATCCCGACATGTTCGCCGAATACATCCCTTATTTCCTGCAGGCGATCGACGCCAAGATGGACCTGTGGGAGGGCCTCGCCGACAGTGGTGAGACGTTCGAGATGGTCGAGCAGACCTGGACGTTGGCCGCCGATATGATCTGCAAGGCGCTATTTGACCGTGACATGCCGTTCAACCCCCATGTCGTGTTCAAGTGCGTCAAGACCTACACCGACGTGCTGAACCACAAGGAAATCCGGCTCAAGCGGCAAGCCGGTGAGCAATCCGGCGAGTTTGTCGAGCTGACCGGGGAAGACGCCGCCAAAGCCATGGAGGTGTGGCACGCGGTGCCTCCATCCGTCATTGCATCCGATCCGCGAGAAGACCGCGAGCGGACCCTGCTGCGGCTGATCCAGGACGTCGTCGCCGATCCGAATGTGCCGGAGTTCGATGAGGCGCAGGCCATCGACGAAATTAAGCAATATCTTTGGGCCGGCACCGAGACGACCGCACTCACGCTGGCGTGGTCGCTCTACGAGATTTCAAAGTCGCCCGAAATCGCCGACCGCATCCGCGCCGAAAGCGTGGCGGTGTTTGGCGACCGCCGGCCGACAGCGGCTGATTATTCCGGCCTCGCCTATACCCGCGCCGCCATTCAGGAGACGATGCGCATCTATCCACCGGTGTGGGGTTTGATCCGCGTCGCAACCGAGGCCGACACGCTCGGCGGCAAGGCCGTCAAACCCGGGGACCGGATCGTCGTGTTCAGCTACGGCGCACACCACAATCCGAAATTCTGGGACGAGCCGGAGGAATTCCGCCCCGAACGTTGGATGGCGGGTGCTGCCAAAAAGCAGGTCAAGCTCAGCTATATCCCGTTCGGTGCTGGTAAACGCTCGTGCATCGGCGGGGCGATGAGCCAGGTCGAGAATACGCTGGCGCTCGCGGTCATGCTGCGCCGGTTCCAGCCCGAGTACGTCGGCCCGTTGCCCGCTGGCCTCAACGCGACGGTCACGCTCACCCCGCGCGGCGGCCTGCCGTTCAAGGTTCGGCGATTGGGATAGGCGTCAGGATGGACGTGATGCGCGCTTGGAGATTGTTGAGCGACAATGGCTGGGCCAAAGTCGCCAGAAATCAGCAGCAGTTTCCCCGCGCAGGAATGGCGGCTGTTGGGACTTGGAACGGAATATTGGCGCCGCCGTCGGGCGAGATACCGTGATGCGTCTCGAAGTTCCCTATGAACTCAAAGTGCGCGTTGAACCGCGTGTCCTTGAGCATGCGCCACGTGTTGCCCGACACGCCGATTGCCTTGGCTTTCGCGAAACTGTGGTGATCGTCGAGTTCAAACACGCTCGGCTGTTCGGGGATCGTGCCCTGGTAGACGACGGTCTGACCATAGTTCTCGTTGGCGGCTTCCAACCCGGCGAGTTTAAACAGCCGGTAGGTGGCTGAGTAGAAGTTCATCACGCCGAGCTTGGCTTTAACAGCCGCGTTGAGCACCTCGATTGGCCGGCTGGTGACGAGCCGCGGATCGTGGAAGCCCGCGCGCTTGGCCATCGGTATAAAATCGTTCCAGTAAAGCGCTCCAGACAGGCACTCGCCATACAACACCGGGTCCTGGACGAGTGCGTGGGGGATGCGGCGGTCGGCATAAACGTCGGAGAAATAAAGTTCGCCGCCCGGCTTGAGCAGGTCGAACACGCCTTTCAGCACGGCTGGTTTATCGACCGACAGGTTGATCACGCAGTTCGAGACGACGACGTCGAAGCTCGCCGGCTCGAGACCAAGCGCGTCGAGCTGCTCGATGTAGCCTTGGAGGAAGCGGACGTTGGGCTTGGCAAACCCGAACCGCGTGGTGTGCCAATCGACGTGGGCTCGCGCCACCGCCAGTTGTTCGTCCGTCATGTCGACGCCAACGACCTCGCCAGTGGGCCCGACGAGCTGAGACAGAATATAAGCGTCGCGGCCGGAGCCAGAACCGAGGTCGAGAACGCGAAGGCCAGCCATGGCGCTCGGGGTAACCAACCCGCAGCCGTAGTACTTGGCGGTAACCCCGTCGTGGACATTTGCCGCAAGGGATCGAATGTGGGCTGGCATCGCGTCAGCGGTGCAGCACGCAGACGTTTGAAGATCGGCCGTGGTCTGTAAAACCTTGCCGTAGTAGTCTTTGACGATGTCATGCTGCATGGGATGCTCCTGACGGCGGAGGGCTTAAACCACGTGCTGTTCGGATCGGCTAGCCGTTCCGTTACGCCCGTTCCGTTACGCCGTAACGCAAAAAATGCTTCCCTGTCTGCCACACATCCGGCACCCAGCGAGGCACCAGCAACGGTGCGAGCAGGACGGTCTTACTATGGTCAGGCGTTTCATCACGCTCGAAGGCGGCGAAGGGTCCGGCAAGTCAACCCAGGCGCGGCGGTTGGCTGAGCATTTGCGCACGCTTGGCCTCGATGTTGTTCTGACGCGCGAGCCGGGCGGGGCGCCATTGGCCGAAGCGATCCGCGGGCTTGTCTTGGCCCACGATCCAGCATCCCCGGTTGCCGAATGCCTGCTGTTTGCCGCCGCCCGCGCCGAGCACGTCGCCGTTACGATTGCGCCAGCACTCGCACGCGGGGCGTTCGTCGTCTGCGACCGGTTCACGGATTCGACGCGCGTCTATCAGGGCACGCTCGGTGGGATCGACGCCCGGTTGATCGCCACGCTCGAAGCCGCCACCATCGAACCGCATCGGCCAGCCCTGACTCTGATCCTCGATCTCGACCCGGCCGCAGGGTTGGCGCGGGCGGCCGCGCGCGGAGCCACCAACCGCTTCGAAGGCCACGACCTCGCGTGGCACCGCAAACTCCGCGAGGGGTTTTTGGCGATCGCCCGGGCGGAGCCAGAGCGCTGCTCGATCATCGACGCCAGCGCAGACCCGGATACAGTGGCCGCACACGTTTGGCAGGCCGTGACGGCGGCCTATCGTTTGAAGCCTGCCCGCCCGGACCTGTCCTGATGGCGCGCGCGGCGGTCGTTCAGGATTTCGAGCCATTACCCGAGGCCGACCGCCTCGACGGCGTGCCGCATCCGAGGTTTACAGCCAAGCTCTACGGCCACTTGGACGCCGAAGCAGCACTCGCCACTGGCTTGGTGTCGGGCAAATTGCACCATGGCTGGCTGATGTCCGGCCCGGCGGGTATCGGCAAAGCCACCTTGGCCTGGCGTTTTGCCCGCGCCGCCCTCTCCGCAGCTGACGAACGCGACCGCACCGGGCGCAGCCTTGCGGTGTCATCCCAAACCAGCGGTAGCCGGCAGGTCCGCGCGCTGTCTCACCCGGGATTGCTGTTGCTGCGGCGGCCCTACAACGCCAAGGACAAGCGCTTCGCCGCCTCGATCACCATCGACGAAGTGCGCCGCCTGCGCCAGTTTCTGAGTTTTGGCGCGGAAGACGGCAATTGGCGCGTGGTCATTGTCGATACCGCCGACGACATGAACGCGAACGCTGCCAACGCGTTGCTGAAATCGCTCGAGGAGCCGCCGCCGCGCACGGTGTTCCTGCTGCTGACAAGCGAGCCTGGGCGATTGTTGCCGACCATCCGCTCCCGGTGCCGGTTGATGCCATTGGCGCCGCTGTCGGATGAGGATCTGCGCCGCGCGGCAACCGACGCGCTGGAAGCCGAAGATGGTGCCGGAGGCGGCAAACCGGGCGGCGGCAAACTGCCCAAGGACAGCGATTGGCCCGCCCTCCAGCGGCTTGCGGGTGGCAGCGTGCGGCGGGCGTTAGCGCTGCATGCGGG